>DAOUFU010000151.1:0-67760 GCA_034429275.1 Anaerolineae bacterium | reverse complement strand
GCCAGCCCGACCTCATCCACAAGGCCAAACAAAAGCGCAAAACCTCGCGTGCAGACGCCGTTGACATCCCAACGGCTGCACCCCCCGGCCAGCACGGCGCTGCTGTCCGGTGCCAGCGCCGCGCTCGTGATCAACTTACCAGATAGCTGCTGGGTGTTGGCTATGTTAAAAGTCCAGAGCGGTTCCCCGGTTGCAGCGTCCCACAGCCTGAGTGCGGATGGTGACGCCGCCAGGATTCGATCCCCTATGGGACCTGGCGCATAGTCCAAAGCCACGATCGGGCCAGAAGGTCCCGTTAACTGGCGCGCGACGGTGCGTGTTTCAAGCTCCCAGACGGTCAAAAAGCTTTCGGCCTGGGTGAGCGCTGTCTGCTGCTGCGCTGCGCCGGAGGGTGTCGTGCCTGGAGCGACAACCAGAAAGCGCTCGTCTGGGCTAATCGCCAGGTGGTTGTAGAGCGTGGAAAGCGTGCTGGTTTTTAGCACACTGCGGGGGCCTGGGGCATAAGCGGCTTCGGCCAGGATGCGTGGGGCATCGGGGTTGTTCGGGTTGAGTCGGTAAGCGTCCAGCGCCAGGGTCCGCGCCAGGGCCGCGTCATTGTTTTGCAGCGCGATCTGGGCATCGGCCAGCAGGCGCTCGCTTTGAGCTTCGCGCGCGCGCTGGGTGGCCGTGGCAGCAGCGACCTGTTGGGTCTGGCGGAACGCAGTGGCGCTGGCGCGGGCGTAGACAGTGGCCTGGTCCTGGGCGGCAATTTGAGCCTCGACCAGGGCGGTGCCCGTGAGCTGAATCTCGACGGTATCGCGCCGGGCCTGGTTCGCAGCCTGTCCGCGCAGGTAAGAGAGCACCCCCAACCCGGCAATCAACACGCCCAGCACCACCGCGCCGATCTGCAAAATGTGCCGGAAGCGCGCGCGCGAACGTTCCCATTCGCGGCGCTCCCAGGCATGGTTAGATTCGAGGATCGGGTCGATGAACCCGTCATGAGCTAGCTCAACCCAGTCCGCTCCGGCGCGCGGCTCTACGCGGATGATGTGCAAACGGTCGAGGACATTCACAGCTTCATTGGGAATTCCTGCCGTCTCACGTGTCCCTTTGTAGACAATGCCGCGCGTTTTGGCGGGTGTGATCATCTGGTGATCGAACCAGGTACGGAGATCGCGCTCACGGATGCCCGTTTGTTGAGTGGTGGTCTGGATGCAGGTGTCGTAGAAGTTCGCCAGGGCCTGGTCCACGTTGCCGAAGGCATCCAGGTGTGCCTGGGTGATGGTTGTGGATTCGGGCGAAGCATGTGTATGCCAGTACCTCCACAGGTCGTAACAGACGACCTGAAGCTGCACTGGCTCGACAAATTCAGATTTTCCCAGCGGCAAGGTCAGCAGGTCATCGACCAGGGTCTCGGCCACGCCTTCGGCATACCGAACACCCTGGGCCGCAACCGGCTGCTTAATCGCTTCGAGAGCGGCATCTTTGCGCAGTGGTTCCAGCCGGAAATGTGTGCTCAGCCGGGTCGGAATGTTGTGCAAATAGGGTTCCAGCCCGGCGACATAATCTTCGCGGACGGCAAATAGTGCCCAGCGATCGCGATCTTTGAGCGCTTCGCCAAGCTGCCGGAAGAATTCTTCTTTGGCTGCCAGGTTGAGCGGATCGACGGTCAGAATTTCCTCGAATTGGTCGAAAATCAGCACCGATCGCTGACCCACTTTGCCAGCCTCGTTGTCGGAGTCGGCGGTTGAAGCTTCATCCAGCAAACGGTCAAACAGGGCATCCAGCGTCGAACTGCACAGGCTGGCTATATTACCGGTTGGGCTGCCTGACTCGGCCAGCAGGCTGCTCAGCGAAATGTGCACGCTGAGTACAAAACGATTGAACTCACAGCCGGATTGCAGCACCTGCGGCGGCGGGTCCATGCCCACACGGATCGGCGGCAGCACGCGGAATTCTTCGGCCTCCAATGCGGGAATCAGCCCGGCCTGGATCAGTGATGTTTTGCCCGCGCCGGAAGGCGAGTGCAGCAGGACAAATCGCCGGGCGATCAGAAGATCGCGGAGTTCCTGGGTCTCCCAGTCGCGGCCATAGAGCGTGTCACCGGTGCGGAAAGGACGCGGCCCGATATAGGGATTGGTCGCTTCGCCTGTCACGTTTACCATTCTCTGCCTGCCTCGTCAGCCCAGCGCCGGGCCAGTTCGCGGATGAAGTCCTCGGCGCTGCCCCAATAGATGCTCACGTGGTCACCGAAATAACGTTCCAGATAGCGGCGCACGCGATCCGGTTCAAGCGTGTTTTGTGCCAGATCAATCTGCACCGCGACCGATTGGTGGTAGCGACGGCGGTAGCGCCGCTCCTCGTTCATGATGCTGCGAAACAGGACGCGGAAGTTCCAATCGTCGATCTGAAAGCCCAAAAATAGCAGCGCATTTTCGCTGAGGGCGCGGTCAACAAAGCTGGGGATGTCGGTTTCGGTGTCGTCATCAATCTGCATCAGGTAGTCAAAGTGATCGTCTTCTGAGATCACCCAGGATTCCGGTTCGGCGATGTGGCCCATCAAGTGATAGACCATTGGGCGCTCCACCGAGGGCCGGTAGCGATCTGTGGGGTCGAGAAGGGGCAGCGTGCCCAGATCGCGCAGGTAGCTTTTCCAGACAAAACTGGCCTGGACGGGGTCTTTATCCGGCACGGCCCGCAGTGCTTCGTAGAGCAGGGTATCCGGGCTGGTGGTGACATAGACCGGGATCGGAAGCCGGGCAAGCAAAGCAAACGGATCACTGTCATCGTGGGTGCGCCGATAGTCGCCCACGGCTGTGATCAACCCGGCAAGATCGGCACTGCGCACACTCTCCGGCAGATGTTCCCGGTAGCGCGTGCGAATCTCGGTTTCAATTTGCCGCTTCAGGCGGCTATGTGGATAGTGTGGCGATTGGGTGGTGGCGAGAAATTGGGCGACCTGGGCCAGCGACTCCGGGTTACACACGATCGGCGGAATGGCGGCATCGGCGGCCCAGCGCCGGGCGAGATCGCGCGTGGACCCGATCAGAGATTCGAGCAGGCCAGGGCCAAGAACCGGGGTGCATTTTTCTTCACGCAGGCTGCTGAGCAGCGAAGCCCACTGCTCGAACTCCGGCTGCTGACCGGCGAATCCCGGTTGGAACCACACGCTGCCCCCTTGCAAGCGCATGAACAGGGCGGGCATCCACGCATCCGGGCGCTGGCGGACTGCGCCGCGCGCGGCAGACATCGCCTGGTCGATCTGCCCGTGGGTGCTCAACTGCTTGAAAAATACGGGCATGAATTCGGCCACTGTCTCCATACTGATGCTGCCTTGCATGGCCACGACTGCCGGGATTCCCGCCGAGGCCAGCCGGGGACCAAGCGCGAGCAGGGGGTCATCGTCGTCAAGACCGGGCGCGGTCGTGGCGCTCTCGCATGAGGCCAGCACGACCAGCATAGGGCGCTCACGGGGCGGCAGGTCGCGCAGGTGCTCGACCAGCACATCACCGGCCACTACATCGGCGGTGCCGTCGTCTTTTTCCAACCACAGATAGGGACCGGGCGGCGTTTTGCGCAGGATTCCACCGTGACATACCAGGTAGAGGATATCGCGGCGCTCGCGGAGGGCGTCCTTCAGCGCGCGGATAGTGACACGTCCCGGAGCCGCCGGGTCGCTGACCAGCTCATCCACGATCAGGCTGCCCAACCCCCGGCGCGCACGCGCCAGCTCGGCAGAAACATTCACCGGCGTGAGGTCGTGCCCGCGCACCTGGTATTTGCCCTCGGAAAGATCGCTGGGGTTCGCGATGGCAACCAGGGCGCGCAAATCGCTCTTGGGATTTAGGCGCACCGGGTGCCAGTCTGGACTGCCCAGAAAACGCGAGAACAGGACGCTTTCATCGGTCAGCAGCCAGGCTCCGGTCTCCGGATCTTGCAGCGTTTCCCAGCGCAGACCGTGCAGTTCGGGTGCGCTGCTGCCAATCCACAACCGCAAACGCAGCGCCTGTTCCAGCGTTTGCGCCGTGCTGCGCGCAAACTTGAAGGCCTCCCGGATCGGTGGGTCTTCAAACAGGCTGGCACTCAACGCCCGGCCATAGGCCGCACGATCCAGGGCGTGCTGGCGCAGCGCGTTCAGATCAAAGCGCGCGAGGCCGCGCACCGGTTCGCGCTGAGCCGCATCGTCCGGGCGTTTGAAGCGCATCTCGACCGTGTAGTTGTTTTCATCCTGGCGATGCAGGCCGATCTCAAGATCGGGGAGCAGTGTCATGCCCGACCCTCCTGATTCGACTCGATGTGAGCGGCCCTCTTCTTATACAGGCCGCCGCTGGGCAGAAGACGATGCTATTTTTTGATGATGTCCAGCAAGGCATTCAATGATTTGTTGCGGTAGTCGATGGCGGCAAGGACGTGCTGCTGATGTGACGCCAACAGGTCCTCGTCACGCTCCAAAAGACCTGATTCCGCGCGCTGCACCGGGATGACCGTGGTGTAGTCGCCGTCGAGGCCGATCACCGTCTCGGCGATCAGGACGCGCGGCTCGGTGCCCGTGGCTGTGCTTTCGCCGACGGGCGTGATGTACGTGCGGATGGTCAGAGTCGCGTTTTCCTCCAACATCTGAGCAATTTTTTCGGCAGCGCTGCGAATCGATTTTTCGAGGGTGCTAGCCATAGCGCACATTTTCTCCTGATACCCACTTATGCGGATTTGCGGACGATCCGACACCTGGTCATGCCTGGACGGTGCGGCTGAGACGTCGGTAGTCGTCGATAATATCGTTGATATAGCGCCACAGGCCCGGCAGCGCGAGGATGGCTCCGCCCGGTGTGGCCAGTTGTGCTCCCAGGCGCAGCGCACCCGTAATCAAAGACCCCGCAAAGCGCACCCACACGGCACGCGAGGCCAGGGCCAGAGCGACAGTCTGCGAGTGCAGTGCCGTATTTTGTGCGCCTGCCCATGCGCTCCACGACGTATTAAAATCGCCGGTCCAGCTTACGCGCGTACAGGCGATCACCTGCCCCTCGACTGCGGTCTCGACCCATGAATAAGCGCTGAGCAGGTGCCGCACCTGTTCCAGAAACCCTTGTGCATCTTGTGTTTCAGCACGCCGGGAGTTGTCCTGGGCAAAGCTGACGGGTTGAACGGCGGCTTGCAGCCACCCGGCCAGGGCTTGTTCCGGAGCCGGTACACCCGCTGAAAAAGCGGCTGGACGATCGGGATGATAATCGGCCAGGAACGCATTCAGGCGCGGATCAACCTGGCGCAGGGCCGCTTCGATCACGGCGATTTCCGCCTGTTGTGCGTACAGGGCCAGGTGGGCGGGCAGCGGCTCTGCCGGAAGCTCGGCTCGCCATGTGATGGCTTCTGGCAGCGAATATTCCTGTTCGGGACCGGAGGCGTCTGGCGCAAAAGAAACCGCGTCAGGCGGGGCAGGTTCCCAGACATCGAGGACCTGTGCGGCTGGGCTGCCGCCCGGCAGCGTAACCGAGAAATGTGCGCCGGAGGCGCTCATCACTGGATTGATCATAGCGCGCGGTTACTTACCCTGGCCGGGCAGCAGCAGGTTGCCGAGGACCTCCGCCGTGATGCGGAAAATTTCGGCGCGGTTGGCCTGGGCCTGCTCGACCATACTTCGATGGATTTCCCATAACGTGCTGTCTATTTCGTCCGATTCGACCGGGACGCAGATTTGCACATCGCCATCCAGGCTGATGTGTGTCAGGGCGCGCAGCCGCGCTCCACCGCTGAACTGGTGAGTGCGGCTGTCGTAGCGAATATCGTCCATGCTTTCGGCCACAAACGTCGAAACCTCCAGGCTGGTGATGTCATCGACGAGTTGAGACAACCGATCGGTCAGCTTGCGTAACGTGTCGGAGAGATTCTCGCGAAGCTGTTTGAGGCTATCGCTGCTCCATAGAGCCAGTGATTCAGCGACAAGCTCACCCTGGGCAGGTTGGGAGGACTGGCCAGGCTGGACGGAATCGGAAGGCCCAGAAGGTGTCGAAGGCTGGGCGGGAGCCGGTGCATCCGGTAACTGGCTTGAGAGCACCACCGGCACTTTTCCTTTGCCGCCGTCGATCGGCTGAATGGCAGGCCGCGCAGTTTGTGCCTGGATCGTGCTGCCTGCTGGGACGACGGGCAGACGCACCGCCGGGTCACCGATCAGGGCATAGCCGCGCGCGTCGTTATGGGCGGTCCACAGGTTCGCCAGTTTGTACGGGTTGGGTTTTGTGTATTCTGCTTCCTCAAGGGCGTTGCTGAGCATCGTCGAGATCTCTGCGTAGCGGCTGTTAAGGTAATCGAGCGCTGACCCGATCGGGTGATTTTCCATCAGGCGAGTGAGCGTGCTCTCGAACGAGAGAGTCTGCGCGCCCGCCTTATCCCAGTTGAAGGAAAAGGTCCAGGCACGCTCAACGTGGCCCACCACAGCCAGCGCGCCGCCCTTCGGAAGAGCCAGCATCCGCTGTGGAAGCGCTGCGACAAAGGCGTGCGGCGCAACTGCCGTCCGCGACTTGAACGCCAGCTTGGCGAAGTCGTCCCAATAGGGGGTCCCTGCGCCGTAGCAGGCGAAGTGAAAGGCGATAGTTCCCAGCAGGTTGGCATCGCTGGCGAGGTCTTCGCCGCCAAAGAAGTAATCGCGGCGAATCTCGCCCAGTCCGGCCTTTGGTCCGGGCCAGTCCTGGCACAGCAGCGCGCCCTGAAATGGAAGCTGGCGGGGATCGCCGTTGGGGAAGCCCATGCCATGACTGGCGCTGAAGAACAGGGCAGGCGTATCACTGCCGCCCAGGTGATTGCTCAGGCGTGCTTTGCGTGCCGGCTCACCGATGACGCTCTGAATATCCCAATAGGGCTGATTGGCTGCCAGCGTAAAAGCCAGCGGCTCAACCAATTGGGCAGCGCTCAGGGTGGTGGCCTGATCGTCTGGGTTGGAGGTCCCAAAGAAAACAGCGCGGCGTGGCAGCATCACTTTGCCAGACTCGGCCAGAGCCACACTGCGCGCATAGCGGGCGTAATCGTCCAGTGATCCGAAATGAATTCGCCCGACCGCATACGCGACATCCAGCTCATACTGGAAGCGGTATGGGATAGTCTGGGGATCGCCCACAATCAGCAGGTAGTAAGGGACTTTGGCCGGGTCAACCGGTCCAGGGCCAGCCCCATGACGCGCCAGAAAATCATTTTTGGATTCCTCAGGGCGATAGCCTGCCGAACCCATGAACTCGCGGTAGAGTGGGCCGGCCTGCGCGCGCCGCAGGTCGAGCAGTTCACTCAGGGCTTCGCGGATGGCCGCATTCAGGCTGGGGTCAACATTGGCGGCGAAGATGACGCCCCACCCGGCTTCGGCCAGGTTTTTGGGATCAAGCCCTTCCTTCAATGCATACGTGCGGGTGCTGTCCTGCTCATGCCGCCAGCGCAGTTCGTCCAGATGGGCGGGGTCCCATTGCTCGCCGCGCACGATGGCGGCCAGGGTTTCCGCAGTCATGGGCGGCACCAGATACTGACCCGTCGATCCGTCTATGCCGTTGAAATAGAGCAGTTCTGCGCTCATGGCCGGTTTGCTCCTTTTGCCTGGTACCGGGGACGATTGCCCGGCGCGGGATCGGGCGAGATGGTGCGCGCGATCCTATGTATCACACAATGTATAGCACAGTAACCCTATTAACGCGAAACGGGAAACCATCAAGCCCCAGGCTGTGCGCCCGGGGCTTGATGACAAGAGGTCGGATGGTGAAACAGCGGAACGAGGCTATTCGGACAGGAACAGGCTGGTCCAGGCGGGGCGAGGCGGTGTGGTACCCGCGTCTACCATTGCGCGCCACTCATCATCGGTCAGGCGCTGATCGATGGGCTGGACGAACTCGTAGTAGCTGTAGACGCCGCCTCGTGTAAGCTGCGGACCGTGTGGCCCACTGGCAACCACGTAGATATAGTCCACCGGGCCAATGGCTTCTTCGAGCACGGTGCCCGCGCTGGCGTTGCTGGCGACATCTGCAACCAGGGCGACCGTGTCTGGCGCATCAGGAATCCACTCTTCGATTATGAAGCGGATCATCCACAGGTCTGTGGCGAAATGTTCCTGAAGCCAGTACAGGTCTTCGTAGCTCACCGGTTCACCGGCCACTTCGCGGCGGGCGATCTCGGCCAGTCGTGCAGACATGGACGACAGCCAGCTGAGCGAAGTGCGCACAGCGCTCAACCCATCGTTGGTATTGCTGAAAAAGCCGCGATCTTCCAGTCCCTTCCGTAGCGTGTGCGACAGAATCGCGATGCGGGCGAAGACCAACGGGTTCGGCTCGACAACACTGGCGCTGATGCCCGGCGGCTCATAGCCGCCACCGCCCAGGCCGCCCATCGGCTGCTCGGCATAGAGCAGGGTCGCGTGCTTGAGCTGCGTCCAACTCCCTAGCAAGGTGTGGATGTCCTTGTATTTCCAGGCGTCGGTCTTCATCATCGGGGCATCCAGGCCAGGATCGCGGGCGACCAGGGGTTGAAGCGCCCACAGCCAGCCGCCATACAGGTTTTCGAGCCACGAATCGCCACTCATGCCGTTGATCTCACTACGCAGAGCAGCCAGGTTCTCGGTGTAGTTAGCGAATTCGGCGGCTCCTGCTTGCTCGGCCAGGGTATAGGCATGGTCGGAGCCGAGAGCGGCGGCGACATCCAGGCCCAGCGGCAGCGCGCGCGAACGCTCGGCGGTGCCCACTTCAGGGTAGATCAACTGCTGCATGATGTATCCATCGAGCGTAAAGCGCTGACCGAACAGCCGGAACCCGCGCGTGTATTCATCCACTTCGTCCGCTGTGATTCCGATGGGTAAGGGCAAGCTGTTCACGCGTGGCGCAGGAAGCTGCTTAACACCCGACAGGAACGCATCAAGCCGGGCCGGATCGGCAATGGCATCCAGCGGCAGCCCTGGGCCAAAAGCCTGTTCTGCGAGCGGCTGGTAATCCACCGGGCTGTAGTCATCCATAGGGCCGACCAGGAAGGCCAGAGTATCGGCCATACGCGACCAGTGCCAGTAAGCTTCAGGGGTGGCCAGAAGCGCCCGCATGACCAGCACGCCGGTCTGCGTGTCGAGCGTGCTCTTGGCGCGGAAGGTGATCCGCCCCATCCACATCATCGAACGGAAATAGGACTCCAGCAGTTCCGAGCCAGCGTAGTAGCTGCGTGGCTTGTACTGGCTGAAGTCTTCCTCGTAATTTTCGAGGATCGGCACATCCAGGCGGCCTTCCGCCGAGAGCGCCATGTCAATCATGGGTTGTGCAAGCGCCAGGATGTCCGGGTTCGCCCGTTCCAATACGCTCGATGGCACGATATCGCCTTCAGAGAAGCCGGGCTGCTGATCGTAGCCGAGCACGTAGTACGGTTCACCTTGGGCCAACAAGCTCAGAGCTACCGCATAAAACACAGCGGCATTGCGCGCGGGAATTTCGAGCGTGGTGCCGGAGGCTTCGATCCACTGGGCTTCTGCCGCCAGGTAACCTCCGCCAAGGAAATTCGCCGCGCTGCGGTAGAACTCGTCCATTTCGAGGAACATCAGCGCGTTCTGATAGCCCAGGTAGAGAGAATGTAACAGCGCATCGGTGGTGATGAAATCGCCCTTGCCGGTGCTCTTCAACCACGATTCGCTCCGGTAGACACTATCAAACTGCCTGAGTCCTGCCGGGACTACCACGAACCCGTTTTGCGCTAGCATGGCGAGCTGGCTGGGGGTGAGGTTAGCGTCTTTTACGAAATACACCTCATCCAGGTTGATCGGGGGCACCGGCCAGTCGCCCGCGTAGGCATCGGGCAGTTGAAGCGCCATTGGATCGGGCGGCTGGTACTGCCCCGGATCGCTTCCGACCGGCCAACTCCATGGAGCGTACGCAATCACCTGGGGGTTTCCGGCAGGGATCACGGCGGGCAGGGGCACCTCTGGCGACGTGATAACCGGTTGGGTCATCGGTACCCCCAACGCTACCGGTGCTTCGGGCACAAAACGATAGGGGACCAGCACCGCGCTGCCATCGACCGTTTCGGGAATCCAGTGATCGTAGAATTCGCCCGCCGAGATATGCCACCACCAGGCGCCATCCGCGCACTGCGGGCCATCGTTCAGGTAGATAGGCTCCGTATAGTAGGCTTCCCCTAACTCCCCAATGCTGCCGCTTGCCAGTGATGGAGTTGTGAAAACCGGGGCCGTTTGCCCGACAGCGACCATGGCGTGCTTTTCACCGATCAATTGCGAGGGTGGAGCATCGCCACATGAATCTCCCTGGGCGTGAACCGGCAATGTCGGCAGCGCCGACAGTACCATTGCTACGACCAGCAGCAGGACGATTGACCGTTTCATAATGAATCTTTATCTCCTTGCTTTGAGCATTACACGACGAGTCTTGACGATTGGAACCGGCATCCAAACCGGTCTGGCGCTGGCCCGCCACGATTACGGGGAGAAACGGGCATCTGCCACACAGTCACCTGAGGCAGCATGGGATGAGGGTGCGCGTCATCAAGGCAGAGCCAGCCACTACTATCGTAGACTCAAGCCAAACTGTAAAGCAAGCGAAGCGGCAGCACGTGACGACTGAGCGACTGTAAGGAGACTGCTGCACGCCGGTTAGCCAACGATTGGATGCCTGCACTGGCATGTAGGGGGCGGAAACCGGCGAGGCGGTTCGATAAGCCGCCTCGCCGTGTGATCACAAGTGCGGGTAGGGATACCCTAACGCGAGACGCGCCCCGATGCATCTCCCTTCATCAATTTTTCGACCTCGTCCACCGTGACCAGGTTGAAATCCCCAAAAATCGAGTGCTTGAGGCATGAAGCGGCAATCGCAAAATTGAGCGCGCGCTGCCTGTCGTCCCCGTAGGTACGCAGGCCGTAGATCAGCCCGCCCATGAACGAATCTCCGCCGCCCACGCGATCGACGATGTGCGTGATGTCGTACTGCGCGCCGGTAAAGAACTGCCCGTCGTGCCACAGCACCCCCGACCAGGTATTATGACTGGCCGAGATCGACCCGCGCAGCGTGATAGCGATGGTAGTGAGATTACCGAAGCGCTCGTGCAGCTTTTCGCATACGTAGCGGTATTGTTCTGCCTCGACCTTACCGGCGGTGACATCGCTTTCGGGTGCGTGAATGCCGAAAACTTTTTCGGCGTCTTCCTCGTTGCCAATGGCTACATCGACATAGCTGACCAGATCGGGCATGACCTCGCTGGCTTTTTTGCCCCCTTTCGACAAGTGTTTGCGGTAGTTGAGATCGCAGCTGACCGTCAGGCCTAGCGACTTGGAGACCTGTACGGCTTCCAGGCAGACCGCTGCTGCGCCGGAAGAGATGGCGGGCGTGATACCGGACCAGTGAAACCAGTCAGCTCCGGCGAAAACGGTTGGCCAGTCGATCATACCCGGCTCGATGGTGGCGATGGAGGAATGGGCACGGTCGTAGACTACCTTACTGCCGCGCTGCATGGTGCCCATTTCAAGAAAGTAAATCCCCAGCCGCTCGCCGCCGCGCACGATGGAACCGGTTCCCACGCCATACTGGCGCAGGAACTGAATACAGGCATCACCGAGATCGTTGGCGGGCAGACGGGTCACAAACTCGACAGGCTGGCCGTAGTTCGCCAGCGAGACAGCGACATTCGATTCCCCACCGCCATAGATGACATCAAACGAACGCGCCTGGCCAAAACGCTGGTAGCCGGGCGGCGACAGCCGCATCATGATTTCGCCAAAGGTGACGACTTTTTTGGGCATGAGGTAATCCTCCCTATAGCAGTTGTAATCGTTTTCAAGAACGGTAATAGCGTACCCGATTCGGGCGAATTTCTCCAGAGTGAGCGGCGGCACACGGTAATCTGGCGAAGTCGTGTCATTTTGCACTGCTGTGTTGGCCAGAGCCGGGCTATAATCGCGCTGCTTAGCTCATGCCGGAGGAACTTGACCGATGACCACGTATGGTTTTTTTGATGACGCCAACCGCGAGTATGTGATCACCAACCCGATGACCCCTGTCAAGTGGATCAACTATGTGGGCACACTCGCCTTTGGCGGGTTGGTAGATCACACCGGCGGCCTGTTGATCTGCAAAGACGATCCCGGCCTCAACCGGATCACCAAATATATCCCCCAGTTGCCCAGCGCGGATTTCAAAGGTTCTACCCTGTATGTGCGGCTCAAATCGGCGAGCGGGTATCAGGTTTTTTCGCCTTTTCTGGTGCCCACGCTCGATCCCTATGACCGTTTTGAGTGCCACATCGGGATGGGCTATTCGCGCTGGGTGACCGAGTTCTACAGCATCCGGGCCGAGATTACCATCTTCGTGCCCCTCGGTGATGCGCGCGTGATCCAGGATATTCGATTGACCAATGTGGGCCATCAGCCAGTAGAACTAGATGCGATTCCTGTAGTCGAGTATACCCATTTCGATGCGCTCAAGCAGTTCAACAATGCCGACTGGGTGCCGCAAACCATGCAAAGTGACTGCGTGCGCGATGGCGAGTTCACCGTCTTGATGCAGTACGCCTTCATGCACAAAGGCCGCCGCGAAAATTTCTTCACTTCCAACCTTCCGGCATCGTCCTTCGAGACCGACCGCAAAAAGTTCCTGGGCCGCAACGAATATGGTTCATGGGCTGCGCCGGTGAGCTTGCAGCAGGCAGAACTGGGCAATTACGAAGCACGGCGTGGGGATAATATCGCCGCGCTGATGCATCACCTGGGCACACTGCAACCGGGCGACTCGCGGCGCTTGATTACCCAGTTGGGGCAGGCGGCAGGCGCTCAGGATGCGCTGCCGGGCATTCGTCGCTACCGCGATGAAAGCCAGATCGATAGGGCGTTGGCGGAGCTTGGCGCATATTGGTCCGGCTTTTTGGGGACGATCCAGGTCGAGACACCGGTTGCCAGCATGAACAGCATGTTGAACATCCATCACCCGCGCCAATGTCATACCACCTTCAATTGGTCGCGCTATCTTTCGCTCTACCAGTTGGGGCTGGGCCAGCGCGGCATGGGTTTCCGCGACAGCTCGCAGGATATCATGGGTGTGGTGGCACACATCCCCGATGAGGCTAAGGCGCTGATGGTCAAGCTGCTCAGCGTGCAGATGCGCGAGGGATATGCCATGCACCAGTTTTTCCCGCTGACGATGGAAGCGACCATCGGGGATGCTGCCGAAGACCCGAATCGCCCCGATTTTTACAGCGATGATCACTTGTGGATCATCCTGGCGGTCTGCGCGTACCTCAAAGAGACGGGCGATTTTGCTTTCCTGGACCAGGTGGTGCCCTACTATGACAAGGACGCACACGGCCAATCGCTCGAATCCGGCACGGTGTGGGATCACATGCTGCGCGCTATCGAATTCACGCGCACTCATACCGGCGCGCATGGGCTGCCCCTGGCGGGCTTTGCCGACTGGAACGATACGATCAATCTGCATCATGGGGCGGAATCGCTGTTCACAGCCAATCTATACGGCGTGGCGCTGCGTGAACTGATCGCGCTGGCTGAACACCGCGGGTTAACAGCCAACGTGGACCAGTTCCGTTCGTACTATGAGGCCATGAAAAACGCAGTCAACGAGCACGGCTGGGATGGCGAGTGGTACGTGCGGTATTTCGATCCAGAGGGAAAACCACTCGGCTCGCGCACCAATACCATCGGGCAAATCTTCACCAATGGGCAATCGTGGCCGGTGCTCTCCGGCTTTGCCACGCCCGAACGCGCGCAGATGGCGCTCGACGCGGTGCGTAAGTATCTGAACACATCCAACGGCATCAAGTTGAGTGTGCCGGGCTGCAACGGTTGGGACCCCAAACTCGGCGGTGTCAGCACCTATCCGCCAGGCGCGAAAGAGAACGGCGGCATCTTTTTGCACGCGAATCCCTGGGTGATGATCGCGGAGACCATGCTAGGGCGCGGCGACCGCGCGTTTGAGTATTATCACCAGATCAACCCCGCCGCCAAGAATGACGTGATCGACGTGTATGAGTGCGAACCCTATGCTTATGCTCAGAATATCCTGGGCGACGAGCATCCCCAGTTTGGATTGGGGCGCAACAGTTGGTTGTCGGGTACGGCGTCGTGGGTGTACCAGGCGGCAACTCAGTATATCCTCGGCGTGCGCGCAACCTATCGCGGGCTGTTGATCGACCCGTGCATCCCGGCAGAATGGGAAGGATTCCGCATGATTCGCCGCTACCGGGGCGCGCGTTATGACATCCGGGTGAGCAACCCCAACCGGGTCATGAAAGGCGTGATGTCGGTCGAAGTGGATGGTCAGCCGCTCGAAGGTGTCGTCGTGCCGATCTTCGAGGATGGGGCGGTTCATCGTGTTGACGTATTGATGGGATGACAAGGAGTGGATCGATGTTAGCTGCACGTTTGTATGGCCCTCGCGATATTCGACTCGAAGACATGCCTCTTCCCGCTGCGCCCGGCGCGGGTGAGGTCCTGCTGCGCGTGGGCGCGGTAGGGATTTGCGGGTCCGATCTGCACATGTATAAGACCGGCAATACCGGCAACACCGGTCACAAGGACATGCCCGGCCAACAGCGTCCCCTGATCCTGGGACATGAATTCATGGGGGAGATCATTGCGCTAGGGGAGGGCGCGCTTGATGGCCTGCATCAGCCGCTCAAGCTGGGGCAGCGTGTGGCCGTGGACCCGGCGAATCACTGTGGGGTATGCGAGCTGTGCCTGACCGGGCACCCCAATCTGTGCCCTCACCATACTTTTCACGGTCTGGGCACGCTCGACGGTGCGCTGCAAGAACAGCTCGTTGTGCGCGCGCACAACTGCTTCCCAATCCCCGATTCGATCAGCGATGGGGGTGGCACGCTGCTGGAAGTGCTCGGCGTGGCGCTGCACACGGTGGACCTGGGCAAGCTGCGGGTGGCTCACAGCGTCACGGTGCACGGCTGCGGCCCGGTGGGCCTGTTGGTGCTGCGGCTGGCCAAACTGGCCGGGGCCGATCCGATCTTCGCGTTTGATCGCTTCCCCTGGCGTGTGCAAAAGGCGTTGGAATGGGGCGCGACAGCAGCCTGGACACTTGATCACGGCGATCCCGGCGCGCTGGTGATGGAACAGACTCATGGGCGCGGCGTGGATGTGGCCTTTGAGGTCGCCTGGGCCGATGCATCGGTTCAGCAGGCCGCCGATACTTTGCGCGCCGGGGGACGGCTGGTGGTGGCCGGCATCCCGGAGGAAGAAGACACGGTGGTGCTGAAGGCTTCGGTTGCGCGGCGAAAAGGACTGACGATCATGATGGTGCGGCGGATGAAGCACACCTATCCGCGTGCGATCCAACTGGCGACCGCCGGCCCTGACGTGCTCGATCTCGAAAGCCTGGTCTCGCACCATTTCGCGCTGGACGAAGTGCCACACGCCTTCGCGCTCAATGCAGCGTATGAGGACAACGTGCACAAAATCATCATTGACGCCCAGCGCCGTGCCCGGTAACTATCCGGCGGAGCGGTCGCAGAAGGTGCGCGCAAACTGCCAGAAGCGGTAGACATCGGCGAAGTTGCTCGCGATGCCCACCGACACACGGATCGCGCCGACGGTATCTTCGCCCTTGCCATGCATGGCGGTGATGAACTGCTCGAAGGTCATACGCTCCGGGCGCTTGAAGCAGTCGGCCAGTTGTGCTTCGGTCAGGCCGTGTGCCTTTTCACCTGCGCCAGGGTTACAAAAACAACCGGTGCGCAGCGAAATATTGAGGGCGTTCGCTTCGGCTTCGACCATTCGGTAGTCGAACAGGTGACCCGCCGGGTCGTAGAAATTGATGGTGACGGTCCCGCCTCGCCGTTCGGTTGTGGTGGGACCGTAGAGTGTGATCAACGGCTTGCCGTTACTATGGCGCAGATCGAGCAGGTGAGTCAACAGCCAGCCGGTGAGCGCCATCACACGCGCGTGAATGGTATCGATGCCGATGCTGGTGATGTGCTGGAGACCGATCTCGACGGCAGGCCAGTTCAGATAGTCGATGGTTCCATCCTCGAAGCCCGCTTCGCCTTCTTCGAGATAGTAACCGTCGCCCTGAACCGATGCGATAGTGATTGTGCCTCCGGCAAACCAGGGACGGCGCAATTTTTCGAGCTTGTCGCGGCGCGCGATCAGGCAGCCAATGCCGGTGGGATAGCCGAATATCTTATAAAACGAGAGCGGGACAAAGTCCGGATGCCAGACGCTCAGATCAAGGCGGTTGGTGGGCGCGAAGGCGGCTGCATCCAGCAGCACATCCCAACCGCGATCTTGCGCTCGCTTGATCCAGGCCAGGTCGTGCTGGACGCCGGAAAAATTGGACTGGGCCGGGTAGGCGAACAGCTTGTTCACCCCAGAAGGGGCCGAATCGAGCAGGGTCATCAGTGCGTTTTCGTCCAGGCGCAGATCGGGCGGTAATACCTGGGCGTAGGTGACTTTTGCCCCTTTGGCGCGTGCGAATTCGCGGATGCCATTGACCGAGTTGTGATTATCGAACAGAAGCATATAGTGCGCGCCTGGCTCGAATGGGTAAGATTCCCCGACCAGCTTGAGCGCTCCGCTGGCATTCTGTGTGAAGATCGCCGCGTATTCGTCCGGTGAGGCATTGAAATACCCCAATACAAAAGCGCGGGCGTGTTCGGCCAGGGCGGTCATGGCCTGCGAGGTGGGATTCTGTGAATGGGGGTTGCCAAACACCCCGCTCCGCAGCAGGGCCATGTGCGCATCAAGCTGGCTCTGGGCGTAGAGACCACCGCCGGTGTAATCGAGATAGATATGCGCCTGTTCGTCCAGGCGGCTGTATTCTTTGGCGCGCAAGGCGGCAACTGCATCTACATCGAATTCCGGATAGTCTCGTTGAAAGGCGCGCAGGGCAGCATCATAGTCGGGATCGTGTGTGATCTGGGAGAGGTGAGTGGAGTGATCGCTGGCGGTCATAGACAATCCTTGCAGGCCGGGCATGGGGTCGGTTCCGGCAGTTGGTTTGGAATGTGGCAAAAATGAGTGTGCGGCACCATTATAACGGGGCAGGTGTCCTGAAGGGTAGTGCTGTGTGGGTCGGGAGTGACGGCATGCGTTTTTTGGGAAAAAGTCGATGCTGACGGATCATGAAATCCTGCTGATTGTGGTCGTGATCGGCATGTTTGTATTGATCTTCGCGACCCGGCTGAAGATCGAGCTGGTCGCGCTCTTGATGATGCTAACGCTAAGTCTGACCGGCCTGGTGAGCACGCAGCAGGCATTTTCTGGGTTTAGCAGCAACGTGGTGATCACATTGATCGGCCTGTTTGTGATCACCAAAGCGCTCGAGGAAACAGGCGTGGCACACTGGATCGCCGAAGCGCTAAACAACCTGGGCCAGGGATCGGAAGTCCGACTGGTCTCTTTATTCATGTTGGCTGGGGCGACGCTCTCGCTGGTGATGAACAATGTGGCGGCGGGTGCAGTCATGCTGCCTGCTGCTGTGCGCGTAGGCCGGGTGTCTGGTGTGCGGCCCTCAAAACTGCTGATGCCCATGGCTTTTGGCACGCTGGTAGGCGGAATGGCGACCTATCTCACCACTGCCAACATTGTGATGGGCGGGCTGCTGGAGGAGCGTGGACTGAAGGGCCTGGGAATGGTGGACTTCATACCCACCGGCGGGCTGATTGTGTTTGCCGGGCTGGTCGCGATGCTCCCTTTTGGCAGGCGAATGCTGCCTTCTCGCGAGTCGTTTGCGCAGGCGCTCACCCAGCCGAATCTGCGGCATACGTACCAGTTGGATGAGCGTATCTGGCAGGTCCAGGTCCTGGCCGAGTCGCGGGTTGCAGGTAAAACTATTGGCGAAAGCGGGATTGGTGAGAAGTTGGGTCTCACCGTGTTGTCTATCCGGCATGGGCGCAACACGACCTATGGGCCGGGGTGCGACCATAAAATCCGGGCATCGGATATTCTGTTGATTGTTGGACGAAAAGAGCGGGTCGAAAAATTGGTTGAGTGGGGAACCCGTTTGCTGGACGATCCCGATGTTCTGGCTCATTCCCGGCGGTTGAACGTCGAACCGGTGGAGATTGTGGTCGCTCCACGCTCGAATGTAGTGGGTCAAAGCCTGACGCAGCTGCGATTCCGCAGCCAGTCGGGGCTGACGGTGGTCGCGCTATGGCGCGAGGGGCGCAGCTATCGCACCGATGTGGGGACTATGCCATTGCAGGTGGGTGACGCTTTGCTTGTTCTGGGCAAGCCGGAACAAGTACAGGCCCTGGCAAGTACGCGAGATTTCATCGTACCCACGCTCAGTTACACCGAGTTTTCGCTTCGCCCGGAAAAAGCCCCCTACGCCATTGGGATTACGGCAGTGGTCCTGGCTGTCGCAATCCTTGACCTGCTGCCGCTGCCGCAGATGATGATTGCCGGTGCTGCCGCGATGGTATTGAGCGGTTGCCTGACCATGGAAGAGTTCTACAAGGCGATTGAATGGCGCGTAATCTTTTTGGTGGCCGGGATGTTGCCCTTGAGCATTGCGATTGCTGATACAGGGATGGCTGATCGCCTGGGAGGCTGGGTGATCACTCATGCGGACAGTCCGATGGCTCTGATCGGCGCGATGACCGTGTTGACCGTGCTAATTACGCAGGTAATTGGCGGCCAGGTGGCCGCCCTGCTGGTGGGACCGGTAGCGATTAATGCGGCACTGCAAATGGGGGTGAATCCTCAGGCAATGAGTGTGGCCGTCGCCATTGCCTGCTCGATGGCATTCATAACACCCATCGCCCACCCGGTCAACATCCTGATCATGGGACCGGGTGGGTATGAACCTCGTGATTTCCTGAAGATCGGCGTTTTAATGACGGTTATCGCGCTGCTGGCACTTCTGCTCGGCTTGATCCTCTTTTGGAATATTCGCTGAGCAGGGTGCTAGGCGCGTTTTTTGAAAAAGTCCACGATCTGATCGATAGTGACATCGAGCGGGGTTGTTGGCTCCCACCCGATGGCTTTTTTGATCTTGCTGATGTCGGGAACGCGGCGGCGCATGTCCTCGAACCCGGCAGCATAGGCTTTCTCGTAGGGCACATAGACGATTTCCGACTTGCTGTCAGTGCGGGCGATAACGCGCTCGGCCAGTTCCTGGATCGTCACTTCTTCGTGCGAGCCGATGTTGAAGACTTCGCCCGCAACGTCTTTACTCTCTCCCAGGCCTTTGATGGCATTCACCACATCGTACACATTGCCGAAGCATCGGCTTTGCTGACCGTCGCCATAAATCTGGATCGGCTCATTAGCGAGCGCCCACTGCACAAAGCGCGGCACCACCATACCGTAATGCCCCACCTGGCGCGGCCCCACTGTGTTGAACAGGCGGAAGATGGTCACCGACAGGCCCACGGCCTGGTGATAGGCCAGGCCCAGGAATTCATCCAGCTCTTTTGATGCCGCATAGCTCCACCGGCTCTTGGTCGTTGCGCCCAGGATTCGATCATCATCTTCACTAAACGGAATCTTGACCCCTTTTCCGTATACTTCGGAGGTCGAAGCGATCAATACCCGTTTGCGATAACGCCGCGCGGTTTGCAGCACGATCTCCGTGCCTCCGACGTTCACTTCGAGAGTATCGATCGGGCTGTGCACGATAGAAAACACACCGACCGCTGCTGCCAAGTGATAGATGATGTCGCATTCACTGACCAGGCGGTCCATCACCGGCGCGTTGCGGATGTCTTCGATGGCATAGCGGAATTCGGGCACGACATCGGCAAGATGGGCGATATTTTCGAACCGCCCGGTTGACAGGTTGTCGATGATGGTTACGCGGTAGCCGTCCGCCAGCAGTTTTTCGGCCAGGTGGCTGCCAATGAACCCGGCTCCGCCGGTAATGAGCGCATGAGTCATGTGAATCCCCTTTGCAGTATGGCCAACCTAACGAAGACAATAAAGCCAACGACCACTATCTGGCAAGTTTTCAAAGGACCTGCCCGGCCTGACAATGAGTCCTGGAAAAACGCCCCAGGCAAACAGGATCGCTGGGGCGCTAGAAGTATATGTCATTGGGCACTGCGCAGCAATTGCCGGGCGGACGCTTATTTTTTGGCGTTGTCGGTGACAACGCGGATGTGCAGCTCTGCGAGTTGGGATTCGTCAACGATGCTGGGCGTATCGGCCATGAGATCGGTCGCCTGTTGGGTCTTGGGGAAAGCGATCACGTCGCGGATTGCTTTGGCCCCGGCCAGCAGCATGGTGATGCGGTCGATGCCCATCGCGATACCGCCATGCGGCGGCGCGCCGTATTCAAATGCCTCGATCATATGCCCAAATCGTTCGCGAGCAGTCGGAAGGTCCAGCCCGATCAGCTCGAAAATTTTCTCCTGCAGCGTGCGGTCATGGATTCGGATGCTGCCGCCGCCGATCTCATACCCATTGCACACCAGGTCGTGCTGCTGCCCGCGTACCCTGCCGGGATCGGTATCCAGCAGAGGGATGTCTTCCTCGACCGGCGCGGTGAACAGATGATGAGATGGATCCCAGCGGTTTTCTTTCTCGTTCCAGTCAAACAGCGGGAATCCTGTGATCCAGGTAAACGCCAGCACGTTGTCATCGCGCAGCCCCAGGCGGCTGCCGAGTTCCAGGCGAAGCTCGCCGAGGGCTTCGGCGACAACGGCGGGCTGGTCAGCCACGATCAAGACCAGGTCACCGGGCTGAGCGCCCATGCGCGCAACAATGGCCGCCTGCGCTTCCTCCGAGAGGTATTTGCCGACTGGAGAGCGCACCGTGCCATCGGGCTGAATCTGCATTCGAAGCAGGCCCTTCGCGCCATACTGCTTGACGAATTCTTCCAGCTCATCCTGCTGCTTACGAGTGTAGTCTCCACAGCCTGTCGCGTTGATACCCTTCACCTGGCCACCGGCTTCCAGCGCGCTCTTGAAGACCCCGAATTCGCTGCCAGCTACCAGGTCGGAAAGATCAGTTAGCTCCATGCCGAAGCGTAGATCGGGCCGATCAGTGCCGAAGCGTGCCAGCGCCTCCGGTTTTGAAAGACGTGGAAAGGGCGTGAACATGATCTGTCGATCGCTCAGTTTTTGGGTGATCATGGTGTAGAGCTTTTCGATCAGATCCATGATGTCGGCTTGCTCGATGAAGCTCATTTCAATGTCGAGCTGAGTGAATTCGGGCTGGCGGTCGGCACGCAGGTCTTCATCGCGGAAGCAGCGTGCGATCTGGAAGTAGCGGTCGAATCCGGCCACCATCAGAAGCTGTTTGAGCTGCTGGGGCGATTGGGGTAGGGCATAAAAATGGCCAGGGTGTACACGGCTGGGAACGAGATAATCGCGCGCGCCTTCGGGCGTCGTTTTGAACAGGATAGGGGTTTCGATCTCAACGAAGTCTTGATCGGCCAGATAGTCGCGCATCATTTTGACGATCTGGTGGCGCAAGATCAGGTTGCGCTGGACGCGCGGGCGGCGCAGATCGAGATAACGGTATTTCATGCGCACCGTGGGATCGATGTCTGTGGCTCCATCGATGGCAAAGGGAGTCGTGCGCGCCGGATTGAGAAGTTTAATCGACTCGGCGTGGACTTCGACTGCTCCAGTTGCCAGGTTGGGGTTATCCATGCCTTCCGGCCGTGCGACGACAGTGCCTTTGACCTGAATCACGTATTCCAGTTTCAGATCGCGCGCCGCATCCTCAGCCACGACTTGCACGATGCCGTAGCGATCGCGCAGGTCGATAAAATTCAATACGCCATGCTGCCGGATGCGCCCCACCCAACCGGCCAATGTTACCTGTTGGCCCACATGGCTGCTTCGTAACTCTCCGCATTTATGCGTTCGCAACATGGATTTCCTCCAGCAGTGCGAAAAACGGCAGACTGCTCGTACCAAAAACCGATCAAAGGCGCGGCGTATTGGGGATGGCCCATCCTGCTCTCACGCCCAGATGCGCCACAGAGTGGAGTTACAATACTATGCCGGACGGTCAAGCGTCAAGTGCAGAATGACTAAAGGGCGCTGCTGCTTATCACTGGTTGTGCAGAGTGTCCAATGGCGGTGTGCGAGGCAGTGCGGTCTTTGGTCAAAATCGCTGTTGTCGGTCTGCGCGCTCTATGTTAATTATGACCTCGTTGACTGTGCGGCATCACGCGGCAGTATCAGGCTAGGTCAGTCAAGGCATTGGGAGCGTGGCGATGACGAATCCACACGGGCAGGCTCGGTTGGTTCTGGAAGATGGAAGTGTGTGGCGTGGAACTGCGTTGGGTGCGCCGGGAACATGGCTGGGCGAGGTGGTTTTTAATACCAGCCTCACCGGCTACCAGGAAATATTGACCGATCCCAGCTATGCGGGGCAAATCGTCGTAATGACGGCCCCACAGATCGGCAATACCGGCATGAACCCAGAAGATGACGAAGCCCGCCAGGTTTTTCTGAGCGGGTTTATTGTGCGCGAACTCAGCCCCTGTGTCTCCAACTGGCGCGCATCGACTTCGCTGGATCAATGGCTGGCAGAGCGCCAGCGGCCCGGATTCACCGGCATTGATACACGCGCGCGCGCGCGCCGACTGAGGTCTGGTGGAACGCTGAAGGGAGTGCTGACTACCGATGCCGGCCCAAGTGATGCCGACCTGATCGCCCAGGCGCGCGAATGGCCCGGCCTGGATGGTGTGGACATGGTGCGCGAGGTCACCTGCCCGGCCCCGTATACCTGGGACGCAGCCACCGATCTGGCATGGGAGTTCCGGCAGTGGCTGGATCACCATGACATCAAGGTGCCGGAGGGTGGGTTCCATGTGGTGGCCTACGATTATGGCATCAAGCGCAACATTTTACGGCGGCTGGCTGCCTGGGGCTGCCGTGTGACCGTTGTCCCGGCGACGACTCCGGTGGTGGAGGTGCTGGCGCTCAATCCTGATGGGGTGTTTTTGAGCAATGGCCCTGGGGACCCGGCAGCGCTTCCCTATACCGTTGAAGCGGCACGGGCGCTGCTGGGGCGCGTGCCCATGTTTGGAATCTGCCTGGGACACCAGATCCTCGGCCAGGCGTTTGGCGGGCGAACGTATCGCCTGAAGTTTGGGCATCATGGCGGCAACCAACCGGTGAAAGTCAGCCCATCGGGGCGGGTGGAAATCAGTGCACACAATCACAATTTCGCAGTGGACCCGGCGACACTGCCAGCCGAGGTTGAGGTCACCCATGTGAACCTGAACGACGGCTGCTGTGAGGGGATGCGTCACCGCGTGCTGCCTGCGTTCAGCATTCAATATCACCCGGAAGCCGGTCCTGGCCCGCATGATGCGGACCCGGCGTTCGCCGACTTTGTGCAGATGATGGCCGTCCATGCGGCGCAGATGGCAAGAGGAGCGTAGGCGGTGCCCAAGCGTAACGATCTTGAGACGATCATGATCATCGGGGCGGGGCCGATTGTCATCGGCCAGGCTGCCGAGTTTGATTACAGTGGTACGCAAGCGGTTAAAGCCCTCAAGCGTGAGGGATACCGGGTGGTCCTGGTCAACAGCAATCCGGCGACTATCATGACCGACCCTGAACTGGCCGACGCAACCTACATCGAGCCGATTACCCCAGACGTGCTGGAACTGATCATCGCTCAGGAACGCCCGGATGCGCTGCTTCCTACGGTGGGTGGCCAGACCGGGTTGAACGCTGCGGTCAAACTGGCTGAGAGCGGAATCCTGGAACGCTATGGGGTCGAATTGATCGGTGCGAGCTTGAACGCGGTGAAACTGGCCGAGGATCGTCTGCTGTTTCAGCGAGCGATGACCGAGGCCGGGCTTGCCTGCCCGCGCGGGGGATTGGCGTCCTCGCTAGATGAGGCACGCGCCATCGCCGCAGAGATCGGCAGTTACCCGATCCTGATCCGCCCCTCGTTCACGCTGGGCGGGAGCGGCGGCGGCATCGCTTACAATGCTGACGAGCTGACAGAAAAGGTCACTTTTGGGTTGGCCGAAAGCCCGGTCGGGACGGTGTTGATCGAAGAAAGCGTGCTCGGCTGGAAGGAATATGAGCTTGAGGTTATGCGCGACCGGGCCGATAACTTCGTGGTGGTATGCTCCATTGAAAACATTGACCCGATGGGAGTGCACACCGGGGACTCGATCACGGTGGCCCCGGCCATGACCCTGACCGACCGCGAATATCAGCGGCTGCGCGATATGGCGCGCGTTGTGATGCGCGCGGTGGGAGTGGAAACAGGCGGCTCGAACGTGCAGTTTGCCGTTAACCCAGCCGATGGGCAGGTGCTGGTCATCGAGATGAACCCGCGCGTCAGCCGGTCATCGGCGCTGGCGAGCAAAGCGACCGGCTTTCCTATCGCCAAGCTGGCGGCACTGCTGGCGGTTGGATATACGCTGGACGAACTGCGCAACGATATCACCCGGACGACCGTTGCCGCCTTCGAGCCAAGCATCGATTATGTGGTGACCAAACTGCCGCGCTGGGTGTTCGAAAAATTCCCCGGCGTTGATCCAGAGCTTGGCCCCCAGATGAAGTCGGTGGGTGAGGCGATGGCGATTGGGCGCACATTCAAAGAGTCTTTGCTCAAGGGGCTGCGCTCGCTCGAACTGGCGCGCCCTCACTATCCAACGGCGGAATATGCGACCTGGGACGGGAATCTGGCCAGCCTGGCTGCGCCTCGCGCCGAGCGGATATGGAAGGTTTGGGAGGCGCTGCGCGCCGGTCATTCGCCGGAAGAGATCGCGCGCATCAGCAAGATCGACGTGTGGTTTATCGCGCAGATGGCGGAGATCGTGGTGATGGAAAACACCATCCGCGCGGCTGGATCGGTGGAAGCTCTACCCGTCGAAACGCTGCGCGCTGCCAAACGCATGGGGCTGTCCGACGCGCATATCGCCTGGCTGTTGGGTGCGCCGGATGCCGAATTGGTACGCCAGCGCGCGGCGGCACTGGGCATCGCGCCTACTTTTCACGTGGTGGATACCTGCGCGGCGGAATTTGAATCGTATACGCCCTACCTGTACAGCGGGTACGAATCTGAAGACGAGCTTCCAGCCTCACCGCGCGAAAAGGTGATTATCCTCGGCAGTGGGCCTAACCGCATTGGACAGGGAATCGAGTTCGATTACTGCTGTGTGCACGCGGCGGGCGCGGTGCGCGATGCGGGATATGAAGCGATCATGGTCAACTGCAACCCGGAGACAGTCAGCACCGACTATGACACTTCGGACAGGCTGTATTTTGAGCCGCTGACCCTGGAGCATGTGCTGAACATTGTCGCGCGGGAGCAGCCGCTCAAAGGTGTGATCGTGCAGTTTGGTGGACAGACCCCGCTCAACCTGACCGACGCATTGGCGGCGCACGGCGTGCCGATCCTGGGCACATCCCCTGATGCGATCGCAGTGGCCGAGGATCGGGGGCGGTTTGAAGGTTTGTTGACCGAGCTGGATATTCCCAGCCCGGCACACGGCATGGCGCGTACAGTTTCCGAAGCGCGCCGTGTGGCGAACCAGGTCGGCTACCCGGTGGTGGTGCGCCCGTCGTATGTGCTGGGCGGGCGGGCCATGGCGATCGTGTATACCGAATCCGCGCTGGAGCAGTATGTCTTGATGGCTCTGGCTGCCGCGCCAGGGCAGGCGATCCTGATCGACCATTACCTGGAGGATGCGTATGAAGTCGATGTGGACGCGATCTGCGACGGCGAGCGAGTGGTGATCGGTGCCATCATGCAGCACATCGAAGAGGCAGGCATCCACAGCGGCGATTCGGCCTGTGTCATTCCCCCATACAAGATTTCATACTATCACCTCTCGCACATCCGGGAATATACCGAGCAGTTGGGCCTGGCCCTGGGCGTGCGCGGACTGATGAATGTGCAGTATGCCATCAAGGATGATATCGCCTACGTGCTGGAGGTGAATCCCCGCGCCAGCCGCACGGTGCCGTATGTCAGCAAGGCGACCGGTGTGCCGTTCGCGCGACTGGCGGCGCGCGTGATGCTCGGCGAATCGTTGGAATCGCTCGGCCTGATCGAAGAGCCGCGAGTCGATGGCTTTTTTGTCAAAGAAGCGGTGCTACCGTTCAAAAAATTCCTGGGCGTGGATGCCCTGCTCGGCCCGGAGATGCGTAGCACAGGTGAGGTGATGGGCCACGCGGCCCGGTTTGGGCAGGCCTTTGCCAAGGCACAACTGGCTGCTGGGGATCGCCTGCCGCTTGAGGGCACGGTGTTTCTGAGCGTCAACGACTATGACAAAAGTGCAGCGCTCAAACTGGCGCGCGACCTGAAGCGGATGGGCTTTTCGCTGATGGCGACGCGCGGCACGGCGTCGTTTTGCGTCGGCGCGGGTATCGCCTGTACACCGGTGAACAAGGTCAGCGAGGGTAGCCCTCACGTTGTGGACTTGATCCGCAGCGGGCAGATCGACCTGATCCTGAATACCCCGCTGGGTCCCACCGCGCACAGCGACGGGGTCGAAATTCGGACTGCCGCTGTGCGCTATGGGGTTCCGCTGCTGACCACCTTGAGCGCGGCCCAGGCGGCCATCATGGGGATTGAGGCGCTGCGCACCCGCGATCTACGGGTACGCAGCTTGCAGGCCCATCACCGGATGCAGCAGAGCAGTTCGTGAGTGGGGATCATCTCATCAGGCCCATGATCCCAGGTTGGAGAGGAATGTGCGCAGCACGGCGACTGCCTGGGCGTATTCTGCCAGGGCGATTCGCTCGTGGGGCGTGTGGTCGAGCGCGCTGTCGCCGGGGCCGTAGGCGATGATCGGACAGGTCCAGCGCGCGCCGACCACGTTCATATCGCTGGTTCCCCCTTTGAGCACGAAACCGGGCTGGACGCCGGTCGAGCGCATGGCGGACAGCATCCCGCGCACCAGGGCAGTATTCTTTTCGCCCAGGTAGGCGCAGGCTTCGCTGTAGGTGCGCAGATGGGCATCCTGCTCGGCGCGCTGCCTGGCCGCGTTGAGGACATCTTCCGGCGTCAGGCCGGGCGGCAGCCGGAAGCCAATGGTCAGCGCGACTGTGTCGTACAGCCCATCGGATGCCGTATTGATTGAGCGCAGCGATGGCAGCACCTGATCAAACGCTCGCGTGGTGTTTGCATTTCTCTCGCTGGCCCAGGCGTGCATCTCCGACCAGAAGGTCGCGCCCAGTGCGGCAGGCGTTGGCTCCGGGCGTGATGAATGGGCTGCCGGACGGGTCAGGGTATAGTCGAGCAGGGTATGCCCTTTGTAGCCCAGCGCGATCCGGTCCGCCCCACTTGGTTCTCCGATGATACAACCGTCGGGCATAAAGTGATCGCGGATGTAATGCGCCCCTTTGCTAGAGGGCGCTTCTTCTTCCACCGCGCCGACCACAATCACCCGCCACCCGTCGGGGATGTCCGCTTGTGCTGCCGCTTCTGCGAAGGCACATAACGATCCCTTGGCATCTACGCTGCCGCGACCGAACAGCCAGCCCTCTTCAACCCGCACCGGAATATCGCCCGGCACGGTATCGATGTGACCAAGCAGCAGCAGGGTGTGCGGTGCATCAGGGTTTCCCCGCATCCCAAAGGCATTTCCGGCAGGGTCCACCTGCGCCTGAAAACCCCGCGCAGCCATCCAATCCACCAGGAAGGTGACGGCCTGCTTTTCCTGGCAGGACAGGCTGGGGATGCTCACCAGGTCGATCAACAGATCAGACACGGGTTTTCTCCAGTTCACCGGCGATCTGGCAGGCTGTGGCGAGCGTATTGCCTGTATGAGGCGTGGCATAAGTTAGCGCGCGTACCTGCGCGGCCTGGGCCGGGTAGCCCAGGTGATCGAGCATCATCGCCGCGCTCAGTATCGCCGCGCGGGGATCGGCGATGCCCTGCCCGGCAATATCCGGCGCGCTGCCGTGTACCGGCTCGAATACGGCGGGGCGATCGGTGCCCACATTGGCCGAGGGTGCCATGCCCAATCCGCCGGTCAGCCCTGCAGCGAGATCGCTGAGGATGTCTCCGAACAGGTTGGTCGTTACGATCACGTCGAAGCGCGCGGGATCACGCGCCAGCCACATCGCCGCCGCATCAACCAGCAGCTCATCGACTGAGAGATCGGGGAATTCCGAGACGACCTCCAGGGCGACACGCCGGAACAGGCCGCAGGTCAGCTTGAGTACATTCGCCTTGTGGACGATGGTCAGCTTGCCGCGCCTGGCCCGTGCCTGATGACATGCCAGCCGGACGATCCGCTCGGAAGCGCGCGCCGTGATCACCCGCTCGGTGATGGCAGTCGTGCCGTCGTCTTCAACGCGCTCACGCCCGCTGTACATTCCTTCGGTGTTCTCGCGCACAATCAGCAGGTCGATGGAATCTTCTCGTGCCGGGCGAAGGTTGGCGAACAAGTCGAAGTGGCGGCGAAGCTGCAAGATCGGGCTGCGGTAGCCTTCGACGATGGTCATGGGCGAACTTGTCGCGCCAAACAACACCGCGTCACTGTTCGCGCAAAGGCTCAGCGTCTCGGTGGGCAGGGCGCTGCCGCACTGCTCGAAGACGGCAAAGCCCGCGCGCGCTTCCTGAAAGCTCAGGGGAAGATCGAGCGCTTCGAGTACCAGTCGTGCCGCCGGGATCACTTCCTGGCCGATCCCGTCGCCGGGGATGAGGGTGATAGTGTGAGTCATGATGGGTTCCCTGCCGCAAAGTGGCGCTGAAGCATGGGCAGCAAGCCGCCCGCATCCAGAATCGCCTGGACCGAGGGCGAGAGCGGTGGAATGGCAAAGGAATGCTCTCCAAACACAATCCGACTGGCGGCGCGATCCAGCAGCAGGGTATCGCCGGTGCGCACCAGGCCGGGCAGGTCCGGGCAGATAATGGGCAGCACGCCCTGGTTGATACAGTTGCGATAGAAAATGCGGCTGAACGAAACGGCGATGATCACCGAGACACCTGCATATTTCAGCGCGGTGACGGCTTGCTCACGGCTGCTGCCACATCCCCAGTTGCGCCCGGCAACGATCACATCGCCGGGCTGCACGGCAGAGGCGAAACCAGGATCGAGGTCTTCCAGCGCGTGAGCTGCCTGTTCTTGTGGCGAGAGCGCCATATAGGTGTATTTGCCGGGGAAGATGACATCGGTGTTGACATCATCTCCATAGACCCAACAGCGGTGAGTGGTCAGGCTCATGAGATGAACTCTCCCGGATCGGTAATGCGCCCGGTCAGCGCGCTGGCCGCGACGACTGAAGCATTGGCGAGATAAACAGGTGCGCCCGGAGTGCCCATGCGCCCATTGAAGTTGCGGTTCGCGCTGCTGATGGTGGCTTCGTCTGGGGCAGGGATGCCCATATGATTGCCCATGCATGGACCGCAGCCCGGCGTGCCGAGCACCGCACCTGCTTCGATCAGTGTGGTGATAATGCCTTCGTGCAGGGCAGCTTGCAGGACTTCGGCACTGGCAGGGATGACGATCAGGCGAATGCGCACTTTTCGCCCGCGTACGACTTCTGCTGCTGCGCGCAAGTCTTCCAGGCGGCCATTGGTACAGGTGCCCAGAAAGGCCTGCTGGATGGGTTGACCGGCGGCATCGGGCAGCGGTACAACGTTCGCCGGACTGTGTGGTAACGCAACCTGGGGCGGCAGGGTGCTCACGTCCAGAGTGTAGTCGGCAGCATAAACGGCGTTGGCATCCGGGTAAAGCGGTGTGTAGTCGCGGGTGCGGCGCGCCTCCAGGTAGTCAAAAACAGTCTGATCAGGCGGAAGGTAGGCGTTTTTTGCGCCGAACTCGGCCATCATGTTGGGGATGGTGGCGCGCTGATCCAGCGAGAGCGCCGCCAATGTGTCGCCCGCAAATTCGACCGAGCGATACAGCCCGCCGTCGGCCCCCAGGTCTCCCAGGATGCGCAGACTGATGTCCTTGGCCGTCACGCCGGGGCGCGGCTGACCGTTCAGCGTGATGCGCATGGCATCGGGCACGCGCAGCCACAATTCACCGGTGGCCCACAGCGCGGCCATCTCAGTCCGCCCAACGCCTGCGCCAAAAGCCCCCAGCCAGCCGTAGTGCGTGCTGTGACTGTCGGCTCCCAGAAGGGTTTCGCCGGGCAATATCAGCGCTTCTTCGCTGATCACCTGATGACAGATTCCGCGCCCAACTTCAAAGAAATGGGCGATTCCCTGTTCCTGCACCCACGCGCGGATTTCGGCGTGATTCTGGGCATGGCGCGTGGTAGGTGCAGGAACGGCGTGATCGAGTGTGATGGCCACTCGCTCCGGGTAACGGATGCGCGGTGCGCCGCTCTCGGCGAAGATGCGCCGGATCGCCGCCGAGTTGTCGTGGCTGAGCACGAGGTCCGGCGTGACGTCGAGAATGTCACCGGCACGAGCATCGCTCACTCCGGCGGCACGTGCGAGAGCTTTTTCGGCGAAGGTTCGTCCTGACATCCTCATCCGACTCCGGGCACGGCGGCAAGCAGCAGATGATCGATTTCGGCCAGGGCCAGGGGACGTACATCGGCGCGCTGTTTGACATCCTGGGTGATGGCGCGCAGCGTGCTCTCGTCCAGATCGAGGCCAAGCGCCAGGGCGCGCTCGCGCAGCGCGTTCCATCCCATCAGGCGGTGGCCGATAGCGACCTCACGCGAGAGGCCAAAATCATCCGGCTGCAAAATTTCGTAGGTCGAGGGATCAGCCAGCACCGCTTTGGCATGAATGCCTGCTTTGTGGATAAACGCGCTGGAACCGGTGATGTAGTTGTTGAACGGGATTTGCAGCCCGCAGATGTCGGCGATCAGGCGGTCGATGCGGGGCAGCAGGTGCAGGTTGTACTTGGCGACATAGCTGCGATCTAGCGTGTACAGCCGTGCGATCAACCCACCGAGCGGAGTGATCCCATTACGTTCGCCAATGCCCAACACGGTGGTATCGATGTGTGTTGCACCCGCTTCGAGCGCGGCGCACGCGTTGGCGATGGCACAGCCGCTGTCGTTGTGCCCGTGGAACTCGACATCAAGCCGGGTGAGCCGCACCAGCTGGTGGACCATCGCGTAGACCTGCTGCGGCAGGGCAACACCCACCGTATCCGCCACGCCCAGGCGATTGACCATGCCAAGCTCGGCCACGGCCAGGTAGACGCGCAGCAGGTCCGCTTCCCGGCTACGGAAGGTGTCTTCGGTGCTGAAACGCAGGATGATCTCCGGAGCCTGGCTGCGCACAAACTGAATTACCTCGGCGGCCAGGTCGATGATCTGGTTGATGCTCTTGCCATGGCTGTGCTGCATCAGCAAAGGCGAGGTGCCGATCACGATGTCCAGCCCGTGAACTCCGGTATCCAGGGCGCGCCGGGCATCCTCCTTGTGGCAGCGGATGTGGGTCAGGATTCGGGCGCGTAGCCCGGCCCCCACCATGGCACGGATATCAGCCTCGCTCTGAGGTGACGCACACGGCGAGGTCATCTCGATCATCTCAACGCCAAAGTCGTCCAGCAGCCCGGCGATCTCCAATTTCTGCGCGGTGGAGAAAGAGGCCGTGCTAAACTGCTCACCTTCGCGCAGGGTGCTTTCGATGATGTGATAGTTATTGAACGGCATTGCTCAAAACCTCCTCGACGGTTGTGACTGCTTGCCAAAGTTGTTCATCTGTGATCACCAGGGGGGGCAGCAGGCGAAGCACTGTGCTGCCGGCAGGCAGCGCCAGCACGCCGCGCGCCTGAAGCTCTGTCAGCAAGGGGGCGACTTTGTCGCGCAGTTCGATGCCGATCATGAATCCGCGTCCGCGTACTTCGCGCGCGGCCTGGGCGGGCAGATGATCGCGCAGATGGGCGATCACCTGTTCGCCGAGAATCCGGGCGCGCATCACCAGGTCGGTGTTTTCAAGCAGGTCCAACACGGCCAGCCCGGCTGCACAAACGACGGGTCCGCCGCCGAACGTGCTGCCATGCGAGGCGGGCGAGAGTTCACCTATGCGCTCACCCAACAGGACAGCACCCATTGGCAGGCCGCCCGCTATGCTCTTGGCGAGGCACAGCAGGTCCGGCTGGATGTCTTCCGCCTGGAAAGCAAACGGCCAGCCGGTGCGCCCGAAACCGGTCTGTACTTCGTCCAGGATCAACATCGCTCCGCGCTCGTGGCAGAGGTCCTGCACTGCGCGCAGATAGCCGGGCTGGGCCGGATGGACACCGCCCTCGCCCTGAATTGGCTCGATCAGCACGGCGGCGGTGGTGTCATCAACGGCCTCGGCCAGTTTTTCCAGGTTGTTATAGGGCACGTGCCGCACCCCTGGCACGAGCGGATCGAACGGCTCGCGGTAAGCACGGTTCCAGGTCGTGCTGAGCGCACCCATCGTCCGCCCGTGAAAGCCGCGCATGGTCGCCACGATGCCAGAACGTTTGGTTACCAGGCGCGCGATCTTCAACGCGCCCTCGATAGTCTCGGCCCCACTGTTGCACAGGAATACGCGCGGCATCCCGGTTACGCGGCACAGCTCGGCCTGATAGCGCGCCCGCACCGGGTTGTGAAACAGCTCCGGGCAGATGATCAGTTCGGCGGCCTGTTCCTGAATGGCGCGCAAAATGGCTGGATGTGCGTGGCCAAAGGCCGCTGCACCCATGCCGCCCACACAGTCGATATAGGAACGGCCCCCGGCGTCGTACAGCAGCGCGCCCGAACCACGCACGATCTGAAGATCGCGTTTGACATACGCTCCGCTGGTGTGTGCTTGCTCCAGGCTCATCAGGTCAAGCTGTGTGTCGTACAAGGTGCACCTCGCGGATTTCTGGAAGATCGCGGACGATGTGCGTACCTGCGCCGGCCAGAGCGGCATCGAGCGGCTGCTCAATGCGGGCGTCGGCCAGGATGACTTCGGCAACCTGGGCGGCGCGAGCGGCCAGCAGTTTTTTCTTCATACGTCCCTGGGCCAGCGGCTCATATGTGTCCAGGTCTCGCAGGATGAAGCGCGAGACGACCGACCTCGGATCGTTCACGTCGCGCAGCAGTCCGGGCACGTTGCTGAGGATGACCAAGGTCTGGGCGTTCAGTGCCTGCGCGATGGTGGCCGCAACCAGGTCGCCATCAACGTTGAGCCGCTCAAATTCCTGACCCATTGCCACCGGCGCAACGATAGGGGTCAGCCCGGCCTGAAGTAAGGTGCGCAGGATGTGCACATTGATCCCGGTGATTGTGCCGGAGTAATCGTCGCGGATGACAACCGGGCGGCCATTGCGGATGGCGCGAATGGCGGTCTTGCGCTGGGCGGCGATGATATTTGGCCCTCCCAGGCCAACTGCTGCCACACCACAACCGGCCAACTGCGCCGCGATCTGCTGGGTAATTGAGGCGGCGGCGGCGCTGTAAAGCGCGATCATACGAGCGTCGGTGTAACGGCTGACGTGCCCGCCAGGGCTGGTGATGGTTTGTACCGGGTGGCCGACCTGTTCCGCCAGCGTATTGGCGGCATCGCTCGCCCCGTGCACCAGCACCCACTGCTCGCCGTTCAGGATTCGCGCGGCGAGATTGCGCATCACCGGCTCGGAATCGATGCCCGCGCCGCCGCCAAGTTTGAGTACATGTAGAGTCATGGGTAAAGTCCTCCAAAGGTGAGGGCGGTTGTTTCGTCAAAGCCACACATCAGGTTCAGGCACTGCACCGCCGATCCCGCTGCGCCCTTGCCCAGGTTATCGATGGCGCTGAGCAGCACGGCCCGTCCGGTGGCAGGGTCATATTCCCAACCCACATCCGCGTAGTTGGTCCCGGCAACCAGGCGAGGTTCGGGGTGGCGGTGCAGGCTGCCCCGGTCGTGGACAATGCGCACAAACGGTTGGTCTTTCCAGGTAGCGCGGTAGATGCGCCACAGCTCACGTTCGTCAAGATCGCGCGGCAGGGTGAGATGAACGGCAGCCGCCACACCGCGCACCATCTCGACACTGGTCACCGACAGGCGCACTTCGTAGGGGCTGCTGCCCAACGCCTGGCGCACCTCGGCTTCGTGTCGGTGGCCGGTCAGTTGGAAGGGGCGAACAACTCCGCTTCGCGCCGGGTGATGGCTGGCAGGGGTGGGTGTGTTGCCTGCCTCGCTGCTGCCCACCTTGAGATCGGCAATCAGGGGCTGACCGGTGGGGATCAGCCCGCTGTGAACGAGGGGCCATACGGCCAGAATGGTCGCGGTGGCGTTGCAGCCCACGCCGCTCGCATAGGATGCATTGGTCAGGGCAGCACGATTGATCTCTGGAAGCCCATAAACAAAACGCGGCAGCCAATCGGGAGCGAGGTGCTCGTGTTGATAGGCTGCCGCGTAGTCAGCGGAGCTGCGCAGGCGGAAATCGGCGCTCAGGTCGATGATGCGCTCCGCCAACGCCGCATAGCGCTCGATCTGAGTCTGGGCTTCGCCGTGAGGCATGGCGAGGAACAGCACATCACAGGATTCGAGGGTTTCGCGCGAGGTGAAACGCAGCGTGGACCGTCCGCGCAGGTGGGGGTGAACCTGGTAGACCCACTGGCCGGTATGCCGTTCGGAGGTGACCTGCGCCACTTCGACGTGGGGATGATCTAGCAGCAGGCGAAGTAGTTCCCCGCCCACATAGCCGGACGCCCCGACAATGCTCACCCGCAGGCGTTCAACGTTCATCGGGCGGCCTCCAGCGCATGTAGGGCATAGGTCGCGATATGCTGAGGAATATTGACGCCAGTGGTGTCGATGCTGTTGCGGAATTCCATAGTGTGATTGACTTCGCACACCACCAATCCCCGCGCCGGGTCTTCGAGTAGATCGATGGCGAGCACTCCACCCGCACCGCCGCTGACCGCCAGTGCAGCATCGCGGCAGAGGGCGGCGATCTCCGGCGTGACCGGGCAGTTGGAAGCCTGGCCACCGCGCGCCGTGTTGGTGATCCAGTGCGGCGAGGACCGGTAGATAGCGCAGATGGTCTCGGTGCCGATGACAAAAGCGCGAATATCCCGCGAAGGTTTAGCGATGTATTCCTGGATGTAGAACACTTGGTGATTGACGCTTCCCAGCACGGTTTTGTGCTCGATGAGGGCCTCAGCGGCATCGCGGTCGTTGACGCGGGCCAGCAGGCGGCCCCACGACCCAATGGCGGGTTTGAGCACGGCAGGATAGCCGATACGTTCGATGGCGTCGAGCGCGGCCTCAGGACTGAGCGCGATCTCGGTGGCCGGCTGGGGGACATTGTGCGCGGCCAGGGCCAGGGTGGTGCGCACTTTGTCGGCACAGGTGCTGGCGGTGGCATAGCTGTTGATCACGCGCACGCCCGCCGATTCCAGCAGCAGGGTGGCGACTAACCCGGCGGTGGCGCTGACGCTGCGTTCCAGCACCAGGTCCACTTCGGGCGCAAAAACGCCGACACGTGCGGTCATCTCGCGCTCATCCAACCGGACCGGCTCGACGCCTAGCGACTCAAAGGCGGCGAAGAGGAGTTTTTCCTCCACCCGCACACGGCTGCACAGAATACCGAGTCTCATTCGCCCCAATCTTCCATTTCCATCGGGGCCAGCTCAAGGGTGAGCGGGTCGAGCGCGATGACTTCGAGGTCGGCACCGCAGTCGGCGCAGGGCAAGATTTCGCCCTGCATCACATCGGCAGGAATTTCGAGCTGAGCGCCACATTCTACACATTCGGCTTGCATGGTGGGTTCTCCCGGCGTTACGCCTGATACACAAACAAGGACATCACCAACAAATGAAACAAAACGCGCCCCTTCCCGGCGATGGCGGGTGGGGCGCGCTCCAGACAACGCGAAGGTCCCTACCGGCTATCGCCGCCAAGGTGGGCTATGCTTCTTGGACTTCTTCGTGTTGATCGTGGTCAGGGTGTTCATGATTGTGATCCTCAGCACTCGGCGCGCGCACAACAAAAAAGCCACTCGAGGACGAGTGGCTTTGGTGGCGCGAGTTCGGTTTACCGGCAAGCAGCGCGAAATGCCCCTCGTCCTAACGGACGTTGGTCTTCTTCGCCTTCTTGGTCTGCTTGCTGGTCAGGTTCATCATGGTTTACTGATTCTTTGCCTGCTTGAGAGAGCGCTTACACTGTTGAACAGAATACGCGCATTTGCTGCATCCGTCAAGAGGGTGGTGAAAAGTTTGGTGATTTTGCCCAATGCCCTTCATCCGACCCTTCACGCTACCGGAAATAGAGGTCAGCCGCGTTCGTACGTTGCTCGCAGATAGGTATCGATCAGGTAGGGCGGGTAGCCGATCTTGCGCAAGTTGGCGCTGCAGGCTTCCAGCGTTGCGCCCCGATCCCGCCAGTAGGGGACGCGCTTGATCAAGGTCTCCACCTTTTCGCGCGGGGTGATGATCCAGGTATCTTTAGGCACAAAACCGTAGTGGATCACGTCCATCTCGTCTTTAACATCGGCGCTCTTGAGGTAGGGTGCAATCAACACAATGTGACGGGCTTTGCGTTCCTCGCGCAGATACTGCGCGACGAAACGGGCCGTGCCACCCAGGTCCACTAGGTCTTCTACTACGCCAACCACCAATCCTTCGACCTCGATAGACAGCGGGTGGATGATGCGCGGCTCGTCGAGCGGTTGGCCTGGCCCGGCATAGTATTTGATGCCAAGCGTGCCAAAGTCGATCGGAGGGATGTTTTTGTTCAATGTCCAGGCGAGATGATCGTGCAGCAGCACGCCCGGCAGCAGGCCGCCCATCGTGATCATCACAGCGTGTGTGATCTGCCGCTTGGTGCTGATGTTGTCGATCTGGTAGCGGTAGACATGGTGCGCTACGCGAGCAGCAATGAACGAAGAGACATGATCGGGGACGTACAAGAACTTGAGCGAGTCAAATTCTACTTCGACCCCTTCCGGATTTTTCCAGAATTCGGCGTCGATGGTGTGCTCATTGGAGCGAACCTGGTCTTCGTAGCGGGTCATGAAGCGTGCCTCCCCTGCCGGATGTATCGTGACGCCAGTAGCATACCATCAACGCCGGGGCAGGGGAAGCACGAAATTTCGGTCCGAGATGCGCCGATCAGGAAGTCGTGGTGTACTGCGCCTGTTTCTGCGCGATGCTGTTCATCAGGGATTCGAAGGATTTGGCAAAGGCGGCGACGCCGTCATCCTGCAATTTCTGGGTGATGGCATCCAGGTCGATTCCGAGATCGGCCAGCCGGGCCACATCGGCACGCGCCTGGTCGAGACCCTGTTCGATAGTCACCGCTACCACGCCGTGATCCATGAAAGCTTCGAGTGTCTCAGGCGGCAGCGTGTTGACCGTGTGCGGACCGATCAATGTATCGACGTACAGGGTGTCAGGATAGGCGGGATTCTTGGTGCTTGTGCTGGCCCACAACGGGCGCTGGTAGCGTGCCCCTGCTGCTGCCAGCTTCTGCCAGCGATCGCCCGCGAACAACTCCTTGAAGCGTGCATACGCCAGCTTGCTGTTGGCGACGGCGATCTTGCCCTGCAGATCGCGCACTCCCTGTGCTTCCAGCGCTTTATCCACCGCAGTATCGACGCGGCTGACAAAGAAGGATGCGACCGACGCGACATCACTGAGCCTGCCGCCAGACGCTGCCAGGCGTTCCAGCCCGCTCAGGTAAGCCTCGACGACCGCTTCGTACTGCTTGACGGAAAAGATCAGGGTGACGTTGATGTTGATGCCCTCGCCGATGAGGGTGGCGATGGCCGGCAGTCCGGCGGGCGTGGCCGGGACTTTGATCATCAGGTTGGGGCGATTCACCGCCGCAAAGAGACGACGTGCATCGGCAATCGTGCCTTCGGTATCGTGGGCCAGCGTGGGCGAGACTTCCAGGCTGACATAACCATCCGCACCGCGCGACTCGTCGTAGACCGGGCGCAGAACATCGGTCGCCCGCTGAATATCGGCAATGGCCAGCGTTTCGTAGATATCGTTGACCGACCTGCCTTCTGCAACCAACCGGCGCAGGTCGTCATCATAGTCGGCGCTGCCCGCGATAGCTTTTTCGAAGATCGAAGGGTTGGATGTGACGCCGCGCAATCCTTGCTCAACCAGGGCCTGAAGCTCACCGCTGGCGATGTAGGAACGGCGAATGAAGTCGAGCCAGGCAGCCTGGCCCAGGGCATTGAGATCGTGCAGTTTGGTCATCTGGGTTCTCCGACACTAAAGGACAGACTGGTTTCGCAGAGGGCGTTAGTGTACCGCATTTTCGTGCAGAATGGGCTGTTAAAATTGACAGCACGAGGGTTCTTGAAGGGGTGATCTTGTGTGGCACTTTCCTGGGGAAGTGGGCGAGTGTTTGGCTACAATCTGAGCAGCGAAGCTGAAATTATTACCGGAAGGAGGTACGATGGGATTTCATCACGGGGGTTGGTGGGGCTACATCCGCAGCGATGAAGATTCCGCCCGGCGGCGTTCGCTGACCTGGCCGCTGCTCAGACGAGTCATCGGTTATGCCCGGCCCTATGCCTGGCAGATCGGCCTGCTGCTGCTGACGATTCTGATCGTCACCGGACTAGGGCTGCTCACTCCGCTCATTATGCGCCAGTTGATCGACCACACCCTGCCGTCGGGAGATGCTCGCCAACTGAACCTTCTGGCCGTGTCCCTGGTGTTGATTCCCCTGCTGACCGGGGCGATTGGGGTATACCAGCGGTGGCTCAATGCCTCTATCGGCGAAGGCGTGATCTATGACCTGCGGGTAGCGCTGTACGGTCATTTGCAGCGGATGTCGCTGCGCTTTTTCACGCATACCAAAACGGGCGAACTGATGAGCCGGCTCAACAATGACGTGATTGACGCGCAGCGGGCCATCAGCAGCACCATCGTTGACATTGTGACCAATCTCATCCAGGTGATCGCTATCCTGGCCGTGATGCTGACGCTGGAGTGGCGGCTGACGCTGCTGGGCGTGATGGTCCTGCCTGCGTTCATTTGGGCGGCACGGCGACTCGGCGGAAGACTGCGCGCCATTGCGCGGCAGGCGATGGATTACAACGCGCAAATGAACGCGGTCATGAACGAGACGCTGAACATTGGCGGTGTGCTGCTGGTACGCCTGTTTGGGCGCAGCGCGACGGAGATTGCACGCTTTGAGACTCGCGCCGGGTTGGTGCGCGATACCGGGGTCAGGCGCGCAGTGATGGGCAGCCAGTTTTTTGTGATCCTGGGCCTGGTAGGGGCGATCGGCACCGCGCTGGTTTATTGGGTCGGCGGTCACCTGGTGCTGCGCGGCGTGTTCACGATCGGGACGATTGTGGCCTTTTCTTCCTATCTGACCCAGTTGTACGGAGCGCTTCAGCAGTTAACCAACGCGCCGGTGGCTTTTGCTACTTCGATGGTCTCATTCGAGCGAGTCTTCGAAGTGATTGATCTGCCGTTTGATGTGGCCGAAAAGCCTGATGCTATCGTTCTCAAGGATGTGCAAGGGGCGCTGGCATTCGAACATGTCACGTTCCGGTATACGGTGGGCGAAGAATACCTGCTCAGCGGGGTTACCCGGCACGGTCAGACCGATATGGTCACGGCGGTGCTTTCCGGTGATGGCCAGTTTGACGAGGCGCACGGGGATAAGCCTCTCGTCGGGCCAAGTCAGGCCCGCGAACTGGCGCTCGAAGACATCACCTTCGAGATCGCGCCGGGGCAACTGGTGGCGCTGGTCGGTCCGAGCGGCGCGGGCAAAACGACGATGACGTACCTGATCCCGCGTCTGTACGATCCAACCGAAGGATGTATTCGCATCGACGGCCACGATCTGCGCGACGTGACGCTGAGTTCACTGGCGGCGCAGGTGGGCATGGTGACTCAGGAAACACACCTGTTTCACGATACGATCCGAACCAACCTACTCTATGCCAGGCTGGATGCGACTCAGGCCGAGCTTGAAGCGGCCTGCCGTGCGGCAAACATTCATGACTTCATCGCCGGGTTGCCGGATGGGTACGATACGGTGGTGGGTGAGCGCGGGTACCGGCTGAGCGGCGGAGAAAAGCAGCGGATCGCCCTTGCCCGCGTGATCCTCAAGGACCCGCGAATCCTGGTGCTCGATGAAGCCACCAGCCACCTGGATAGCCAGTCCGAGGCGCTGATTCAGGACGCGCTCAAGACGGTGATGGCGGCGCGCACCAGCCTGGTGATCGCACACCGCCTCAGCACCATCCTGGCGGCAGACCTGATTCTGGTCATGGATCGGGGACGGATTGTGGAGCAGGGGACACACACGGACCTGCTGGCACGCGGCGGGCTGTACCGTCAGTTATACGAGACCCAGTTCAGCCGCGAAGCCCAGCGCAGCAGGGCTTGATCGGGACGTCAACTTCCCGGCAGGTGAGAGGATCGCAAAGGGGGATTGGATGCATGGGCATTCAATCCCCCAACTCGTGTGGGGCATCGGCACAAAGCGCTGTGTTTGAAAAAAACAACCGGCCTTGTGTCCTTTCGTGGTAACGCGGGCGGGGTGAAATGACATAAATGTGCACAGCATGTCCCGAATCTACACGGTCCGTGGAGAGACATCTGGCGCAATCGCCCACCCATTTGTGATCGCGCTGCGATGTGATGGTTTTTGAACAGGAAACAAGATGCATCCAAATGCCTTGCATGGAGTGATCTCCGAGCTGATCAAAAACGCCTGTACTCAGGGCGAACTGGAATGGAGCGTGCTGGCGGAATTTGAGGAGCAGTGGACCAATTGCCACGAAAAGCTGCCTTTGCTTGAACGCAAAGTTGGCGAGCTGGGCGAGGCATTGAAGAAGTCGCTGGAGCCACCACTGCATTACGCGGTCTACCTGCACGAAAGCCCGGATGAAGCGCGCGACCTGGTGGTCGGATCGGGCAGCGCGCGGCTAGAAGTCCATCTCGCCCCAGACCTCGCCGCACGTCGCGCCGAAATGTTCCCCGGCCAGGAAGTGCTGCTCAACAACGAACAGAACGTAGTCGCGCTGCGCGGACCCTATACCGGCGGAGAAACGGCGGAAGTGGTGAATATTCTCAAACCAGATGCCGCGGCGGAAGTGCTCGAAGTCACGCGGGGCACTTCCCGGAATCCGCTGGCTGTGCGGGCGCGCTGGCGCGAAGGGGAGGAAATCGAGGTTTCGTGCGGCCCGGAACTGGCGCAGTCAGAACTGAAGCGGGGCGACATCGTGGCCATCGACGCCGATCGCGGGGTGGCAATGGCGCGCGTGCGTCCGCGCCTGCATGTGCGTGCGAGCGGTCATGACGGGATTGTGGTCGAGATCAGCGATGCGTTGTTTGAACAAGGAGTGCAGATCGGCGACATCGTGCGGGTTGAGCCGGGGCTGAAGTTCGCCTTTGAGAAGCTGCCCGCGTATGAAACCGGCGGCCTGACGCTCGAAGATATCCCCGATGTGGGCTACGAGGATATCGGTGGATTGGAGGGACAGATCGAACAGGTTTACGATGCCATTGAACTGCCGTACCTGTTCCGCGCCCAGTTCGAGCAGTATCACCTGAGCCGCCCGAAAGGGTTGCTGCTCTACGGACCGCCCGGCTGTGGCAAAACTATGATCGCCAAAGCGGTCGCGAACAACCTGACGCGCACCATCCGCGACCACCTGACTCAACTGGAAAAACGCATTGTGCTCTACCGTGACCTGGTGAACAACCCGGATGAGGCCGGGTTATTGGACCGATTCCGCGCGTTGGTTCCGGCGTGGCAGGAACCAGGGCGGGCGCAGGATGATCTCACGCCGGCCACCGCGGCGGATCATCTGGCTGCGTACCTGTCGGATCACCGGGTGGACCTGAGCGAGCTAGACAAAGAACTTCACACCATCCGCGCCGTGCTTTCGGCCCAGGATGGTATCCGGGGCTTTTTCCTGAATGTCAAAGGACCGGAACTGCTCGACAAATATGTGGGCGAAACCGAGCACCGTATCCGCAAGATTTTCGAGGAAGCCCGGCGTTACGCCACCTTCTATACGCCGGTCGTGATCTTCTTTGACGAGATGGAGTCGATGTTCCGGCGGCGCGGATCGGGGCGGTCGTCCGACGTCGAGACGACGATTGTCCCGCAGTTCCTGGCCGAGCTGGACGGCGTGGAGGCTTCGGAGAATCTGATCGTGATCGGGGCGAGCAACCGCGCGGACCTGATCGACCCGGCGATCATGCGCCCCGGACGGCTGGACATCAAGATCAAGGTGGATCGGCCCACGCGCGAGGCGGCACGGGATATTTTCGCGCTGTACCTGTTGCCCACCCTGCCGTTGAGCGAGGTTGGCATCACTGTTGAGGCAGGGGAAGCTGCGGGGCAGATTGTGTTCGGCAGGGCATACCGGGCAGCATCGAATGGCACGGCGGGCGAGCGACTGCCGGCAGAATTGGGCGCGCTGCTGCCGGAAGGCTGCGACTGCCGCCTGGCGCTGGCATTCACGCCGGAGATGCGCGGGAGACTGGCTGCTTTCCCGGCATCGGCGAAGGTGCACGAAGTCCTGGCCGGTTTGGACGAGGCGGATGTGCTGGCAAAGGCGCTGCGACCCATGAAGCGTGGCTCAGCGGTAGGGGAACTATTCACCCGCCTGGAGGCGCTGCACGAGCGGTTGGGGAATGACGAGGAGCTGGCCGCCCTCTTTGCCGCACAAGTGCAGCGCGAATGGCTGGCCGAAACCCTGATCGATGAAGTCATCCGGCTGCTCTATAGCCCCTCCAGCCAGATGAATGTGCTGACGAATGCGGGGAACCGTTTCACGTTTTATGTCAAGGACTTTATGAGCGGGGCAGTGATCGCCAATATCATCGCGCGGGCGAAAAAGCGCGCCGTCAAGCGCGTGGTGCTCGGCGAGAAATCCTCTTCCGAAGGGATCAGCCTGGATGACCTGAATGCCGCAATCCTGGCGGAGTTTGACGAAAGCAAGGATCAACTGGCCCAAACCAGGCTGGCGACCGATCTTGAGGTGCCAGAGCAGGTCAAGTTTGTGGAACTGGTGTTGGGAACAGGCGCGCTCGATCCCTGGAACGAGGTCAGGCCGCGGCCATACGATACGCATCAGACCGCGCCTGCGACATCGGCGCGGGCCAGATGAGGAGCGGAGGATGAGCATTCCAAAAGCTGCCGGCATAGAGACGGAGTACGGAATTATCACCTGGGGAGCGCCCGTATTTAACCCGTTCCAGGCGTCGCAGTGGGTGCTGAATGCTTATCAGCGAGTGGGCGGGCCGGCTATCTCGACCTGGGGGTATTACGGCACAACCACTGGCGAGGCGTTCAATATTCCGGACGAGGATGACGAGCCAGACGAGGATGATCTGTTTGACGAAGAAGAGCTTCGCAACATCGTAAAGCGAATTCCCCCGGCAGGGACTGCACCGGCGTCTGGGGGGAACGGCAGCAGCCAGGCTGCGCAGAACGTGACCTATGGCCTGGGCAGCCTGATGTTGTCCAACGGCGCGCGCTTTTATATCGACCACGCGCACCCGGAGTACTGCACGCCCGAAACGCTATCGGCGCGTGGAGTGGTCGCGGCGGACAAGGCGGGCGAGCGCATCCTGGAGCGCTGCGTGAACGCGGCCAACCGGTCGGGCACACTTCCGCCCGGCGAGCAGATCATGGTGTATAAGAACAACTCCGATCAAAAAGGCACCAGCTATGGCTGCCACGAGAACTACCTGTTGAGCGCGGAGCTATTCGAGAACCTGCTGCACCGCCGTTCACACATAATCTACCGCTATCTGCTGCCCTTTATGATCTCGCGGGTGGTCATCTGTGGGGCGGGGAAGGTCGGCGCGGAGAACAAGACCGCCGCCGCCGGTTTCCAGCTTTCGCAGCGTGCCGACTTTTTTGAGATGCTGATGGGTCCGCAGACCACGTACCGCCGACCTCTGTTCAACACGCGCGACGAGTCGCACAGCGATTCGGGGGGCTACCGCCGCCTGCATGTCATTCTGGGCGATGCGAACATGTCTGAAATGGCGACTTATCTCAAGATCGGCACCACCCAACTTGTGCTGCACATGATTGAGGATGGATACATTTCGGCAGACCTGACGCTGGCCGATCCAGTGGCGGCGTTCCAGGCGGTCTCGCGCGATCTAACCTTTCACCAACCGCTGACCCTGGAGAACGGTCAGCAGATGACCGCGGTGGACTTGCAAGAGCAGTATCTTGGCCTGGCCGAACGCTATCTGAACGCGGGCGGCGGGTCCGATGAGCAGTGGGCAGTGTGGCAGCAGTGGGCCGATGTGGTCGACGCGCTGGCGGTGGGCAACATGCCATACCTGGCGCGGCGGTTGGATTGGGCGGTCAAAAAGACGGTGCTGGATCGTTACCTGCATGGGCAGGGTGTAACGTGGGATGCTGTGCTGGACTGGATGCCTGTGATTGAGATGGTCGTTGGCACCGAGGTGACCGGTCAGTCCAGTGATTCGCTGGCGCGAGCACTGGCCGATTCTGCTGGACTGGACTGGGGTGATTACGAAAAGCAGCGCGAACTCTATTTTGGCCTGCGACGGTTGGACCTGGAGTATCACGACATTCGCAGCACGGGTGATGAGTTGGGCTTGTTCTACCGCCTTCAGCAGCGCCAACTGGTCGAGCGGCTGCTCACGGACGACGAAATCGCGCAGCGCGTGACCGAGCCGCCGGACGATACGCGCGCCTGGCTGCGCGGCAAAATCGTGGAAAAGTTTGCGCGGCACATTACAGCCCTGGACTGGGGCTATGTGAAACTCCGACACCCCGATGAATCGGCCAACCTCGTCTACCGGCTGGAGTTTCCTAATCCGCTGGTGGGCACCAGGGCGGATCTCGACGCCGTCTGGGGACAGTTCGAAACGCCCGATCAAATGTTTGGCTACTTTTACCGCGGTACGTAATGAACGCGCAGTTTTTGCCATAGTTGAGGTAAACGCACAGCGTGGGATTCCGAGACGAGTCGGAAAAGCTCGATAGAGTGGAGAGAAGGAACAATGAGCGACGAGCAGCAGCAAATCAGACAAACTAATGTCCGGCGCAGCCTTCGCACCGAAGAGGCGTCGAGTGGGCTGCCAGGGTCAAGCGGAGCAGTATATGCTGCGGCGCAGGGTGACCTGGAACAAATCGATGACATCATCAGCGGGTTTGTTAGCCCGACACCGGGGCCGTCTTCTGTCACTCTGGGTGCGGACCGCACGCAGACAGTGGACGATCAAGTCTCGAATGAGATGCGTGTACGGCAGTTCCGCCAGCAGGGTGGCCAGTAAAGGGCCTGGTCATGGCGCTCCAGGATCGTGTGTACAGTCTGGAAACCGAATACGCGATCAGCTTTTTTGGCGATGAGGGCACGTCGCCTGGGGCAAGCGCGATGGTGGATGTCTTGTCCCAGGCGCTCGCCGAGCGATATGGGCTGTCCAGCACGATCTATCTCGTCAACGGATCGCTGCTGGTGCACGATGTCGGTCATGCAGAGTGGGCGCTGCCGGAATGTCGCAGCGCCCGCGAAGCTGCAATCTACGACAAAGCAGCGGATCACCTGTTTTACCAGGTTGTGCCGCGCGCCCAGCAGTTGTTTGAAGCTCAGGGCATCCACGGGCGGCTGGTGGTCACCAAAAACAACGCGGATAACTATGGCCACACCTATGGGTGTCATGAGAATTACCAGATGATGCGCGACGCCGATCTGCTCACCCAGGAGCACTTCGTGCGCTATATGGCCCATGTGATGGTTCCGTTCCTGGTATCCCGTCAGCTTCTGGTGGGGTCTGGGCGGCTGATCACACGGCGCGGGCCGGGCGGAGCAGAACTGCGTTACGAGCTTGCGCAGCGGTCAGCTTTCATCCAGACAATCGTCTCGCGCGATACCACCAAAGATCGCCCGATCTTCAACCTGGGGCGCGAGGGTGAATCGTTTGCCGTGGGCAATTTCCGGCGGCTGCACCCGATCCTGGGGGATGCCAACCTGTCGGGGTGGGCAACCTGGATCAAGCTGGGCAGCACCGGGCTGCTGCTGCGCATGGTCGAGGATTTGTTCATCGAGCGCCCTCCCGCGCTGTGCTCCCCACTGGCAGCTCTCAAGACACTGGCAGGGGATATCACCGGGCGGGAAAAAGTCCAGCTTCAGGACGGACGCGCACTGACCGCGGTCGAGCTTCAATGGGAATACTATAACTACGCCGACGCTTACCTGACTCTGCTTGGCGCATCGGACGAGGACGAGGCGCTCATGGAGGAATGGGGGCGTGCCCTGGAAGATTGTGAGCAAGACCCGATGCGGCTGCGGGACCGGGCAGATTGGGCTATCAAAAAGCAGATACTCAATACGTTTTTACAGCGCCTGGGGTGTTCTTTCGCCCATCCGCCCGCCGACCCCGGAGTGCTGACCGATCTCCAGGCGTTGGACCTGCGCTACCACGAGATCAGCCCGGATGGGCTGTATTCCCGGTTGTACCCGGTGGATACTTTGATTTCCGAAGAGGAGATCGCCCGCGCGCAGCAGTATCCGCCTCCCCATACGCGGGCCAATGTGCGGGGAACGGCTGTTCGGCTGGGGCGTGAGCTTGGCGTGACGGTGTATACCAACGGGTGGATGGATGTTTCCATCGAAGGAGAGGTTCTGGACCTCAGAGACCCGATGGAAATCGATCACCCTGTGATGCTCAAGTGGACGCACGCTCCCTGGAAATGAATCTCGCCCCCTGAGCCGGAGGAGGATGATTCCCCTGCGCAGTGGCATTACAAACTGGGCATGTGCTGGCGGCAGTATGGGCGGCATCAGCGGGCGTTATCGGAGTTTCGCGCGGCGATGAACGTGACCGCATCTCGCAAGATCGCACGCGCGCTCGCCGATCAGATGATGAGCGTTGGGCGTTACGAGGAAGCGTTGGAGGCATTTGAGCACTACAACCACCTCGTGCGCGATCAGCGCATGAATGACGACTTCTTCCAATCATTTGCCCTGGAGCATGTCGGACCGGGCGATGCGTGTCGGTTTTTGGGGCAGGACGACCGCGCACGATCGCTGTATCGCGAGGCGCTCGGCACCAGGGCGATCAGCGCGTTAGCCGCGTATCGCAACCTGGGCTTGCTCGAACTGAAATGCGGCGATCTGGCGCAGGCGGAACTGGCATTCCAAAACTCGATCCAGGCGGGCGAGCGGCTGGTATCCTCGGCCTGTTTGGGGACGATCCGGTGGGCGCAAGGGCGGCTTGATGAGGCGCGCAGATTGTATGAGCAGGCATTGAAGCTGATGGCCCGCTATGCCGTCGGCCTGCCTGAGCCGGGTTTGACTCTGGCTGCCGCGCGCTATTTTGAGGCTGTGGTTAACCTGGCACTGGATGGTCCAGATGCGCTGGAACGGCTGCGGTCAGCGCTGACCTGCCGCACACCGGAAGCGGCGGATGGAATGTACGCGCTTGTGCCTTTGCTCCGTCTGCTGGCCGGGTCACCGCAGCCGCCCGCCGATATCGATGCGGCTCTGGTGCTGGCCGGGGATGCATCGGTGATCGTGGACCCACCGGATGATGATCACCTGCCGGAGACCAACGCGGATATGCTCCGCTGGCTTGGCGAAGCGTTGACTCACACAAATCCGCGTGTGAGGCTCAAGGCGATTGAATACCTGGGGTGGCGCATGGAGGCCAGTCAGCAGGCAGCCGTCGATGCCCTGTTCCCGGTGTTGATAGACCGGGCGCAGCGCGATCCTGATGCTTGCGTGAGGCGGGCGGCCATTCACTGCCTGGGGCATCCGGCAACTGCCCGGCCCGGAGTGATGGACGAACTGCTGCGATGGCTCCGTGATCCTGACCCGGTGATTCGGTGGGCTGCGCAGGACAGCCTGGAACGGGTAACTCGCCCCGGACGGGCACACCTGCCCGGCGCGACAGAGTTGATCGCCGAAGTGACGGTGATGGAACGCGACGACGATGACAATGATGATGATGCCATACCATTTTGAACTCGACGCTGAAAGGGCGGGGAGGGCGGCGTGCCGCTGCTAACACTGCGCCAGGGCCAGGCGAATGCCCGGCGCTGGCAGTTTCCTGAGATGGCCCCGATTCGCATCGGGACCGAAAGTGGATGGAGCGATCTGCTGCTTCCCGAAGGCGCAGGTATCGCTCCGCGTCATGCCGTGATCGAGCGCGCTGCGCTCAACCGCCTGCTGATGGTGATCGATCTGCACGGCGCGGCTGTTGCGGTCAACGATCACCCGGTGACTCAACTGCGCGTGCTGCGCCAGGGGGATGTGCTGCGGGTAGGCGAGTGCGCGCTGGTGGTATGGGAGGTGCAGATTCGCGCGCTTGAGCCGGGTGATCCGGCGGTCGGGCGGCGCTGTCCGGTCTCACGGCGCGAGCTAGTGCCGGGTGATGAGATCATCGCCTGTCCGGGCTGCGGCACGGTGCATTTGCGCGACGCATGGATGATGATCGAACACTGCGCGGCGGGCTGCGGCTATCCGAATCGGTTGGTCGTAATGGAAACTCTCAGCCGAGAAGTTCAACTCGCGCGCAGCCTGGACGAGGACTCCGATCTGGTCGAGACGCGGCAGCAGGATCGGGTGATCCAGGGCGGCAAACACTGCCAGGCCGGGTTTGCCAGAGATCATGTGCCGTTCCAGAAGGGGCAAAACGTGGCATTTTGTCCTGGTTGCGCAACGCCGTTTCACCTGGAGTGCTTCTTGACGATGCCCGAATGCCCGGTGTGCAAGTTTGACAGCCGGGGACTGGTGGATCGGTTGATGAAGCTGGCCCCTGAGCCGGAGGTTGAGACTCCTCATGGCTGAGCCGTCTGTGCCTGTGCGCCGCGAACCGCTGATCGAGATCAGCGACCCTGACCGGGACCGATATGCCCGGTTGCGGCTGGTCGATGGTTATGACCGGCACATGTTAGCCCTGGCACGTGTGATGGTTGTGGGGGCGGGAGCATTGGGTAACGAGGTGCTCAAGAACCTGGCGCTGCTGGGCGTTGGGCATGTGCTGGTGATCGATCTTGATACCATCGAGATTCATAACCTGACGCGCTCGATATTGTTCCGTGAGCAGGACTGCGGCAGGCCGAAGGCCCTGGTGACGGCGGAGCGAGTGCGCCAGATCAACCCCGATGTCGATATTCGGTGGCGACAGGCGGACGTTATTCACGACATCGGGCTGGGCCTGTTTGGCCAGATGGATGTGGTGTTGGGCTGCCTGGATAACCGGGCGGCACGGCTGGCCGTCAACCGGGCATGTTGGCGAATGGGTGTACCCTGGGTCGATGGGGCGCTGAACGTGGGTGATGGCTCGGTGCGCGTGTTTGTGCCGCCACAGGGCGCTTGCTACGAATGCCTGATGACCCACCGCGATTACGAACTGGCCCAGATACGCTACGCCTGCCCGCCAGCCGCGTTGATGGACGCGGTAGCGCTCACCACGCCGATGTCCGCATCGATCATCGGCGCAATGCAGGTGCAGGAAGCGGTCAAGCTGCTGGGCGGCACAAACACCACTGGCGGTTGGGGAGTGGTCTACAGCGGGGAGACGCTGCGCACCACGCGGATCGATTACCCGCGCCGGTCGGATTGCCCGGTGCATGATCGGGATATTCGGGAGCGATCGGTTCCCTACGGGGTGGATGATCTGACGGTGGGGCAGGTGCTCGACCTGGCGGCAGACGATCTTGGCCCAGGGGCGCAGATGGTGCTGCCCGATCAACTGGTTACCGCGCTGTATTGCCCGGTGTGTGATGAGACAGAGACGGTGTATCAGCCTTACCGTGCCGTGGTTCCCCACAAGTTAACCTGCCGGGAGTGCGGTACGACTCGGGTATTCGACGTGACTGATGTTTTGGTGGCCAGTGCCACCGCTGCCGAATTGACCTTACGCCAGGTGGGCATCGCGCCTTATGCGCTGGTCAATGTGCGAGCGGGGCGGCGGCGATTGGCACTGGTTCTCGATGGTGATCATGACCGTGAACTGGCCGGATGGGAAAGGAAAACACACGATGCAGGATGAAATTCGGTTCAGCCGCCTGGACGAGGAATTCCGGCTGATGCGGCAAAAGATTACGCCACATTCACTGGTGCAATTCTGGAGCGCGGACCTTTCTGCCGCCGAATCCTCGCAGTATTTGCGCTCGTCGTTCTCGTTTGATGTGATTACGGACGGTTTTCCGGGGTTCCTCACCCCGGAAGCATTCCTGGCCGCGTCGCCGGAACTCCCACCGGAGAAATACATGATTCGCTTCGACTGTGCGGGGTTGTGGAAGCGAGATGACGGGGTGATCGACCGCGCGCCCTATCACCTGATGGAAGTGGTATTCGGCATGGACTATCCCACACGCCCGCCGACCTTTGTCTGGTTGACCCCGATCTGGCACCCCAATCTGCGAAGGCCCTACATCTGCCTGGAAGGGCGACCGTTTGCGGTGGGGTGGACGCTTGACCAGATCGTGCAGGAGGTCGGACGGCTGGTGATGTATCAAAGCTACAACGTTAACGACCCGCTCAACAAAGAGGCGGCGGATTGGGCGCGCCAAAATGCTCACCTCTTTCCGGTCGACGATCGCGATCTGCTGGACAGGCGTGTCAAGGTCAGTCATGCGGACCGGAACCCGCGCGATCAGGTTTCGATCCCGGTGCAGATGGATGATCCCGACAGCCTGATCGAGATCGTTGTCACACCGACCGAGTGATTCGACATAGATAGACAATAATGACCGAAATGGAGCGGTAGTGAGTGCGTGATGGACTCCGAACAGGTGGTGAGTATTCTTGAGCGCAAAGGCTGGCGGGTTTCTCCGGTGAGCGACGGATGGCGCTGCGACCGTGTCGGGCTGCAGCCGTCGATGCTGGGCCTAACTCCATCGTGGGTGTGTTTTCGCCAGCCGATGGCCGGGCCGCAGGAACATGACCCGGCAGAGCCACGCAGCACGGATAACCTCACGTTGCTCAAACGTAATGAGCGAATGTTTCTGGCGCGCTATGCGCTCGATTCGGCTTTGAACCCCGTCTTGCTGGTCGATTTGCCGCGCTCCGCCAGTCTGCCGATGCTGGATAGGGCGCTGGACGCACTGACCCGCTATGGCGATTCAGCGCAGGTGCAGGCGGAAATACAGCGATCGGGCACCGGGCACGAAGACTGGTTGACGCAAGAGACTCCCGGCCTGGCACACGAGACCGTAGCCTATTATGTGCGCGCGGTCGAGGGATATGGATGGGGGTTGCGCGCCAAACCATCGGGGATGACCTGGCCGCTTGGATATAAGGGCCAGCGAGTGTTCGATGTGTTCTTCAGCGTCAGCACGGCCTGGGCTTACTTCCAGGTGCCGATGCTGCCGGGTATTCCGGCGGCGTTGAACAGCCGGGACGATGCAGTGCGAGCGGCATTTCTTCGCTACCTGTTGCGAGTTAATGACGCGTGGTATATGGCAAAAGTGGGCCTGACGGCTGCCGGTCAGCCGATAATGATGCTCGAAGTTCCAACTCAGGAACTGGATTTTGATCTGTTCCGGCTTTGCACCCGGTTGATCGCCAGTTACCTGGACTTCTATGCCCGCGAGCTTCAGATCATGGCTGAGCTGGAGCGGGACCACAAGCTGCGAGCGTGGGTGCTTGCAGGCTAGCTCCGCCGGGGACCGACCAGGCAGGGACGTGTGAGTTGAGTGTGTAAACGAAGGAGAAGGTGTATGGCGATTCAGGTGATGTTGGAAGATCACACCGGCAACAAGCGTCACCAGGTCAAGATGGCCGAGACGGCCCAGGTCGAGAAGCTGATTCCCGCCACCGTCACGGCCCTGGGGCTGCCCATGACAGACCAGGCCGGGCGTCCGATGACGTACCACCTGAGCTATCAGGGCCGCCGTTTGCAGGAAGAGGAGACTCTCGATTCGGTTGGGATTGAGCCGGGTGAAACGCTCACGCTCGTCCCTGAGATGACCGCCGGATAGCGGGGTCCGGAAGGCTTGTACTGTGGCAGGTGACAGGTCCCCAGCCTGCCACAGTCACTGCTGAGCCAGACCTGGCATTGGGAGATTCCTGGAGCAGACGATGAGATACTGCCGGATCGCGATTGACACCGACACGCGCGGTCGGGTGTATCAAAAGGACTTTGAGGTCCAGCACGTGTTTGGCTCGCTGGCGCGTGCTCAGGCCGTCGCCCTGGTCAATCAGGGGATTGTGCCGGAAGGCGCACATTTTCGCGCGGTCGTTTTTCCACGCTATGGCGACACCCTGGTGACCGCGGCCCTGGTTCAAGAGAATACCGCGCGGGCTGAGGAACCGCGCAGCGAGTGGATCGAACTGGAGACCGATGGCCCTGCGGCATCTCCCCAGCCGCTCCGGTTTTTCACCCTGGAGCTGCGTTTCCCTGAACTGAAGCTGGTCTACAGCCGCGACTTCCAGATCACAGGGCTGGATTCATTTTGGGCAAATTTGCAGCACGTCATGCTGACCATGAATATCCTGGCCGATGGCGATGTGTATTATCCGCGAATTTTCGCGCGAGAGGATGACGCCGCCGACTTCGACCGCGAATGGGCCAGTCCTCGCCCGGCAGATGATGGGCGACAGCTCGTGGAACTGATTGTGGACGAAGCGCCTTTGCCGGAATTCCCGCACGCCGATTTGCGGGATTTTGAGCCGCTGCGGGTGGAGCGGCCCGCAGTCATCAGCCCGGTAGAACTTGCCGCGCTGGATATGGCCCAACAGGATGACGTGCAGATCGTGATCTGCGAGCCAACGCTGCGCGCGCTCCAGGCGATCGCGGCACAGGATGTGCAGATTGAGCAGGGGGGGATGTTGGTTGGCACGGTCTACTGCCAGCGCTCAGACCCGGCACGCTACCTGGTAGTTGTCACCGACTCTATTCCAGCCGAGGGCACGACCGCTAATCTGGTCGAACTGCGCTATACCTTTGAAAGCTGGCAGCGCGGCGCGGCTCTGCTGCGCGAGCGTTTCCCCGGAAAGCGGATCGTGGGCTGGTATCACACGCACCTGATCACGGTCGAAATGGTGGGTGAAGATGGCGAAACACAGACGAGTGAACTGTTTTTTTCGCAGGATGACCGCTTCATGCACCGCCGCTTTTTCAGCGATCCCTGGTATGTGGCCATGGTGTTGGGGACGGAAGGCAACGCAGGATTCTTCCGGTGGTTTGGAGGAAAGATCAGCGCCAACCGGTGCTATTACGTCTCTGCCGGGGCGTGCGAATCGTATGGGGGTTGACTTCGTGCCCGCTCGAAATGAGCCTGCTGGCCCGGCAGCGCCTGAGGGTGAAGAGGAAGGCGCACCGTTGGAAAATGGATCTTCCGGGGAGCCGCTCGTCGAGATCGTATCTTCTCAGGCGGCAGACATGGGTCAGTCCGCAGAGCAATCTCCCGCCACGCCCCGACAGGTTGTGTTCACGGTGCAGCACAGTGCCGACCGCCATATGGCGTACCGGGTCAGCGGTGCGCGGATTGAGCAAGGCATATGCAGCGGCGGGTGGTCGGTGGATTTTGGTTCGCTCAATTTGCAACTGCGCGATATGGGGCGGTTCCTGGCTGCCAGCCACCAGAATCAGGATGAGGCCGGGCGAGAAGCGTGGCGACGTGCCGCGCGTGAACTGGGAAGCCACATGGCCGACGGTTTGTTGGCTGTGGATCGCGGCCTGGCTTCGGCGTGGAAGCGCTCGCTGCGCTGGTTGAGTCCACCTGAGCGGCTGACGCTGGTGTTCGCCGGACCCGCAAGCTATTTAAGTGTCCCTTATGAGCTTCTGGTGGACAGCACCACGGGAGCCGCGCTCGCGCTACGCTATCCGCTATGCCGCCAGGTGAGCGGTGTACCGATGGGCGATGGGCGGACATGGCGCAACTGGGTGATTGACTTGCAGCGGCGCGGTGAAACGCTTCGTGTGCTCTTGATCAGTTCGGGGGCCGAGCACCTGGGTGCGACGGACGAACTCGGCGCGGTAGAGGCGGTGTTCGAGGATGCTGCCACACGCAATGGATGGCGGGTAGCGGTCGATCTGCTGCTGGCCGGGGATGCGGAACCGGAACAGGTTCGCGCCCGGCTAGACGGCTGCCCGTATCACGTGGTGCACTATGCCGGGCAAATCTACCATGATGAGCAGCACACCGAACAAAGCGGCCTGTTGTTTGCCGCGCGCCAGGACTCGCAGTTGGGCCAGGTCGTGGTAACCGGCGCTGAGCTTGAGACGCTGCTGACGGGTGGGGCGGCGCGATTGGTATACCTCAGCGCGGGAATTGAACGGGCCGAGCCGGATGCACCCCTGCTGCGGACCAGGGACGATTTTGATATGCTGCGCGCCCTGGTGAATGCCGGTGTGCCGTATGCGGTCGGGCTGCGGTGGTATGCTGCGCCGCTGATGCGACAGCACATCGCGGTTCAGTTCTATGCGCACCTGCTGGCCGAGCCATACATTCCGGAGCTGGCGCTGCTGCGGGCGCGCCAACAGGTAGCCGAGACTGCCCCTGCCGATGAAAGCTGGATGGCCCCGGTGTTGGTCGCACAGAACGTATATCCTGGAGGCGATTGAGGTGAGCCTGCTGCGACGAATGGACCCCATGCGCCTGTTGATGGATTGGCCGGGCAATGCCCAGTTTCCATTGCCCCAGCCACATCCAGATGGCGACGAGGAAGGCTGGCCGCTGCGCTGGCGTTACCGGGCGCCGGGCAGCCTGCTGTCGGTGGCGATGACCCGCGATGGGCAACTGCTGGCAGCGGGCAGCCGGTCGGGTCACATCCTGTTTTTCGACTCCACCGGGCGGCTGCTGTGGTACACCCAGGTCGAAGGTGCAGTCCACCGCCTTGCATTGGCAGAAGAGGCGCGCTGCTTATTGGTGGGCACTGCAGAGTCCGGGCGTGCAGCGTACCAGTTCCATTTTGACGGTCACCTGTTGCGCACTTTTGAGGTCGACAGCGAAACCTGGGGTATTGACCTGCTGCCAGACGCCAGCTTGATCGCAGTGGGCGCACTGAATCAGTGGGTGACAGTCTATGATCGCGCGGGCACACAGGTGGTTGCCTGCGATGTGGGTGGACCTGTCCGCCATGCTCGCTTCATGTCGGGTGGAAACCTGGCGATTGGCACAGACGATCACAGGATCATCGGGCTGGATCGTACCGGGCGCATCCTGTGGCAGCGCCAGACAGAAGGAAGAATCTGGGCGGGGGTGTGCGCGGCGGAGCAGGCTGACCGGGTCTTTGCCGGGGCCAACGATCGCTGTGTGTATGCGTTGGACCGGCTGGGGAATGATCGATGGTCGTGCGAGATTGGTGGGGTGGTCAACGCGGTCGCGCTGACGCCGGATGGGCAATGGTGCGCGGCGGTGAGTGCATCCAATGACGCCACCCTGTTTGATGAAAGCGGGCAGGTGATATGGGAGTACTCATTTGATCAGCCGGTGTACAGTGTAGCCCTATCCGACGACGGGCGGTTTATGGCGATGGGAGTGGGGGATGCAGAGCTGGTCGTGGTCGATCATGCTGATGAGCACCGAATGTGGACTCAGGGTATCAGCGGGCGGGTTTATGCGCTGGCGATGACGCCAGACGGTCGGACATTGGTCGCAGCAACAATGGGTTCCAGCATCCATGTATTCGACAACCCGGTGTTGACCCATCTCTGGCAGGACACCGCAGAACGCCAGATGGCTCATCGCCTGGTAAGTCGTGCGGCCATCCGGCAGATGCGGGAAACTTATGCGCATGATAGTAACGCCGGGTTAGTGCGCTGGTTTGGCGAGTTTGAGCGCTCGCTGCGCGGCCAACAGTATCATGTGTGCCAGGCCCTGATCGATGAAATCGGCGATACGCGCAGCTATTCTTTGAGCGAGGGTGAGCAGCAGGTCATTCGCAGCCTGGAAGGGGCGCGCTGGCTGATGGAAGGGATCGACCATCACCGCCAGGGGCGCATTGAGGCTGCGCGCGAATGTTACGAGCGCAGCAAAACGATCCAGGCCAGCCTCAACAACCGGGACGGGGTGGGCCAGGCGATCGCGGCGCTTTCGTCGCTGCCCGCCCCGGCAGAGGAAATGGTGGCGGCGGTTGCTGCAAGTGATGGGAGCACGCCGGGTGGGGTGGTTCATCGACCTGTGCCGGTTGGCGAAGCTGCGTTGCCCGATATGTCGGATGATGCCGGGGAACCCCCGAACCGAGCAGGTCTTGAGCAGCTGCTCAACGAGATCGCTCAAAAGCCGCGCGTGTTGGGGATGGCGGAGCAGTTGCTGGAACAGCGTATGATCGGCGCACAGTTGCCAGAGCAGCTTCGGATTATCGCGCTTGCACGGCGTGCGGGGTATCTGATGCCCCTGCTGCGCGGGCTGCAGGCTTCTGAGCGGCAGGTGCGGGCGGCTGCCAGCGCTGCGCTGACTTTTCTGCGTCCCGGCCCGGATGCTGCTGTGATCACGACCATGCTGCAATCGCCCCAGTCTTTTGTGCGCTGGCAGGCGGTGCGTATGGTCGCTATGCGGGCCAGGGAAGCACCGGAAGAGTTCGGGCGATACAAAGACCAATGGTGGCCGCTGCTGCTCAACCCGGAGACCTTCTCCACCCTGGATTCCCTGGCCCGGCGCGAGGTGGCGCTGCTGGTGGAAGAGGCAGGCACGGGAGAGGACACCGCCTGGTTGATCGCTCACCTGGATGACCCTGATGTTGATGTGCGTATCGCAATAGTGAACGCACTCGGCAAGGTTGGCCGGCGCGAAGCCATCGCCGCGATGAAGGATATGCCCGATGGTACCGGCTTCATGGGGCATACGGTTGCGGCGGCAGTGACACGCGCGATTGGTGAGATCGAAAACCGTCACCCGCTGCCTTCTGTTCACCGCATATACCTCTCGGCGGGCGATCCGTTGAGTCACCGGATGGTGCAAGAGAGCGCGCTGTTCCTGGCCGACACTGACGTGATTTACGGCATTGTGGACCTGATTCACGCGTTGCCCGGCACCCGCCTGCGGGTTCAATGGCGTCAGGCTGAGAACGTGCTCCATGAAGAACACGTGACAGTGACCGAGGACCTGCCGGTTGTGGCAAGCGTGCAGGAACTGCCCACTTTGCCGCATTCGCCGGATACACCGGGTCGATTCGGGGTGACACCCGGACTATCAGGGGCACGGCCCGGTTCACCTTTTGCTACGGAATCTCCGGAGCGCCCAGGCAGCCGACCGTTTGGCTCGTCGCGTCGAGATGTGCCCCAGCCGCGGCAGTCCCCATTTGCCCGACCGGAACTGGCTCAAGCAGAGATGAGACCACGTCCGGGGGCGTCTCGCCCCGGCACAGCACCTGCCCAAAATGCCACGAATGAACGGTCTGAACGGTCTGGAAGCCGTCTCTTCCCTTTCCGCCGGGCTGAGCCGCCTGCAGCGGCATCGCCAGAAAGCTCGCTGTCCGATAGATCCTCGCTGTTTCAGCGCGTGCGTGAAGAGCTGCAGCGTCCGGGCATCTTCGCAGCGCCCCGGCGCGGACTCCGGTCCCTCTTTGAGGACGACGAGCTGCGCAGGCCAGGGTTCCGACCTTTTGGTCGACGCCCCTCCGGTGGACCAGCGGGCGACTTGTTGGAAAACAGCGAGCCGGGCCAGGAAACGGCACAAGACCGGTCAGAACGCCCGGCAAACCGGCCCTCCGCTGTACCGCCCATAACGCGCCCTGGCTCACGCCCGGCCAGCCCGGCCCCGCCTGCGTGGTTGTTCACGGAGGGTGAGGAAGAAAATCCGTCTAGCAGCGGACGGCCCAGGCGAAGCCCGTTTGGTCGCACTGACGATCAGGGCGCGCGCGGCCCTTTGGCGGATGCTTTCCGCGATCGGTTCCGTGCCAGCGCAGAGGCCTCCGGTGAGGATCAACCGACAGCACTACAAAGAGGCTTTCGCCGGACACCACGTCCCGGCGCTGTATCGCGGCTGGCGTTTGTGTTGTCTCGCCCTGCTGAGGGCTGGCCGCGGACTCCCTGCCAGCTTGAGGTCCTTCTGGAAAGCGAGCAGCACCCGGTTTCTTCCAGCGCGGAGTTCCGCTTTGTGGAGGTGCCGCGTATCACGCAGGTTGAGCCGGGCGTGATGCCGGACGGTCGCAGGGCGGTTTTCACGAACGCACGGCATTTTCTGGCGGGCACTCAGCGCATTGCCTGCCGGGTTCGTCTGGACGATGCCCCGGTTAATACTCAAGTGACCGGGCGGTGTTATTGGGCTGCGGCCAGCGCTGAAGAAATCCTGTTGGGCGAAGTCTGCGCGCAGACACGAAGCGAGCCGGATCCATCCATAATGCTGGAATGGGATAGTTCCGGGTGGCTTACCGGGAATTATCGGATCGAAGTGGAAGTCGTTGGGTGCTGCGCGGAACCGGACGCTGCGCCCCAGCGCGATCAGCGCCAGGTGATGATCGCCCTGATCGAGCGTGTTGAACCGGCGTGTATCAGCCTGTGCCATCAGGTTGATGAACAGAATGGACCCATAGGGGTTGGCTGGCCGTTTGTACCGGGCAGTGTGCCCCGGTGTATGGTGGAGTTCGACGACCCGCCACCTGAAATGAGGGTTGAGGCGGCCTGGTATGGTCAACAGGGACTCATTCACCGGGCCGAGCCTTTGGTTCCTGCTGCCGAAAAAGGGAAGCGGGCCGTCTTCGAGCTGGAGATTCCATTCGGTCAGACACTCGAACCCGGTTTCTACAGTGTGGTGGTTGAAGGCGATCATATCACGCGCAGAGAGCTTAGCTTCGAGGTGAAGTCGCCCACGTGGCAGCAGCGGATCGGGCCGGGTGCAAGGGCACTGTGGAACCGGGCGAAGAGCCTATCACGGCACCTGGGCGCGGTCACATTTCTGAGTGTGCTCGGCGGCGTACTGCTGTTTGGCCTGGCTTTAGCCGGGCTGGATTCGGTGCTCGGTGATGCTCTGCCCGCCAACCTTCGCCACCGGGATGTGCTGCTGCATTGGGGCGATGTGGTGGGCGGGACGGGAGCGATCTGGGCGCTGGCATGGGTTGCTGTGGGCGGCGGCTACAGCGCGCTCTATACACGGGTGCGGCTGCAAAATGCGAGCCACTTTGAGCAGCAGGTATACCGGGTGGTGAATCTTGTCCTGGTATATGCCGGCGGTGGGCTGCTGTGGTATCAGCTAAGTTATGCAGTGTTTCTGCCCGGTTTTGTATACCCGGACACCGCCGGTGGGATACTCGGCTCGCTGCGGTGGATAGCACCACTGCTGGCATGGCTGGCCCTTCCGATGGGGATGATGTTCGCTCACTGGTACTATGAGGAAAACAACGTGCAACCATTCCCCATTATTGGGGCAAGTGTGGCGATCATCCTGGTGGCGGTAGCGGTGCCGGGATATGTGCTCGCGCTGATCGCCGGAGCGGTGGCTGCATTGCTGGGGATCATTCCGAGCGGCGTGCTGGGATGGGCGGGAGTGGATAACCGCGTTATCCGGGCGTTTATCGTGGTGGGAGCGAACGTGGGGTTTGTGCTGGGGGCACTGACCTCTGCCCGGCATTGGGCGATGGATTTCTGGGGCGAGTGGCGTGATGCCCGGTCTAGCCCACACAGCCGCAAAGTTTTGTCTCTGCTCGATTACAGCCTGGAAAAGATCGGGATCGACCGTGAGCGCTGGCAGAAGCAGATCGTGCTGCCTGGAGCGGTGATTCTGACGCTGGCAGGGGGCGCAACAATCGGGTTAATCGTAGGGTTCGATTCGGTGGTGGTGCCGGCCCTGAAGGCACTGTACGGCCCGGGGCAGGGCGAAGCGTTCGACCGCGCGCTTCGCACATCCCCTGGGATGACGGTGGCTTTGCTGGCGTTGTGGCTGGTGTGGCCGGGCCTGGTGTGGGCCGGGTATCGTTGGGCGACGGCATTCGGCGTAGAATTTGCCGACAAAATGCTGGTGCATCGAGCAGGTGCGTATGCGCTTGGGGTATGGCTCTCGGTGCCGGTGATGATTGGGTTAGTCTGCGAAACGGAGTTGGTGCGGGGTCTCTCCCCGGAGCAGACGATCTTTTGGGCCGATCGTATCGCGGTGGTGATGGCAGGGTTGTTCTGTGCTGCATGGCTGGAGTGGACGCACGGCTTCCTCAATACTCTGGACTGGACGCACTACCTGCCCGATTCGGCGGAGGCATGGACCCTCCTCAGCCTGATGGTGTTGAGCGTGGTCGTGTGGCCGTTCTGGATGTGGGCGGCGGCGATCGGCCTTGTTCTGATTGTGGCGTTGGCTGGAAGTTTCATTCTGCGCTACGTCACCTGACCGAGGGTGCCCTGAACAGGATAGTGTGAAGCATTTTGTGAGCGCTGCCGTCATCCCGGCGGCGCTCTGTGTTCTGTGTGTCAGTGGGGCGGTCTTTTGCATTAGCCCGGCACGAGCCGATAAAATTGCTTTTATGTGGGTTTACTCAGGGTTTAACCCTGGGATGGTATCAACAACCCGCGAGTCAGCCCGTGTGTACCTAAGGAGGCATCCGCTTGAAACCACTACCTTGTTTGTGGATGGTTATGGCCCTGGTCCTGTTGATTGCCCCGGTGCTGGTCGCGGTTCCGGCAGCCATCGCCCAGGATACGGTGGAGATCACATTCGTCCACATTTTCCCTGATGAGCGCGATGTGCGCCGTACCAATATCCAGGAAACAGTCGCCGCATTCATGGCCCAGAATCCCGGCGTGGTGGTCAATATCCAGACTACCACGGATGATTATGACGCAGTATTCGAAGGGGCGCTGCGCTCCGCCGGGCAAGGGAATGCGCCGCACGTGGTGCAGATCGAAGATACCCTGACCCAGATTGCTATTGACTCGCAGGCGTTTATCAAGCTGAGCGACTACGCAACCCCGGAGCAACTGGCGACCATCCCCGATATCATCGAGCCGATGCGCAACTACTACAACATTCAGCCCGATGACTTCTGGATGCTGCCCTGGAACGCATCCAATCCGATCATGTATTACAACCCGGTGATCTTTGAAGCGGCTGGTCTCGACCCCGACAACCCACCGCGTACCTTTGCCGAAATCACCGCTGCGTGTGACGCCATCATGAGCGCCGGTGTGCAGAACCTGACGGCGTGCATTAACTGGCCGGTTTCGAGCTGGTTGATCGAGCAGTGGGTGGCGATGCAAGGGGGGATGTTCGCCAACAACGACAATGGCCGCAGCGGTCGCCCGACCGAGGCTTACCTGGACAGCCCGGAAGTGATGTATGTGATGACATGGTGGAAGGACCTGGCCGACAAGGGGTATTTCACCTACAGCGGCACACCCGAAGCGTATACCCCTGAGGGCCTGTTGTTCGTGACGTCGAAGACGGCTATTCACATCAGTACCAGCGCAGGACTGAGCAACATTCAATCGTTCGCTCCGAAGATGGGCAAGTTCGAGCCGCGTGTGGCAGCCTTCCCGCTGCCCAACGACGAGGCAACCAACGGCATGACGGCGGGTGGTGCCTCAGTATGGGTGATGGCCGGACATTCGGAGGCCGAAACGCGCGCGGCGGTGGATTTTGCTTTCTTCCTGACCAACACCGAGAATATCAGCGCCTGGCACAAGGTGAGCGGTTACTTCCCGGTGCGACAAAGTTCCATCGACCAGCTTGAGGCAGAAGGTTGGTTCGAGCAAAATCCCTACTATCGTATCCCGCTCGATCAACTGCTCAATTCCGTCCCGAATGCGGCCAATGCAGGCATGGTAGCCGGGGCGTACAGCCAGGTGCGTACCGCCATGATTGAAGCTGCGCTGTCAATTATCGACGGTGGAGAAGACCCGGCGGCAGCGCTGGCTGCTGCCAAAGAACGCGCAGACAAAGCACTTGCCGACTATAACAGTATGATGGGCGGCTGATCGCCAGCCCTGATCGTTAACCTGGTGGGATGGGCGGCGCTCATCCCACTATTGTTTTCCGCATTTGCGCGAAAGAGGACCGGTCTATGCACGAGCTGCCGCATACATCGCGTTTCCGCATCGATCCGCGCTGGTGGAGCAGGGGTGTCCTGGCGGCGGCGGGCCTGTTTGCTTTCCTGTTTTTTGCCGCTCAAGTCAGGGGATTGAAGTCTTTTTGGGACCTGCTAAGCGATGCGGTGGTCAGGATTCCCGACTTCGTAGATCGTCAGATCGTCGAGTATTTTGCATCAGTTCCTGCGGACCAACTGGGCTATTCGTTGCTGGTCGGTGGAGGGTTCGGTGCATTGGCCACCGCGCTGTTTGTGCTGGCCGGTGAAACATGGGATTGGCGGGGGTTCCGGCAGCCGCGCGCCTGGCTGATGGTTGGTATGGGCGTGCTGATGGGCGGACTCGGCGCACAAATCCTGATGATTCCCACCCGGCACTGCACTTATGCTCCGGGGGTGGATGGGCAGCAGTTCCGCCTGGGCCTGGTGGTGACGGCATTGAGCGCGCTGCTGCTGCTGGTCCCGATGTGGGCGCTGCTGCGTCGCCCATCGCTGCAACAGGTCGATCGGCCCTCAGGGGTGTTTCGCACGCCGGGCTTGCCGTACCTGCTTCTGCTGCCCAGCCTGATCTTTCTGGCGATTTTCTTGTACTATCCTGCCGTTCAGATCATGCTGGTTTCGACCAAGGCCAAGATTTTCCCGCTGCCTCAAGAGCGCTTTGTCTGCCTGGAGAACTATACGAGCCTGGCCGAAGACACCGTATACCGCAACAGCTTTATGACCACGCTCTACATCACCCTGTTCATTGTGTTATTGAGCCTGGCGATTGCGCTGGCGGTTGCAGTACTGGCGTCACAGAAGGTCAAATGGGCCGGGGTCTACCGCACGCTGCTCGTGTGGCCTTATGCTATTTCCCCAGTGGTGACCGGCGTGATTTTCCTGTCGATGTTTCGCGAGGGCGGAGCGGGGTTGATCAACTGGGTGCTCGACAGCACGTTGGGAATCAGCCCTGGTTGGCTGACCGATCGCCAGCTTGCGCCATGGGTGATCATTGCTGCGGCAGTGTGGAACCTGCTGGGGTTCAACATCCTGTTTTATATCGCCGGGTTGCAGAACATTCCACAGGACTTGCTGGAAGCGGCCTCGCTCGATGGGGCGAACCGGGTGATGCGGTTCTGGCGCATCACGTTTCCGCTGCTGTCACCGTTCACCTTTTTCTTGATGGTCACCAATATCACCTACTCGTTTTATGGGATATACGGCGTGGTGGATACGCTCACCCCGCGTGGGGGGCCGCGTTTTGGTCCAGGTGGAGCCAGCGGCGCGACCAATGTGCTGATCTTCAAGCTCTATAAGGATGCCTTCAACACGGGTGCACCCGCCGGGTTGGGCGCTGCCCAGGCGGTGATTCTCTTCCTGATGGTGGCGGGTCTGACGCTGCTGCAGTTCCGGTATATCGAGCGGCGGGTGACGTATGAGGCATAGACCATGACGACTCAACAGCGGCCCCGATATGCTATCCACGCGGCGTTGATCGTGGTGTGCCTGGTGCTGGCGTGCCCGGCGCTGTATGCACTGCAGGTGGCGACCCTCACCTTGGAGGAAGCCTTTACCGTTCCGCCCAAGCTGTTCCCGCCTTCGACGGACCTTTACAATAACGTGAACACGTTGTTTGAGGGGCAGAATTTTGGCCGGATGCTGCTGAATACATTCACGGCGGCGATGATGGTGGTCATTGTCAAGACTACGTTCGCCATGCTGGCCGGGTTGGCCTTCGTCTATTTTCGTTTTCGCGGCCAGTGGGTGCTGTTTTTTGTGATCCTGCTCACCCTGCTGATGCCGACCGAGTTATTACTGGTGCCGCTCTCGAACCTGGTTGCCCAATTGAACTGGGTGCGCGACACGCCCCAACTGGCGGTGACGATGCCGTTTATGGCGAGCGCGGTGGGCGTGTTTTTGTTCCGCCAGCATTTCAGCAACCTGCCGCGTGAACTGCTTGAAGCAGCCCAGATGGACGGCGCAACCCCGCTGCAGTTCCTTGTGCTGGTGCTGCTGCCCATGTCGTGGAACGTGATCGGCGCGCATGCGGTGATCCAGTTCATTGGTATGTGGCATCAATATGCCTGGCCGGTGTTCATCCAGCTCGATCCCGCCGACCAATTGATCCAGGTTGGGGTACGGAATTCGGTGATCAGTGGCACGCAGACCGATTTTGGGCTGCTGATGGCGGCGGGGGTGGTGGCGTCGATTCCGCCGCTGTTGTTCTTCATCGCGCTGCAGAAGCAGTTCATGAGCGGGTTTGCGCTGACGCGGGATAAATAGCGGGGCGAGACATCAGGGTGCCGTCAGGTGGGCAACAACCGGGCGTGGTGAAAACGGTGCGCGGGCGTCGAGTGACGGATGGCAGTTGCAGGATATGCTAGAGTCGTGATGGGAAAGCTGAGGCCCCCCACGGCTATCCCATCGCTCCCCCAAGACCAAACCCTTCGCGAACCAGGTGTTTGGTCTTTTCTGTTGTTCACTCCATGTTCGTCGCGCACATCAATCAAGATTTGCGTATACGAACTTATGTTCGTATACTTTACCTACTGCCAGCAGCGATGATTGGACCTGCTCATCCATCGGGCTATAATCCAAACGTGCGAGTCTGGCGTGGAAGTGGGCGACTGGATAGTTCTGGCAGCGTTTTGGGCGAGAGAATTCGCCCTGATAGGACAGGCAGTGCAAACCTTCAGGCAAGTTGGCGTGCTGGCACACCCGCTCCGTCCGGGGACTGCTCCGCTGGCGCAAGAGATCGCGGCATATCTGGAGGCACGATCCATTCAGACCTGGGTCCGTACTGCCTGGGATGCCAGTCGCGCTCGCCCCCTGGTCCATGATTCTGATTTGATCATCGCTATCGGTGGCGATGGGGCGATGCTGCGCGCCGCGCGCGTGTGTGCACCGGAGAATGTGCCGGTGTTGGGCATCAATACCGGGACGCTGGGTTTTTTGGCGGAGGTCAGCCCGGAAGAATGGCCGCGCGGGCTGGAACTGCTGCTGAGCGGGCAGTACTGGATCGAGCAGCGCATGATGATTCGCTGCGATGTGCAGCGTGATGGTGTGACGATTACCAGCACTGATGTACTCAACGATGTGGTTGTCAGCCGCGGCGCGATCGCCAAATCGATCCGGCTGGAAGCCTATATCGACGGGAACTGGGCCACGACCTATCACTGCGATGGCCTGATCATCGCTACGCCCACCGGGTCAACCGCCTATGCGCTGGCCGTTGGCGGGCCTATTCTGCCCCCGGAACTGAAGAATATCCTGGTCGTGCCAGTAGCGCCGCACCTGAGCATGGATCGCCCGATGGTGCTCTCGCAGGGGGCGACGGTGCAGGTTCGCATCGAGCCGAATACGCTGGCCGAAGTAGTGCTGACGGCAGACGGCGAGCTGATCGCCAGCCTGGAATCAACTGATGAGGTCGTGGTGAGGGCGAGCAGCAGTGTCAGTCAATTTGTGCGGCTGCGCGACAAGAACTATTTCTACCGCTCGCTGCTGGACCGACTGGAACCCCATATCCCGCCACGCCCTGGCCTGAGCAGGCGAGGCGAACCAGACCGTTTGGATAGTGCCTCCGAATCGAGTCAAAGTCATGGGGCATAACAGTGAGCCATAACCGGATTGAAAGTGAGCGCTGAAGATGGCGGTTGAACACCCTACTGACCAGGCTGAGAGCACGGGTCTCTCTTACTGCACGGTACACCCAACGGTCCAAACGAATCTGCGGTGTAACCGGTGCGGTCGTCCAATGTGCAGCAAATGCGCGGTGCGGATGCCGGTAGGGTATCGCTGCAAAGAATGTGTCAGGCTCCAGCAGGATAAGTTTTTCAACGCCCAGGTGCTTGATTATATTGTCGCAGCAGCGCTGAGCGTGGTGTTAAGCCTGGTTGCTGCGGCGATTCTTTCGCGGATGGGGTTCTTCATCGTGTTGCTGGCCGGGCCGGCGATTGGTGGCCTTATTGGGCGCGCGATCTTCGCGCTGACGCGCAAGCGGCGCGGACGCTATATTCCCATTGTGGTCGGGGCGGGTATTGTGTTGGGGGCACTGCCTTTTGTGCTGTTCAATCCGCTGAGCGTGGGGCTGTATATCGTGCTGGCGACCGGGGTCGCTGCCGGGCAGTTTGGCTTGCGCCTGTCGGCCTGAGACTTGCGAGATGGACTGATCAACGATGCTGCAAGAATTGCGGATCAAGGATTTTGCGATTATTGATGACCTCACCCTGACGCTGTATCCGGGGTTTTTGGTCTTGACCGGCGAGACAGGAGCCGGAAAGTCGATCATTGTGGACGCCGTCACGCTGCTGTTGGGTGAGCGTTCGGATACGTCGTTTGTGCGTGCTGGTGCGGACCGTGCGGTGGTCGAAGGCGTCTTCACCGTGCCGGAAGGGCTGCGCCAACCTATCGAAAATCTGCTGAGCGCAGAGGGGTTTGAGAGCGATACACCGGGCGAGGTGACGCTCACGCGCGAGGTCCGACTCAATGGGCGCAGCGTGGCACGGGTGAACGGCATGACGTGCAACCTTTCGATTTACCGCGAGGTGAGCGGAATGCTGGTGGATATTCATGGGCAGAGCGAGCACCTGTCGCTGCTGCGACCCGCACAGCACATCTACCTGTTGGATCGCTATGCCGGGCTGGAAGAACCGCGTGCCGCACTGCGGGCGGTGGTGCAGGAGCTTGCCCAGGTGCGCGATGAGATCAGTAGTCTGCTGTCTGATGAAGCGGCCCTGGCCCGACGGGTCGATATGCTGCAATACCAGGTACAGGAAATCCGCGCGGTCGATCCTCGTCCTGAGGAGGAGGCCGAACTGCTGGAAGAACGCAACCGGCTGGCTAATTTCGAGAAGATTGCGGAGCTGGCGACTGAGGCACAATTCACCCTTTTGGGCGAAATGGGCGAAGCGCCCGGCGCGGAAGACCTGATAGCCCAGGCGGCGGTCGTTCTGGCGCGGCTGGCGAACCTTGACCCAGGTGCACGCGAGCTGGCCGACCTGGCGGAGACGCTCAGCACGCAGGTTTCGGAGCTGACGCGGATGACCGAGCACTACCGCGAGTCGATCGAATATGACCCGCAGAGGCTGGACCAGATCGAGGAGCGGGTCGATGTGCTCAAACGGCTCAAACGCAAATATGGCGATTCGATTGAGGCGGTGCTGGATTTCGCCAGCAAGGCCGAAGCCGAGCTGGAGGCGATCACACACAGCGAAGAGCGGCTGGAGATTCTGCGCCAGGAAGAGGAACGACTGCTGCGCGAGATCGGGCGGCAGGCGGCTCATTTGAGCCGGGTGCGCCAGGAGGCAAGCGTGCGGCTGACCGAACAGATCGTGCGCGAGTTGGGCGATCTGCGGATGCAGAATGCGCGCTTTGAGACACGGATCGAGCAGGTTGACGATCCCAACGGCTGTTATGTGGATGATCGGCGGCTGGCGTTTTCGAGCACGGGCATCGATCAGGTTGAGTTCTACATGGCTGCCAATGTCGGTGAGCCGCTGCGCCCGCTGGCAAAGGTGGCTTCCGGCGGCGAGACGGCACGAATCATGCTGGCGCTGAAGAGCGTGCTCTCCCACGCTGACCAGGTGCCCACGTTGATCTTCGACGAGGTGGATCAGGGCATTGGTGGGCGGTTGGGATCGGTGCTGGGGCAGAAATTGTGGCGGTTGTCCGACCGTCACCAGGTGCTGGTGGTGACTCACCTGGCCCAGCTGGCCGGATTCGCGGATCAACATTATCGCGTTTCCAAACATGTCGAGAACAATCGCACTGTCACCCGCGCCGAACGGCTGGATGACCAGGGGCGCGTGAACGAACTCTCGGCCATGTTGGGCGCGGAAACCGACAGCGCCCGGCAGAGTGCCTATGACATCCTGATGCTGGCCCGCCGCACCAAAGAGGGTCGCCGACTCGAAACGGTTTGAGCGTCGCCGGAATTTTCCATGCTAATCCCTGCTGCCAGTACGAGCAATCGGCTGGCGGTTCTTTTTGTTCGTGGAGATGGCGGCGGCACATCCTGTCTGGGTGTGCGTGCCGTGCGCCCGGTGATTTTGCTAGACTCTGTGCATCAAGAGATATTGCGGGAGCGTGATGGATGGCGTCCCTCACATTGCAGCAGCAGTTGGATCGCTTGAGCGTCCCTGGTGAGCTGTTTGAAGTTGTTGATGCAGA
>DAOUFU010000150.1:0-7629 GCA_034429275.1 Anaerolineae bacterium | reverse complement strand
TCCACCGAAGTAAACATGACGCTCAGCGAGTCGCGGCGGTCCAGCCGGGTGCGCCGCCGACAGGCGCGGCGGCGGCGGCGAGGCCGCTGGCCGAACTGGCTGAAAGCGATCCTGGCGCTGATGGGGATCATGTCGGCGTTGGGTGTGGTGGCCATCGTGATGTTCCTGATCATGTTCCCGCCCTATTTCCGCGAGCACATCGAGCCGCGCTATCAGCAGCGAATCATCGAGATGTTCCCTCCGGCGACTCACTGGATGCCGACGCGCCCGTTCGAGGAGCTGCCGACTCTTTCCGGCGGCAGCGACAGCAGCGCGGCCCAGCAGCTTCTGCTGACGCAGGAGAGCGGGTTGGGGGCGGGCGGCGATGGTGAGCAGCATCTCTCGACCGGGGATGATGGATCGGCGGGGGGCACGCCAACGCCCGCGCCGGTGACGCCCAGCCCGACCGGTGAGATGATCGAAGGGCTGCCGGTGGGCGCGCTGCCGACCCAGGAACCGCTGCCGACCGATCTGCCGGTGTGGAGTTCGCCCACGCCGCAGATGATTGCGCCGACGTGGACGCCCAATTTTGTGCCGACCGAAGCGCCGCTGCCGGTGCAGGCGCGGCTGTCGAACCCCATCAAGTATGAGCTTCAGGGGTGGAACAACTGCGGCCCTACGACGATGACGATGGCGCTCAGCCATTACGGCTGGCGCAACGATCAATATGTGGCGGCCAACTGGATGAAGCCGAATGTCGAGGACAAGAACGTGAGTCCCTGGCAGATGGTGCGCTTCGTGAACGATGTGGCCTACGAAAGCCTGGGGGTGCGGGCATTGTATCGCTATGGCGGCACAATCACCGTGCTCAAGCGGCTGCTGGCGGCGGGCTTCCCGGTGGTGATCGAGGAAAGCATCCAGCCCGAAGGCGAAGGGTGGATGGGCCACTATGTGCTGCTGATCGGCTATGACGACATCGCGGGCGAGTTCCTGAGCTACGACAGCTACCTGGGCTACAACCAGGGGCAGGGCCGCGCGCTGCCCTATGCCGCCTTCGATGACAAGTGGCGGCACTTCAACCGGATATTTATGGTGCTCTATCGCCCGGCGGAAGAGGACGCGCTGCGGGCGGCGTTGGGGCCGTATGTGGATAAGGTGTATGGCTACCAGGTGGCGCTGGAGACGGCGCGCGCCGAAGCCAGCATGAAGCGCGACGAACCCTGGCCCTGGTTCAATATGGGCACGTCGTATACGCTGCTGGGAGACTATGAAAACGCGGCGATTGCGTATGACCTGGCCTTCCAGTTGGGGCTGCCGTTCCGCATGTTGTGGTACCAGTTTGGCCCCTACGAAGCCTACTACCACACCGGGCGTTACTCGGACGTGCATTTCTATACCAACGCGACGGTAGCCACCACGCCGGACATCGAAGAGAGCTACTATTGGAAGGGCATGGCTTATGCCGCCGAAGGCAATTCCAGCGCCGCGATCGAGCAGTTCAACCTGGCGCTGCGGTATAACCGCAACTTCTTCGATGCGCAGACTGCCAAAGAAGCGGTGCAAAGTGGGACCTTCACGGTGGCGGCGCGGCCCTAGATCGGCAGGGTGCGCCGGGCACGCGACGGAATAACCCGGATCGCGGCGGGGTGGGGGATACTATGGACATTGAGCCAAACCTCACGCGCGAAAGATGCGCGTTTGGGCCGTGTTGACATTTGGGCCTGCGCTCTCACCCGTCTGGTGGTTACATGTCAACGCTGCCCGGTGTTGCAGATCGGCCTCATCCCCAGGCGCTCCATAGGGGCGCGCAGGTCGGGGGGTGAGGCCGGACTCGCGCTTGGCGTAATGTGCATGGGCAGAAAAAACCGCCCCGACGCTGCATACAGATGATGCGGATTGTGCGGTGCGCTTGCTTCTGGGGCGCGCCGCACCAAGGAGTCATGATGTCGCCTGAACAACCGGCGGTCACTACCGCCAGCACCCAGTCGATGGCGCGTAACACCTTCATCCTGATGGTGGCTTTCGCCGTCGCCAAGCTGATCAGCCTGGCGCAGACCTTCATCATCGCCAGTGTGTTCGGTGTGGGCGATGAGTGGGACGCATTTGTGACCGCCAACCGCATCCCGGAGCAGATCGTGGTGCTGATCGGCGGCGGCGCGCTGAGCTATGCCTTCATCCCGATCTTCAGCGGCTTTCTGGCGCGTGGGGACCGCGAGGAAGCGTGGAAGCTCGCCAGCGCGGTGATCAATACGGTGTTTTCGGTGACACTGGTGCTGAGCGCGCTGGGTTTTGTGTTCGCGCCCTGGCTGGTGGAGCACGTGGTCGCGCCGGGCTTCAACGCGGAGAAGGTCGATCAGACGGTGAAGCTGATGCGTATCCTGCTGCTCAGCACGCTGATCTTCAGCGTCAGCGGCATCTTTCAGGGGGTGCTGCACAGCCACAATCACTTTTTGCTGCCGGCGCTGGCCCCGATTCTGTTCGACATGGGCATCCTGTTCGGTGTGGCGGTGCTGATCGGCCCGCTGGGGGTGTACGGCATCGCGTGGGGGGCGGTGTTCGGCGCGATGATGCACCTGGGGATTCAGTTGCCCGGCCTGGTGCATTACCGGATGCAGTGGAAGGCGCGGCTGGGCTGGCGCGATCCGGCGCTGCGCCGGGTGGTCCGGCTGATGATTCCGCGCGTGGCCGGGCTGGGCGTGATGTCGTTCAACACGCTGGTGTTCAACAACGTGGCTTCGCGCATGGGCAGCGGGGCGGTCAGCGCGTTTGACTGGGGCTACCGGCTGATGAACATCCCGGAGACGTTGATCGGCACGGCGATGGGGCTGGTGGTGTTCCCCACGCTGGCGGCCTACAGCGAACTGGGCGATAACCGGCGCAAGCTGGCCGCCATGTCCGGCGCGCTGCGGTTCGTGCTGATCGCCACCATCCCCGCCGCCGTGGGGTTAATCCTGATCGGGCGGCCCATGATCAGCCTGCTGGAGCGCGGCGCGTTCGATGCTGGCGACAGCCGCCTGGTGTATGGCGCGCTGAGCTTTTTTGTCTTTGGGTTGATTTTTCAGAGCATTCACGAGATCATCACCCGCAGCTTTTATGCAGACAAGGATACCTTCACGCCCCTGTGGACATCGGTCATCGCCGCCGTGGTGAACGTGGCGCTGGTCGGGGCCTTTTACCTGGGATACGTGGAGCGGTTTTATACCGAGGTGCAGCGCACCTTCACGAGCTGGGCGGCGCGCTGGGCAGCGGGCGATATGGCGGCCCAGGATGCGCTGCTGGCGGGCATCGAGCGGCACCGCGACATCGTGGTGAGCATCACCGGGGTGGGCGGGCTGGCGCTGGCCTATTCGTCGATCTTCCTGGTGGAGCTGGCCCTGCTGCTGATCATACTGCGGCGGCGGTGGGGTGAGCTGAACGAGCGGCTGCTGATCCAGACGGTGGCGCGCACGCTGATCGCTACGGCGGTGATGGCGGCGGCAGTGGTGGCGGCGGATTCGGTGCTGGGGGCGATGGGCTGGCACAACGCGGGCACGCTGCGCACCGCGATCCGGGTGATGGTTCTGGGCGGGGTGGGCGCGCTGGCGTTTGGGTTGGCCGGGCTGGCTGCCGGGCTGACTGAACTGCGCACGCTGCCGGCGATGATGCTGCGACGTCGTGCAGCAGAAGCGGGTGACTGACATCATGTGTGGGGGATTGGGGGATGGCGTTTGAGATTGTCACGCTGACGATGGGCCTGCTGCAAACTAACTGCTACCTGGTGGGCGACCCGGCATCGCGGCAGGCAGTGGTGATCGACCCGGTGGACCGCGCCCCGTTGATCGTCCAGACGGCGCGCGAGCGGGGCTGGACGATCCAGCACATCCTGGCGACACACGGACATTTCGATCATATCCTGGCCAGCGCCGAACTGCGGCAGATGACCGGCGCGCCGTTCTATGTGCACGCGCTCGACCTGGATGCTGTGCGCGAGATGCGTGAGCGGGTGCGCGCCTGGCTGAGCATCGAGGTGCCGCCCGCTGCCGTGCCCGATCGGCAGGTGGCCGAAGGGGACGCGATCACGGCGGGCGCGCTGGTGTTCGACGTACTGCACACGCCCGGTCACACGCCCGGCCATGTCAGCTACGTGCTGCGCGGGGCAGGGGTCGTCTTCAGCGGGGATGTGTTATTCTGTGGGACGGTGGGACGTACCGATCTTGAAGGCGGCGACTATGCGACGCTGATGAAGTCTATCGTGACCAGGCTGCTGCCTCTGGGCGACGATGTGCGCGTGTTGCCCGGCCACATGAGCGAGACGACCATCGGCTATGAGCGCGAGCATAACCCGTATATTCTGGACTATCTCAATGTGAGGCCATAATGCCCCAGACGGCGCGCCCGGCCCCGCCGCCGGGCGACCTGGCGCGCTTGCGCAGCGTCTTGAGCAGCCTCTCGACGGCTGGTCTTCCTCCGCACCTGTTGAGCGTGGGCTGCGGCGTGTATCCCTGTGCGCCGACGCTGCACGGCGCGCGCCCCGGTTGGACGCTGTGGGGCATCGACCGGGACGGCGCGGCGCTGCGCCAGGCCCGGCAGCGCGACCCCTCGCTGCGGCTGGTACGTGCTGATGTGCGCTCGTTGCCGGGGCTGCTGCGGCCCATGCTGGGCGGCTTCGGGCTGGTGATGGTGCGGCACCCGGACCTGTTCCGCTCGGCGGGGTGGGCGGCGGTGCTGCCTGAACTGCGGAGTCTGGTTGCGCCGGGCGGCGCGCTGGTGATCACGCTGTACGCCCCGGACGAGGCCGAGATGGTACGCCGGTTGGGCCTGACCAACGGCGCGGTCGATCAATCCGCCTTTGCCCCGGTGGACATGGCCGGTCACGATCGTTTTGTGATCGTGTGCCATGTGCCGTAATATCCCCTGTGAGTGCTTCTGCTGCCCCCTTTTGACGAGAAATTCACAGCACCGCTCTTCAAACTACATTATACTTAAGCTAACTCACACCTTACAGCGGCGCGATGCCCGTCAATCACGGGATCGGGGGGCCCGGTGCGAGCAGATTATTTTATCTCAGATGCCTGGAGGATTTATGCTGAAAAGAGCCTCATTGGTGACCTTTGGCACGCTGATCCTGGGGGTGACGATGGCGGTGCTGGTGGCGCTGCCGGTCGGCCTGGCGCTGGCCCAGGCCACGCCCGGCGCGCTTGGCGACTTCATCATGCCGACCTCAACGCCTGGCGGCGCGCCGCCCGCGACCAGCGCGCCCGGCGGACTCGGCGATTTCATCATGCCCACATCGACGCCCGGCAGTGTGCCCGGCGGGTTTGCCATCCCGACCTCGACTCCGGCTGGCGGGCTGCCGGGCGGCCTGGTCATCCCGACGGCTACGCCGGGCGGCGCGGCGGAATCGATGGAGCGGCTGCCCCGGCTGACCGATGCGCAGTTGCAGGACCTGAACATTCCCGACGAGGAAGTGAACGCGCCGTTTGGAGCCGCGGATGTGTCCACTTTTGACGTGGCGGAGCTGATCTCGCAGCTTGAAGCGGCGAACATGGGGAACCTGGCGAATGACCTGCGCGCCATGTCGCAGCAGTACGGCTGGACTCATTCGGTCGGCGTTGGCTACGCGGCCTGCGATCAATCGCTGCCGGTGGCCTATCTCTACAGCGAGGTGGGCCAGTTGGCGAGCACCCCGCTCGCCCGCGCATTTATCGAGGATGCGCGCCTGCGGGATTTCTACAACCGGTTGGGCATGACGGTGACTCCGGCTACCTCTGTGCATGGATACAGCATCACCGATACTCCCAGCGAGGGCGACTGTATCGCGAACGAAACCAGCTACCTGCTGATGTTTGAGTATTGGGGCCTGCTGATCTCGGTGTCGGTGGATGTGAATTCTGCGACTGACCCCGCATTGGCCAACAACCTGCTCGACCAGATGGCCCAGATGGTGGTGGCGCGTGTGGATCAGTTGGCGGGCGGCTCGCTGCCGCCAACACCGGCTCCTGGTGCTCAGGCGGTGCAGCCGGTCGTCACACAGGCCCCGTTGGTGCTGCCGCCCACGACGACTCCTTCTGGCGGCGGAGTGGGGGCGGTGACGCTGGCCGATATCGACGCGATCATGCCGCTCATCGGCGAGACGGGCCTGCCCACCAACACCTATTCGCTGAATACGCAGCTCAGCCAGGTGATGACGCAGGACCAGGTCAATGCATTTTTCGACAGCACCGGGCTGCCCTCACTGGCGGCAGCGGTCGAGGCGGTGATGCGGAAAAGCAACATGATCGGGCAGGTGGTCCGCGTCTGGGATACGGCGGGCGCGTGCCCGCAGGTGCTGGCAACCAGTGTGGAGGTGGATGTGCTGCTGTTCCAGGACACGAGCGGGCCGGCCATCTTCCTGCCCGATCAGCAGTACAAGGCGGCACTGGCGGCGTTTGGGACCCAGTTCCAGACGGCGCAAGATGGCGGATGGTATAGCTGGTTCAGTTTCACCGGGGACTGCGGCGACATGACCACCTACAGCCGGTCCGCGCCTAACGGTCGGTTCGTCCTCTCTGCCAGCGTGATCGCCTATGCGCAGGCGGATAGAGACACCATTGTACAGGCGCTCGATACGCTGGTGGACTATATGGCCCAGAAGCTTGATCAGGCGGGCCTGGAGTAGGGGCAGGGGTGCGCAGCGCCCAGGCCCAGGAAGCTAAGCGAGAGTCCGGCCTCACCCCCGACCTGCGCGTCTCTTGGGAGCCGCCTGGGGGTGGGGCCGGTCTGCTGCTACGAGGACTTATCGTCGCTGTCGGGCTTGGGCAGGCCGCCGCCGGTCACCCGATTTTTGAGGCCGATCAGGTTTTTCATCATTTTCTGGCGGGCGGTGGGATTCTTAATATATTCCAGGCCGACCTCGAAGGTGGCCGCTGCCTGCATCAGCTTGCCGCTGCGGAACTGGAGATCGGCAATCGCCAGCACCGTCTGGCCGTAATTCTCTTCGTCGCCCAGTTCGATGAAGGTGGCCGAAGCTTCGCGGTAATTGGTGATGGCCTGCTCGGTGTTGCCCATGGCAGCATAGACACGGCCCATGTTGCCCAACACCTGCGCCAGCCGGTGCTGCTCGTTCATTTCCTGGAAGACGACGCGCGCGGCTTCCATCTGTTCCAGGGCGGCCTGGTTGTCGCCCAGCATGTGCAAAGTCAGGCCAAGGTTGACACGCATCTCCGCGACCATATCGGCTGCACCCTGGTCACTGTAGGCGGCGGCGGCCTGCCGGAACAGGTCGGCGGCCTGGTCGATATCCCCGCGCTTGTAAGCGGCGAGTCCATCTTCTTTCAATTGTTCAGCCGTGGGCATGGGAAGCTCCTTCTCAGCGATAAGCCGGGCCATTTGCCGGGCGATAAGGTCAATATTCGTTTTACCCGGAACCGGCGCAAATGCCAACTGTGCCGGGGTGCATTCCAAATTAGGGGCGAAATTGCGAGGACTTCGCCCCCGTCATGCATTTTGATAAGGTGAGCGGATAGGGGGTGGGCGAACGGCTGGCCTCACCCCCGACCTACGCGCCTCATGGGAGGCGCTTGGTCTGCCCCCTCTCCGAAAATTTTCGGAGAGGGGGCGGAGCGGCCCGGTTTTGGCCGCGCGGGGGTGAGGCCGGGCAATCCCCACAGTCTCATGCCCCGAAAATGGAAT
>DAOUFU010000149.1:0-11368 GCA_034429275.1 Anaerolineae bacterium | reverse complement strand
ATACCTCACTTAAGGACCAGATACCCGTTATGCGCACAGTCGAATGGACCGCACAGAACCGCGTGCGAATGATCGATCAACGCCAGATTCCCTGGCAGCTGGCCCATGTAGAATATGACGACTACCGCGATGTCGCACGTGCTATCACCGATATGGTGGTGCGCGGCGCGCCCGCGATCGGCGTCTCGGCGGCCTATGGCATGGCCCTCGCCGCCCAGCAATACCAGGAGCCGACCATCGGCAGCCTGCTCGAATTTCTGGAAATCGCCGCCGTTATTCTCAAAAAGGCGCGCCCCACAGCGGTCAATCTCGCCTGGGCCGTCGATCACATGCTCCAGGTGGCAAAGGATGAGACTCTCGGCACCGCCGCGGAGATCCGCGAGGCTCTGCTGGTCGAGGCTCACCGCATGGCCGAAGCCGACATCACCACCAATCTCCGCATTGCCCGGCACGGTGCAGCGCTCATCAAAGACGGCGATACCATCCTGCACCACTGCAACACCGGGATGCTCGCCACCGTCGATTATGGCACCGCGCTTGGCGTGATCCGCCTGGCCTGGGAACAGGGCAAAAACATTCACGTCCTGCTCGATGAAACCCGCCCCCGCCTTCAAGGCGCGCGGCTCAGCGCGTGGGAATGCGAGCAGTTGGGCATCCCCTACGACATCATCCCCGATACCGCCGCTGGCTACTACCTGCGGCGCGGCGAGATCAACCTGGTCTTGTTTGGGGCCGACCGGGTCGCCCGCAACGGGGATGTGGTCAACAAGGTGGGGTCCTACCAGATCGCCGTCTTGGGCCGCGAAAACGCCGTGCCGGTCTATTCGGTCTTCCCCACCTCAACCGTTGACCTGGCCATGCCCACCGGCGACGCCATCCCCATCGAGGAGCGCGACCCTTCCGAGGTGCGCGCCCCATACGGCTGCGAGATCGTGCCGGAGACCTACCGCGCCCGTAATCCTGCCTTCGATGTGACTCCGCACCGCTACCTGACCGGCCTGATCACCGAGTTCAGCGTGATCTTTCCGCCCTTCGATCAGGGCCTGGCCGAGGCCGTCGCCCAGGAGCAGCTCCGTCACCAGCTCGGCGGGTGATTCACTCACCCGCCCCAGAACCCTGGCGGCAAATCGAGCGCCTGCGCAGGCGGGCGCTCCGCCGTCAGCCAGCGCCCACTGTCTTCCCATAGCAGCGGCACCAACTCCAGCGAGACGTTGTCCGGCTCATCACCCGGTGCGCTCTCGCGCAGCGCCCACACCGCGATCTGCGCCAGCCGAGGCGCACCGCTCACCCGTTTGAGCGCCACCACAAACGGCAGCCGCCGCGCGATTGCGTTGTACAGCGCCGCGAACCCGATGCCCTGGTCGTGCCGCCGGATGACCATGCTCAGCGCGCTGCGCAGCCGGTCCGGGCGCGGATCGCCGCGAAATACCCACAGGTAGCGCGGAGCCATCTCGATTCCGATTAGCGCCTGCCAGACCGCCGCCGCCTCGTCGCCACGCACTTCATCCACCGCCAACCATGCGGGCGCTTCCGCCAGCGCCGCCGCGACAGCCGCGCCAAAATCCGCCGATGCCGGGTCATCATCCGCGCCCTGACCCGGCACGCGCCGCACCGCCCCTTGCGGAAGCGCCAGTTCCGCCGCCCGCTCCACTGCGATCACCCCACCGGCCTCGACCACTTCCGCCGGAAGCTCGCGCAGCAGCGCCCCGGCCAGGGTGGTTTTGCCCAGTCCGCCATCGCCCACGATCACCAGCCCATGCCCGGCACGCATCACCGCCCGCAGCAAGACCGCCGCCTGCGGTGGAATCATCGCCAGCCGCCCCGCCAGTTCCTCCAATGCGAGCGGCTGGCGCGGATGCAGCCGGATGTCGAGCGAATATTCCGGGCTGGCGGGCGGCCCCGCCACGCTGATCCGCGCCGCGCGCCCGACCAGCACCGCGCCCACTTCGAGAAACGGCGTATGCTCATCCAATACCGCGCCCTGAGTCGCCAATACCCGCCGCAGCACGTCCGCCAGGTGTGCGCGGTCTTCAAAGGCTGCGTCCACCCGTTCGAGCGGCCCCATGCCGCGCTGCACATGGATATTGCCCGGTCCGTTGACCGCAATCGCCGTCACGGCTTCGTCGGCCAGCAGGCTGTCGAGCGGCCCAAAACTGAACAACTCGCGGTATGCATGGTCGATCACCGCTGCGCGCTGTTCGCGGGTCAGCGTCACCGCATCGAGCGCCAGCACGAACTCCGCCACCTCGCTCAGCAGCGCGCGGCGGCTGGCTTCGGTCGCCAGTTCGAGCAGAATATCCGCCCGGTGCTCCGTCTCCGCGCGGAACTGCGCCGCGACTCGTTCCCCCAGCGCCGCCAGCGAAATCGATGGGCGTTCGCCGCGCCCTGGGACCAGCTTCGGCCCCTCCGGCGACGACTCATCGCCCTGCCGCCCGTTCTGCGGATCGCCCAATCGGTTCAGAATTGGCATGTGTGTGTTCTCCTGCGCACGTTCACGTCTTTTCCCTGCACAATATCCCAACCCCCGCAGCGATGCAAGTGGTCGCTTTCCCCATCCCCAAACATCCTCAATATGCCAAAAGACCCCGCGCTTGGTGGCATTCGTCACATATAAATAGATTTCTGTCACGGTAAACTTATAAATGTGCCTTGCGTAAAGAGCCACCCGGCGTGTATGGGGCAGCGCCGGGCGCGCCTGGTACGCCCCCTTCCCATAGGAGGAGTTATTTTTTATGGATGCACTCGACCTCGCACGCCTTCAGTTCGCTGTCACCACCGTCTATCATTTCTTTTTTGTGCCGCTGACGCTTGGCCTGTCCATCCTCACCGCCATCATGCAAACCATGTGGCTGCGCACCAACAACGACAAATACAAGCAGATGGCGAAATTTTGGGGCAAGCTGTTCGTCATCAACTTTGCCATGGGCGTCGTCACCGGCATCGTGATGGAATTCCAGTTCGGCATGAACTGGTCCCAGTATTCGCGCTTCATGGGCGACATCTTCGGCGTTCCCCTCGCCATCGAAGCGCTGATGGCCTTCTTCCTGGAATCCACCTTCATCGGCATCTGGATTTTCGGCTGGGATAAGCTGCCGCGCGCCGTGCACACCCTCACCATCTGGATGGTCGCCATCGGCGCGAACATCTCCGCGCTGTGGATTCTGATCGCCAACTCGTTCATGCAGGAACCGGTCGGCTTCACCGCCCTGTTCGAGCAAGACGGGCAGCGCTTCACCGTCCCTGCCACGCAGATCAACGAGACCATCGCCGCCGGCGCGACCCTGCTCAAGGTCCAGATGGACAGCTTCGGCGACCTGATCACCAACCCGAACGTGCTGGTCCAATACCCCCACGTCTTCACCGCGGGCATGACCACCGCCGCCTTTTTTGTGCTGGGCGTCAGCGCGTGGCACCTGCTGCGCAACACTGAACGGCGCGAGTTTTTCCTCTCGTCTGTGCGCATCGCCACCGTTTACGGGCTGATCGGCGTCGTCCTGGTGATCATGGTGGGGCATAGCCAGGCCCAGCACATGGTCGAGACTCAGCCGATGAAGATGGCCGCCGCCGAGGGCCTGTTCTACACCGAGGACAACGCCGGGCTGTCGCTGTTCACCATCGGCAACTGGGAACAGCGCGACGAAGTCTTCTCCATCCGCATTCCCGGCGCGCTCAGCCTGCTGGCCTATAACAGGTTTGGTGAAGAAGTCCAGGGAATTCACGATCTCAACGCCCAGTACAAAGCCGAATACGCCGACCGCTACGGCCCCGATGCCGACTACATCCCGCCGGTCGCCGCTTCCTATTGGAGCTTCCGTGCGATGGTGGGCGCAGGCTTCGCCATGCTGGCGATAGCACTCTTCGCCCTCTACCTGGGCCTGAAGGAGCAGATCACCCGCTACCGGTGGTTCCTGCTGGTGATGATGTACGCCCTGCTGCTGCCCTACATCGCCAATACCGGCGGCTGGCTGCTGACCGAGCTGGGCCGTCAGCCCTGGATTGTGATGGGTCTCCAGCGCACCGAAGAAGCAGTCTCGCCCAATGTCACCACCGGCATGGTCGCGCTCAGCCTGGTCCTGTTCACCCTGGTGTATGGTGCGCTCATGGCTGCCGATGTGTACCTGCTGGCCAAATTCGGACGGCGCGGCCCCGTTGAGCACGATCCCGATGAATCGCCCGCCGTCAGCGCCGATCCTGGCCTGGTCGCTGCCTGATTTTCGAGAGGAGACGAGAACTCATGGACTACCATACCCTGCAAGACCTGTGGTTCGCCCTGATCGGCGTGCTGTTCATCGGCTTCTTTTTCCTCGAAGGCTTCGATTACGGCGTGGGCATCCTCATGCCCTTCCTGGGCAAGACCGATCATGAGCGCCGCCAGATCATCAACACCATCGGCCCGGTGTGGGATGCCAACGAAGTGTGGATGATCACTGCCGGAGGCGCGATCTTCGCCGCCTTCCCCGAATGGTACGCTACCCTGTTCAGCGGCTTCTACCTCGCCCTGCTGGTGATCCTGCTCGCCCTCATCTTCCGGGGTGTCGCCTTCGAATTCCGCAGCAAAGACTCCAACCCCCGCTGGCGGCGCTTCTGGGATTGGTCGATCTTCTTCGGCAGCGCAATCCCGGCGCTGCTGTGGGGAGTCGCCTTCGGCAACCTGATCCGGGGCACGCCCATCAATGCCGCCTTCGATTTCACCGGCAACTTCTTCGATCTGCTCAGCCCCTATACACTGATCTGCGGGCTGGCCGCCTTCGCCGTCTTTGTGTTGCACGGCGCGATCTTCCTCAGCCTGCGCACCGATGGCGTCATCCGCCAGCGCGCCGAAACTCTCGCCAACCGGGCCTGGCTGCCCGCCGTTGGCATCAGCGCTATCCTGGCCATTGCCAACTATGTCTATATCGACATCTTCACCGAAGTGGGCGTCAACCCCGGCGTGATGCCGGTCGCCTCGGCGGCAGCGATCCTCTCGGTGGGCTATTTCCTCCGCCAGAAGCAGTTTGGCTGGGCCTTTGTGCTCACCGGCCTGACCATTCTGCTCTCGGTAGCCACCTTCTTCTGGTTCCTCTACCCCAATGTGATGGTCTCCAGCACCGATGAAGCCTTCAACCTGACGGTGCGCTCCGCCGCCGCCAGCCAGAAAACGCTCGAACTGATGACCATCGTGGCGCTGATCTTCGTGCCCATTGTGCTGATCTACCAGGGCTGGAGCTATTACGTCTTCCGCAAGCGCGTGCACTCCGCAACCAGGCTCGAATACTGACTGTTCGCCGGTCCCGATTCCTTTCTCGCGGATCGCCTCACCCCGGCAGGTTGCGCGCCTGCCGGGGATTTTTCTGGCCTCGGCAGGCGGCTGGCACAGAAACCCCTCATACCAATTTGCAGATGTAATTTTTTACATCTAGGCCCATATCTGTTATACTTTCCACCCGTCAGTTGACTGCGCTTCTGTTCACTCAAACAAAGGACTCGTGAGCCATGCCTGTGTTCCTGGCCCTGCATATCCCCGATGGTTTCCTGAGCGTGCCTGTCGCCCTGGTCGGCTGGGCGCTGGCCGCCGTCATGATCGCCCTGGCCCTGCGCCAGACGCGAGACTCGCTTGGCGAGCGCCAGATTCCGCTGATGGGTATCCTGGCCGCGTTCATCTTCGCCGCGCAGATGATCAACTTCCCGGTGGCAGGCGGCACGTCCGGCCACCTGCTGGGCGGCACCCTGGCCGCTATTTTGCTCGGTCCCTGGGCCGCCGTCCTGGTCATGACCAGCGTGGTGACGGTGCAGGCCCTGCTGTTCCAGGATGGCGGCCTGCTGGCCCTTGGCTTCAACATCGTCAACATGGACATCCTCACCGCCTTTATCGGCTATGCCCTCTACGACGTTGTGCGCCGCGTCGCAGGCGACTCGCCGCGCGCGCGAACTGCCGGGGCCGGGTTGGGCGCTTGGGTCAGCGTGGAAGCGGCTGCCATCGCTACCGCGCTCCAGCTTGCCATCTCGAATACGTCCCCGCTCGATGTCGCCCTGCCCGCCATGGCCGGTGTCCACGCCCTGATCGGCATCGGCGAGGCGCTGATCACCGTCGCCGCGCTGGCGTTCGTACTGCAAACACGCCCCGATCTGCTCGGCCAGGATGCGGCGGGTGCGTCCCCCGCAATGGCGCGCGGATCGCGCTGGATCGCGGCGGGGTTGGCATTGGCCCTGGCAGTCACGCTGTTCTCGCCGCTGGCCAGCCCACACCCGGACGGACTCGAGCGCGTCGCCGAAGATAAAGCCTTCATCGACAGCGCCAAAGACGCCCCCTTCGAGATTCTGCCGGATTACACCGTGCCCGGCCTGAGTAATGAAGCTGTAACGACCATCCTCGCCGGGGCCATCGGTGTGATGATCGTGGCCGGTATCGGTTACGGCGCGGGACGTCTCAACAAATCCGCCGAAAAATCGGCTCGCTAGCTCTGGTTGCGGCAGGTATCATGACTCGCACCGAACACTTTCTGCCGCGCGACAGCCTGGTACATCACCTCGACCCGCGCGTCAAGCTGGTCACCGCACTGGCTCTGATTGTGGGTATTGTGCTCACGCCGGAGACCGCCTGGCCCGCCTATCCCCTGCTGTGGGCGCTGATCGCCAGCATGGCGGTGCTGGCGCGGGTCGGCGTATTCCGGCTGGCCCGGCTGGGTGGAGTGGCGCTGCCCTTTGCCCTGGCTGCTATCACGCTGGTGTTCACCACCCCCGGCGATCCGGTCTTCTCTGTGCTCGGTCAGCCGGTGACCGACGCAGGAATCGGGCGGTTCGCCGCCATCATGCTCAAAAGCTGGCTGTCGGTCCAGGTCGCCCTGCTGCTGTCGATCAGCACGCCGTTCACCGATCTACTGTGGGCGCTCGGCAGTCTGCGCGTCCCGGCGACTCTGGTCGCCATCATCGGGTTCATGTATCGCTATCTGGGCACCCTGCGCGACGAAGCCGAGCGCCTGGTTCGTGCCCGCGCCGCCCGCAGCGCGCGCCTGCGCATCCCGGATGATTACCCCTACTCCGGCACGCGCCTGTCGCGCATCGTTGCCCTGCCCGGCGAGACTCTCTCCAGTCGGCCCGCGCCGGGCCGCTATCGGATGCACTACCTGACTGCGCATTCCGGCATGTCACTGCGCTGGCGCGCCCGCGTCACCGGGCACATGGTCGGCAGCCTGTTCCTGCGCAGCTACGAACGCAGCGAGCGAGTCTATGCCGCGATGGTCGCGCGCGGCTATTGCGGCCAGCTTCGCCGCCTCGATCCGCCGCCGCTCACCCGCCGCGCCGTGCTGATCGGTGCGCTGCCCATCCTGGCCCTGATCCTCATCGAAACCCTGGCGCTGCTGTGGTGGAAAGGCTGATCCTGTGTCAAGTCCCTTCATCATTTCCGTTCACGATCTCAGCTTCAGCTATCCCGATGGCCGCAAGGCCCTCGACGAGATCAACCTGTTGGTGGAGCGGGATGAACGAGTCGCGCTGGTCGGTCCCAACGGGGCAGGCAAATCCACCCTGATGCTGCATCTCAACGGCATTCTGCGCAGCAAGCAGGGCAGCATCCGCATCGACGACCTGCGGCTCGAAGACAGCACGCTCGGCCAGATTCGCGCCCGTCTTGGCCTCGTCTTCCAAAACCCCGACGACCAGCTTTTTTCGCCCAGGGTGTTCGACGATGTCGCTTTTGGGCCGCTGCACATGGGCCTCAGCGAAGACAGCGTGCGCGATCGGGTGCAGCGGGCACTGCACGCTGTCGGCATGGATGACTACGCGGACCGCTCGTCCTTTCACCTCAGCGTACGCGAAAAGACGCGCATCGCCATCGCCACTGTGCTCAGCATGGACCCCAAAATCCTCGTACTCGACGAACCCACCGCCGGGCTGGACCCGCGCGCACGCCGCGACCTGATCCACCTGATGCGCAGGCTCGACAAGCAGACCCTGCTGATCAGCACCCACGATATGCGCCTGGTCGCCGAACTATGCTCGCGCACCGTGCTACTGGATGGGGGACGCATCATCGAGGATGGCCCCACCGGCGAGATTTTGTTCGACCGCGACCTGATGGAAGCGCACGGCCTGGAAACGCCGTGAACGCCGCCCAAACATTCCACCGCGCCCCGACAGCAAAACGCGCCCGGCTGATGCCAGGCGCGTTTTTTTGCGATCGACTGCTCCGCAGACGGGCCGCTATTCCAGGCCCAGGACCCGCACCATCTCATCCAGGTGACCGATCACATATCGCGGTTTGCCCAACATGCCCGGATCATTGCTCAGCAAGCACGCATCGATCCCCGCGTTCGATGCCGCCAGCACATCCAGCAAGCGATCTCCAACCGCCAGCACGCTCGCCGGATCGGCCCGGTGTTTCGCCATGATCGCCAGAAAGCCCGCCGGGTTCGGCTTGCGCGCGTACCCGTCGTGAACGGAAACAATATCCGTGAACAGCGGGCGCGCGCTGTACCAGTCCAGCAGTTCGCCCATCGATTCGTGATTGCGGTGCGTGAAGATGTGATTGTACCCGCCCGCGTCTATGACTCGCTGGCAAATCTCCAGCGCGCCGGGCAGCGGCGGCTGCTCATCCGGTGTGGCCCGCGCGTGATAATGCGCGATGCGCGCCTCGAACTGTTCCCGGTCAAGTCCATAATCCATCGAAATCGTTTCGACACACAGCGCCATCGTCTGGTTCATCAATCGGGCGATCCGATCCAGCGCCACGACCGCCCCAAGATCTGCCGCGGCGAGCCTTACCGCGCGGTTCATCGCCGGGTAGGTATCGAACAACGTGCCATCAAAATCCCAGATGATATGCTGATAATTCACCGGATTTTTCCGTTCTCTACAGCTCCCCTCACACGTGTCTTTATTGTAAGCCAGAACAAGCGCGTTATGCTAAATTTGTCCTGGTTGTTTTTTCCGATTCTCAAACGCGCCGCCAACCATCGATGAATCTGGATTCCCGACTGCTCCGTGCGCTGAGCGCTGCCCGCCAGGACGTGCGCGCCGCCTTTACCCTGGCCGTGCTGCTCGGCCTGGTCTCTGGCCTGCTGCTGATCGCCCAGGCCGCCCTGCTTGCCCGCGTCGTGGACCGGGTATTCCTCCACGCGCACACCTTGCACCAGGTCGCGCCCCTGCTGGCCGCCCTGGTCCTCATCGCTGTGGGGCGCGCCGCCGCCCTCGCTGTCGGCGAGATCGCCGCCCACCACGTCGCCGGGCGCATCAAGACCGACCTCCGCTCGCGCCTGCTGCGCCACATCGCCGCCCTGGGACCGGCCTACACGCGCGGCGAGCGTTCCGGCGAGCTGGCCAACACCGCCATTCAGGGCGTGGAAGAACTGGATGCCTACTTCGCCCAATACCTGCCCCAGCTTGCCCTGGCCGCGCTCATCCCCGGCGCGATCCTGCTGGTCGTCTTCCCGCTCGATGTGCTCACCGGCGTTGTCCTGCTGTTAACCGCTCCGCTCATCCCCTTTTTCATGATCCTGATCGGCAGCGCCGCCAGCCACCAATCGCGCCGCCAGTGGGGCCAGCTCAGCCGCCTGAGCGCCCACTTCCTCGATGTGCTGCAAGGGCTGACCACCCTCAAGCTGTTCGGGCGCGAGCGCGACCAGATCGCCATCATCCGCCGTGTCAGCGACCAGTTCCGCGATGCGACCCTCTCGGTGCTGCGGATCGCCTTCATCTCGGCCCTGGCGCTCGAAATGCTCGCCACACTCAGCACCGCCATCGTCGCAGTCGAGATCGGCCTGCGTGTGCTGCACGACACCCTGGCCTTCGAGTCGGCCTTCTTTTTGCTGATCCTCGCCCCGGAATATTACCTGCCGCTGCGCACTCTTGGCGCGCGCTTCCACGCGGGGACCTCCGGCACTGCCGCCGCCGCGCGCATCTTCGACGTGCTGGAAACGCCATTGCCCGCCGGACCCGCTTCCGCAGCGCCGCCCGCCCCTCTGCCCGCCGACTGGATGCGCCACCCCATCATGGTTGACGATGTGCATTACGCCTATGCTGACCGCCCGGCCCTGCGCGGAGTCTCGCTGCGGCTGGAGCCGGGCCAGCACACCGCCCTGATCGGCCCCAGCGGCTCCGGCAAATCCACCCTGGCCGATCTGCTGCTGGGCTTCCTGACGCCCGACTCGGGCCGTATCCTGGTCGGTGATCGTGACCTGCGCGCGATCCCGCCCGATCTCTGGCGGGCCGGGATCGCCTGGGTGCCCCAGTCGCCCTATCTGCTGGCCGCCTCCGTCATAGACAACATCCGGCTTGCCCGGCCCGATGCCCCGCTTGCCGATGTCGTCCGCGCTGCCGGGCGCGCTCACGCTGCCGAATTCATCGACGCGCTGCCCCAGGGTTACGATACGCTTCTCGGTGAGCGCGGCGCACGCTTGAGCGGCGGCCAGGCTCAGCGGATCGCGCTGGCCCGCGCCTTCCTCAAAGATGCCCCGCTCATCATTCTCGACGAGGCGACCGCCCATCTCGACCCGGCCACCGAATCGCTGATCCTGGACGCGCTGGACGACCTGCTCGCCGGGCGCACTGCCCTGATCATCGCCCACCGCCTGCGCACCGTCGAGCGCGCCCACCAGGTGATCGCCCTCGATGCAGGCAGAGTCGCTCTCAGTGACATGCCGGGGCACCTCAGCCAATGACCACCTTCCGCCGCTTGCTGACCCTTGCCGCGCCCTATCGTTATTGGATGGCGCTTTCCGCCCTGCTGGGCTTTGCCACCATCGGCAGCAGCATCGGCCTGATGTCCACCGCGGCCTGGATCATCGCCAGCGCCGCCCTTCACCCCCACATCAGCACGCTGAACATCGCCATTGTGGGCGTGCGCTTTTTTGGCATCGCGCGCGGAGTCTTGCGCTACCTGGAGCGGTACGTCTCGCACCAGGCCACCTTTCGCCTGCTGGCCGGGCTGCGCGTCTGGTTCTACGAGCGCGTCGAACCGCTCGCCCCGGCCCGCCTGCAGGACCGGCGCTCCGGCGATCTGCTCACCCGTGCCGTGAGCGACATCAACACCCTGGAAAACATTTACCTGCGTGTGATTGCCCCGCCCGCCATCGCCGTGTTGGTTGGCCTGCTGATGATCGTTTTCATGGGCGCTCACGACCCCCTGCTGGCCGTCTCGCTGGTGGTGTTCCTGCTGCTGGCCGGGGTCGGCGTGCCCGCGCTGACCGCGCTGCTGGGCCGGACTCTGGGCGGGGACCTCGTCCACACCCGCCGCGACCTGGCCGTCACCGTACTCGATGCCGTACAGGGCCTGCCCGATCTCACCGGCTTCGGGGCCATCGAACGGCAGTTGGACCGGCTGGAGTCGCTCAATGAGACTATGCGCCGCCTCAATGCGCGCGCGGCCCGGCTCTCTGCGCTGAACACCGCCCTG
>DAOUFU010000148.1:0-1533 GCA_034429275.1 Anaerolineae bacterium | reverse complement strand
CATCTTGTTTTATATCGCCGCGCTGCAAAACGTCCCGCAGGACCTAGTCGAGGCCGGGTCGATTGACGGCGCGGGCCTGCTGCGGCGCTTCTGGCACATCGTCTGGCCGATGCTCTCGCCCCCCACCTTTTTCCTGATCGTCACCAACATGCCCTACGCATTCTTCGAGACCTACGCCACCATCGACTACCTGACTCCCGGCGGCGGCCCGCTGCAATCCACCACCACCATGATGTACCGCATCATCCAACTGGGCGTCTACAACAACGACCTGGGCAAGCCGGCGGCGCAGTCGGTGGTCCTGTTTGTGATGGTGATCGGGCTGACTCTGCTGCTGTTCCGCACCGGTGGCCGCCAGGTCACCTATGGAGTGTGACGCCATGACCGAACTGCCCCAGGCGCGCGTCGCTACCTATCACCGCCGACCTCGCTCTCGCTGGATTCCCAAGCGCTGGTATGCCCACATCATCCTGTGGATCGCCTGCTTCGTGCTGGGCATCCCGCTGTTCTATGCCATCATCGTCGCCACCCAGACCAACTCCGAGGTCTACAGCTATCAGTTCACCTTTGGCAGCGGCCTCGACTATAACTGGAATGTGGTGTTCAATCAGCGCTCGCTCCAGGATTACATGATCAACAGCCTGATCATGACCCTGATCATCACCGTCGGGAAGACGGTCTTCTCGCTGCTCTCCGGCCTGGCCTTTGTCTATTTCCGTTTTCCCGGCAAATGGATCGTCTTTGGCTTTGTGCTCATCACGCTGATGATGCCCACCGAGGTCTTCATCATCGCGCTGTTCCGCCTGGTCAACGATCTCAACTGGGACAATACCTTCATGGGCCTGACCGTGCCCTTCCTCGCCAGCGCGACCGGCACCTTCCTTTTCCGCCAGCATTTCGCCAGCATCCCGCCGGAACTCTCCGAGGCAGCCCAGCTCGACGGAGCCAACCCGCTGCAGTTCCTGTTCCGCGTGCTCGTCCCCATGAGCTGGAACACCATCGGCGCGCTGGCCGTTGTCCAGGTCGTCTATGCCTGGAACATGTACACCTGGCCCAATCTGATCACTTCCGATCCCACCATGCAGGTGATCCAGGTCGGCATCGGCACGCTGCGCGCGGGCGAGAGCACCCTGCAATATGGTCCGCTGATGCTTGGCGCAGTCTTCGCCAGCCTGCCGCCAGTGCTGGTCTTCATCCTGCTCCAGAAGCAGTTCATGAAGGGGTTTTCGCTCACCCGCGACAAATAACCGCCCTTACGCCCAGTCACCTCAGCGCCTGGCATCGTCCGGGCGCTTTGTTTTCCCCCTGGCTCAGGGCAAGCGCATCAAAAAACTGTTTCGGTTGATGCGCATCGCCTGCCCCTGATGCACTATGGCCATGTGATCGGGTATGGGAGGCGAAGGGCTGGCCTCACCCCCGCGCGGCCAAAACCGGGCCGCTTCGCCCCCTCTCCGAAAATTTTCGGAGAGGGGGCAACCGACAACGCGCCCGCAGGGCGCGGCGAAGGTGGGGGTGAGGCCGGACTCGCGCGGG
>DAOUFU010000147.1:0-19720 GCA_034429275.1 Anaerolineae bacterium | reverse complement strand
ATCGGCTGGCTGCTGGCCCCGATCCGGCGCGTCATGACCGGAACGCCGGTGCTGGCCTACCTGATCGGGCTGTGGGCGGCGGCAGAAATCGAGCGACGCGAGGGTGAAGCCTTCGCCGATCTGCTGGGCTTCCGGCGCACGCCGAGCCTGTTCGGCGCGACGGAACTGCTGGAGCCGTTTTCCAAGCTGGATTTTTCGGGAATTCTCGCCCCATTTTTCCCTTCACCAACCGCGCATTATGATCAGCCGCTGAGAGCCTCGTGGGACGCGCTGCACGCATTGGGGCAGGACTTCATCAACGCGCTGAGCACACAGAGCGCCAGAGAGCCGGGTTTCTTCAGCCTGCTAGTCAATGTTTTCAAGTACGACGTGGTGATCTTTGTGATCCCGGTGCTGGTGGTGGCGCTGCTGCTGCGCAGCCTGAGCAACCGGGCGCTGCTGCGGCTGCCCCTGTGGGCCGGGCTGACGCTCCAGCTCATGATCCTGTATGGGGCGGTCTCGCGCTGGGGGGCGCTCAACGACTACCGCGAGCTGGTGATTATTTACATGGGTGTCAACGTCATGCTGGCCGTCAGTCTCACCCTGGTGAACGGCTACATGGGCGAGTTCTCGGTTGGTCATGCGGGGTTCATGGCAGTCGGCGCGTATGTTTCCTCGCTGCTGACGATGTGGCTGCTGGTGGATACCAATGTCTTTGGCCCCGCACAGCTCGACGCGCCGGAATGGGCGCTGCCGATCGGCTTCTTCATCGCGCTGATCGCGGGGGGTGCAGCAGCAGCGCTGGCCGGGCTGATGGTGGCCTTCCCCTCGTTCCGCACGCGCGGCGACTACCTGGCGATTGTGACGCTGGCGGTCAACTTCATCGTGACCGGCGTGATCAATAATATCGAAGCCATCGGCGGGCCGCGCGGCTTGAACGGCGTGCCGCTGTGGACCGATCTCCGTTGGACCTTCTTCATAGCCGCGCTGTCGGTGATCGCCATCTACAACCTGGTGACCTCGACCTTTGGCAAGGGGATCATCGCCATCCGCGATGACGAAATCGCCGCCGAGTTGATGGGTGTGGATACGAAGCGCGTGAAGCTCGTCGCCTTCATGGTGTCGTCGTTCATCGCGGGCATGTCAGGCGGGTTGTTCGCGCATGTCCTGGCCTATGTGAATCCTGGGGTGTTTGGCATCCTGAAATCGACCGAGGCTCTGGTGATGGTGTACCTGGGCGGCATGGGCAGCATCAGCGGTTCGGTGATCGCGGCGGTGGTGTTCACCATCCTGATCGAGGCGCTGCGCCCGCTGGCCGTGCTGAAATGGGTGGTGCTGCCGATCATCCTGATCTTCCTGATGCTCTACCGTCCGCAGGGCCTCTACGGGTTCCGCGAAATCTCCCTCAACCTGCGTGGCATCCGCGAAGAAGCAGCCGACGAAGTCCGCGAGGAGGCGAGCGATGGCACTGCTGCAGATTGACAAATTGTCGCACTACTTCGGCGGCCTGCTGGCGGTCGATAACTTTAACCTCACACTGGAAGAGGGCGAGCTGGTTGGGCTGATCGGCCCCAACGGGGCAGGAAAGACCACGGTGTTCAACCTCGTCACCGGCGTATATCGCGCCAGCGAAGGCACCATCATGTACCAGGGTGAGAACCTGGTCGGCAAGCCGCCGCACACCATCAACGGCATGGGGATCAGCCGCACCTTCCAGACCATCCGGCTGTGGAACATGATGACGGTGCTGGACAATGTACGAGTCGGGCACCACAGCCGGATATCGTACACCCTGGCCGAGGCCTTCCTGCGCCTGCCGCGCTATCGCCAACAGGAACGCGAGATCGAGGAACACTCGATGGAACTGCTGCGGCTGTTCAAGCTGGATCGCTACGCGAACGAGGTAGTGACCAGCCTGCCCTATGGTGAACAGCGGCGTGTGGAGATCGTGCGGGCGATGGCAGCGCGTCCCAAACTGCTGCTGCTGGACGAACCGGCAGCCGGGATGAACCCCAACGAGATCGGGGCGCTGATGGATTTCATCCACTGGATACGCGACGAATTCAAGCTGACCATCTGGTTGATCGAGCACCAGATGCGGCTGGTGATGAACATCTGCGAGCGGATCACGGTGCTGGATTTTGGCGCGACCATCGCCGAAGGCACCCCGGCAGAGATTCAGAGCAACCCGAAGGTGATCGAGGCGTATCTGGGCGAGCAGGTGGAGGTGGACTGATGCTGTTGAGTGTGCAAGACCTGCACGTGTCATACGGCAAAATCGAGGCGGTACACGGCATCTCGTTTGAGGTAGAAGAGGGCGAGATCGTCACCTTGATCGGCGCGAACGGCGCGGGCAAGTCTACCATCCTGAACACTATCGCCGGGCTGCAAAGCCCGGACCGGGGCACGATCCTGTATCGCAATATAGACATCGCCCCGATGAGCGCGCACCAGGTCGTCAAGCAAGGGCTGGCGCTGGTGCCCGAAGGCCGCCGAATCTTCGGCAACCTGACCGTGTACGAAAACCTGCGCCTGGCCGGGTTCCAAAACTCGGCGGAAGAAATCGAGAGGCGTATCCGGCGCGTGTACGAATATTTCCCGCGCCTGGAAGAGCGCAAGAACCAGTTGGGCGATACCCTTTCCGGCGGCGAACAGCAGATGCTGGCTGTGGGCCGCGCGCTGGTCACCGGCGGGCAATGTATGCTGCTGGATGAGCCATCGATGGGGCTGGCCCCGATCCTGGTCCAGCACATCTTCGAGATTCTGCGCGAGATCAACCAGGCAGGCACAACCATTGTGCTGGTGGAACAAAACGCGCATATGGCACTGAAGCTCGCCCACCGGGCGTATGTGCTGGAGACAGGCCATATTGTACTGGCAGGTCCGAGCAAAGAAGTCGCGGCCAGCCCGGAGGTGCAAAAAGCATATCTCGGCGGGTAGCTCTACTTGCCAGGCTCTCCCAAAGCCCCTTTTCCTGCCGGAAAGGGGCTTTTTTGTGCGTCGATCCCACAAATCCCCTTGCGCAGGGCCATAATCCCAAATTGACACAAGGGCGATCTCGCGGCAAAAATATCAACAGCTTGGCCGGGCAGACTGCAGCCTGGTAGTGGAGACAATCTCATGCTTGCAGACAAGCGTTCGCTGCTTGTGTATGGTTTGGAGCGTGGATTCACCGTTGCATTGGGGGTGTTCATCGCCCTGGTGATCCTGGAAGTCACCGGGCGAGTTGCGATGGGGTTCGAGCCACTGCCGCGTTGGGCGCAAGAGTTCAACAGCCAGGTGGGCTATGAACTGCGCCCCTTTCACGAATACACGTACACCAGCACGCGGGGTGAATTCGACATGGTGGTGCGTCACAACAGCCGAGGCCTGCACGATGTCGAACACACACTTGCCAAACCCGATCATGTCTACCGCATCTTGATCCTGGCGGATTCCTATGGGCACGCCCGCGAAGTCCCGCTGGAGATCAACTTCGCGCGGCAGTTGGAATCGCTGCTCAGCGAACAAGCCCCGCCAGAAGTCACCTTCGAGGTCATCAACGCCGGGCACTTTGGGCTGAGCACGACCCAGGAATACCTCTACTACCGCGTCGAGGGCAGGCGTTATGACCCCGACCTGGTGCTGCTGGGGTTTTATGTGGGCAATGACGTGGTCGATAACTACGCCCCATTGTGCACCCGTTGGAACACCAGCCAGACAATGAAATTCCCCTATTTCACCCCTGATGGCGTGCTACACCAGCCTGGAATGGCGGCACAACGGCGCATGCTGAGCTGGCTGAGGCAAAATCTCTACACAGTCCACACGCTGGTCGAGGTCGTCGAAGGCAGCACCCAGGTCGACCACGTCACGGTAGGCGGCACCGATGCCCCTGTCGATAATGTGCTGCGCGTGCCGATGGGTATCTATCTGCCGCCGGATGCCGAATGGGAACAGGGGTGGCAGGTCACAGGAATGGCACTGCAAGCGCTGAAGACGGCGGTCGAGGCGGATGGCAAGCGGTTCCGCGTGTTCGTGATCCCGGACCGCCGACAGGTGATTGATGCAGAGTGGCAGGCCGTGCTCGCCACTGCCGGAGAGCCAGACGAAGTCCGGCTGGACCGCGAGCAGCCCACTCAACGGATCATGGCGCTGCTGGAGGCACAGGCAATCCCCGCACTGAGCTTGCTGGAACCCTTCCGCGCTGCAAACGAGCGCCTGTACTTCGAGGTAGATGGACACTTCACCCCGGCGGGTCACACGATCACCGCGCAGGTGCTGGCCGAATGGCTGCGTGAATCGGGACTGCTGGCAGGGGCTGAGTCAGGCTCCGCCATGTAAGCGAGCGCGGCCCGACACAGTGGGCGGTCGTCACGCAGGGGTGAGTGCCAGCCGCACGCAAGCACACTGCTGGGGAGCGCGCAGGGCAAAGATCACCCGGCGCACATCGCGCGGGCCCGTAGCCAGGTCCACCGCTTCCACTGTTTCGACACGCGCGGCAACTACCGTCGGGTCAAACGTCACGATCAGTGCCGCGCCACGATCTTCGATCTGCACCGTCTCCCGCCCAATCGTGACATCGCCGAAAGTCGTCAGCACGGTCTCGAAGCTGCCGTCGCCATCTCCAAAGCGCACCTCATCGACCAGTTCGACCCAGCCGCCCGGCGTATCGCGGTGCAGTGTGATGCTCCGCTCCAGTGCCGCGAGTTTCGCTTCGGGGGGGTACGCGCCAGAAAGGTCCAGCACCAGCCGGTCAGCGCGATCATCCGTGCTGTGATCCAGCACGCGCGCGGCGTACTGCTCACCGGCAGGTTGAGCACAGCCGTTGGGCACAGGCAGCGAATGCCCCAGCGATGAATTGGTCAGGAAGGTATAGCGCTGCTCGTCCGAGAAATACTGCCGCGTATAACGCCCGCGCCCGATGTCGGCAATCACCGAGACGCCCTTGACGTGCACGATCAGGTTGCCGACATCGTTCTGATTGTGCATCTCGTCGTTGTGTCCCCCTTTGGCCGCGACCACCAGGGCATTCGGGTTGGCGGGGTCCAGCCGCGCGAACATCCACTGCATCTCCGGGTACCAGTCGTGCTGCGCGGGGATCACATCTTCGCCCAGCGCCGGATCGGGCCGCCAGGCGAGAGCGCGCAGCTTCCACGAGAGCGCGGCATTGCTGCGCTGGGGTGTGCCGCTGAACCGGTTCGCCAGCCGCATCAGGTCATCGAGGGCGTAATGTTCGGCCAGCAGCGTAAGCAGCGGCACCGAGAGCGAAATCTGGTCGTCGCAGTCGGAGAAATTGACGAACCGGCCAGGGCTGAGCATCGTCCGCAAGGGGAAAACCGCCACCTTGCGCACGATCGGCTCGGCGAAAAAGTCGATGCGCCCATTGGTGCGCTGGTGGACCAGGTGTGCCGCCAGCACATAATTACCAAAGCCGAAATCCCAGTAGGCCGGGCCTTCAGTGCTGCCGCCCTCGCTGTCGAAGGTCGCCAGGTAGTCGGCAAGCGAATGTGCGCCCCGCGAAATGATCTCCGCCAGCCGGGCCGTATCACGCTCCAGGTAGACGGCAGCGGCGATCACATTGCCGACGCACACGCCCGTCCAGTTGTTGAGCTTGCGTCCAGGATAAGGGTGCAGCCACCAGAAATCGTGCCGCGCCAGAAATGGCGTCAGGATGCGGCGATCTACTTCGTGACGGATGCGTTTTTCCAGCATCGGATGGCATTCTGCGCCAAGCAACAGCACTACCTCGGCCAGTTGGGTTGCGGTGAGCGCCGCGAACAGCCCGATCTCCGGCGTTTCCACATCCGGCAGGTCCCGGTGATGAGCGGGGAACTCCCAACTACTCTCTTCGCAGATAGCCCAGCTCACCGTCAGCAGTGGATCGAGGAAGCGGCCCCGATATTCAAGGCATTCAGCCAGCGCCAGGTCGGCCATCATCTCGCGCCGCCGGAACCAGGGCGTCTCGTAGCCCTGGCGGTCGCCGCTGCGGAAAAATTCCAGAAACAAGGCGGCGGGCAGCGACGGAACGGGCTGTTCGGCGGCGGCTTCGGCGGCCTCGATGATTTCGCGGCTGCGCGCCTCGCCCAGTGCCGCGCGGATGCGCTCCCAGGCGGCGCGGTCGCGGGCCGGGGGAAAGGGGGGCAGAGCCGTCTCGTGGCGCAAGATGTAGTCAACAATCACGGGATTAGTTTGGCTCAGCATGATGGCTCCACGTCTTACCAGCAGGTCACCAGAAAAAGGTGCGAAAGCCCTGCGCCCGCAGCAACGCTTCGACGAAGAAGTAGTCGCCATAGGGCAGCATGTTATCGACGTAGCCCTGGGCGACATGGCTCGCGCCGTGCAGCAGCAGTCCTTCGGCGTGGGCATGGTCGAAGGTGGTGTACCCCGCGATCAGGCCGTCCAGCATGGCGCGAGCTGCATCGCGGTAGAACGCGGCCCGGACTATATCGTCTAGTTGGTCAGCCAGCAGGAACAACCCCGCCGCCATGATCGCCGCTGCCGAACTGTCGCGGTAGTGGGGTTCGTGGGCGGGCAGCAGGTAATCCCAGAAAGGCACACGATCGTCGGGCAGGCGCGCCAGTGCGTAATCGGCCAGACGCGCCGCCACTTCGCGGAAGCGCGGCTCACGGGTGTAACTATAGGTCTGCGCGAAGCCGTGAATGCCCCACGCCTGCCCCCGGCTCCAGCAGGAGTTATTGGCATATCCCTGCACAGTCTCGCCGCGCAGGGGCACGCCTGTGTCGGGATCAAAGTGGAACGAGTGGTAAGTCGAGCCATCGGCGCGCACGATATGATCGGCAGTCGTACGGGCGTGCGCCAGTGCGATATCGTAATAACGCGGCTCGTCCAGTTGGGCAGCCGCCCAGAACAACAGCCCCAGGTTCTCCATGCAGTCGAAGATGATGCGGCCCCGGTTGTTGCTCTGCGAACCCCAATCGTTCCAGGCACGGATGAAGCGCCCGTTGGGGTTATAACGCCCGGCCAGCGCTTTGGCCGCCCGCAGTGCCCCCCAGCGTGCGTCCTGATCCCCGGTCAGCGTAAAATCGGCCACAAGCGAGAGCGAATACAAAAATCCCAGGTCGTGATCGTGCGACTGGGGACGATCCAGCCGGGCGACGAAATAGGGACGCTGGGCGCGGGCTGCCTCCAGGAACACCGGGTCCTGGGTGGCAGCATAGGCGAGCCACAGTTGCCCGCTCCAAAAGCCCTCGACCCAGAAATCCGAACCGCAGCGCTGATAGGTGAGATCGGGTCGGCCAATTAGCGGGCGATCCGTCCCCATCTGGGGGATGGTGCGCCGGATCACGCCCCATGTGTGCTGAAGCGCCTCATCAATGGTCATGATCGGCCCTCACGGTGCCAGAGCGCGCGCAGACGGTGCGCGGCCAGTTTGGGTCGGCGGTCGCGCGTGAAGACCCCCTTGTAGTTCATCGCGCCCATGCGGATCACGTCCTGCGATGTCTTGAAGTCGCACAGGTTCCACACGTGCTGGCCCACCACCCATGGCTTGCTGTCGGTCAATGCAATCGTCCGGGCGAGAATCTCCGCCTGGAACTCTTCGCTGAACATTTCGGGCGGCTGGGCATGATGGCCGGGAATGGTATCTGCGCCAAACTCGGACAGGATAAACGGCTTGGGATAGAGCGCGTGGATCAATTCGATCTCGCGGTCGAGATGGCGCAGCCCGGCCTCGATCTGGCCCGATTCGCTGTACCAGCCGCAGTAACGGTTGAAGCACACCACGTCCACAAACTGGAAGGCTTCTTCGAGCGCCCCTTCGTGGCTGACCAGCGTCACCGGGCGGGTGGGATCAAGCTCGCGAGCGAGTGCGGCCATCTCGCGGAAGGCCTCGACCGCTTCCGGACGGCTGGGATGCTCGATCACCGTCATATCCCGCTGATAGGCCTGCCGCGCTTCGGGGCGGGCGGTGTGCGGCTCGTTGGCCAGCGACCACATGATGACGCTGGGATGGTTTTTGTCGCGCTCGATCATTTCGCGGATCATGGCCTGGCAGAGTTGATTCCGCCGTTCCAGGCCATCCGGCAAGAAAAACAGGCCCACTGCGGGCGTTTCGTCGATGACCAGAAAGCCCAGGCGGTCGGCCAGGTCCATCATCTGCTCAGAATAGGGGTAGTGCGTGGTGCGAAATGAGTTCGCGCCCACCCAGCGCATCAGCGCGTAATCCTTGATGATCAGCGCGGGCAGCAGCCCTTTGCCCACCACCGGAAAGTCTTCGTGGCGACCAAACCCCACCAGCTTGACCGGCTGGCCATTGAGCAGCAGCCGATCGCCCTCAACCGCGATGGTACGAATGCCCACCTTCAGCGAATAACTGTCCACCGCCGCGCCCTGGCGCAACAGTTCCACACGCAGGTCATACAGGTTGGGCGCTTCGGGCGACCACAGCGCCGCGTCCGGCACGGTCAGCACGGCTTCGGCGGACTCGTGCGGCATGGCAATTTCGGCGGCTTCGGTGGTCCCATGACCGTACAGCGTGACACGAGCGCTCAACGGCTCGCCGGGCGTGCGCACTACGCGCACCCGCACCACACCGCTGGAGTCCTCGATGGTTGTGGTCACGGTCAGGTCGGTGATGGCGTCGGGCGGCTCGGTAGCCAGCAGCACCGGGCGCTCGATGCCGCAGAAGGGGAAAAAGTCGAAGTTGGTATCGGGATAGGCAGCCCGGCCAAAAGTTGCGGTCGGCAGGCCGGAGAGACTGCCCGGCGGCACACGGTCCGGCAAAAGCTGCCCATCAACGCGCACGACCAGCACATTGCCTTCCTCATGAACCACGTCGGTGATATCGAAGGCAAAAGGCAGGTGACCGCCCTCGTGCGACCCCAGAAGATGCCCGTTCAGCCACACCCTGGCCAGATAGCTGACGGCATTGAAGCGCAGGTACAGCCGCTGGCCCGCCCAGCTCCAGGGCAAGTCGAAGGTGGTCTGGTACCACGCCACGCCGGTGTAGTCGCGCCAATCGGCGAACTGGTCGTTCCAACTGGCAGGCACGGCAATGATCTCGGTCGGCGAAAAACCCAGGTGCCACCGCGCCGAGTCGCCCTCGCCCGCCGGGTCAAAGCGAAAATCCCAAAAGCCCGACAGATCGTGCACCTGGCGGAAAAGATTCGATTGAGGATAGAGCATGTTGGTCTGCACCTTTTTGAGAAACGCGCCTGATGATCAAGCTTCTGCCCGATGTTCTACTAACCTTTGATCCCGGTTGTGCCGATCCCCTCGATGAAGAAGCGCTGGAACGCCAGGAAAAGCGCGAGCACAGGTACCAGGGACACCAGCGACGCCGCCATGATCAGGGCGTAATCGGCAGAATATTGCTGGATGAACATACGCAAGCCCAACTGAATGGTCTTGAGCGAATCCGAATGCAGGTAGATCAACGGCCCCATGAAGTCGTTCCAAACGAAGACGGCGGAAAAGATGGTCAGAGTCGCCAGCGCCGGCTTCGAGAGCGGAAGCATGATCCGGAAGTATATCCCGTACTCGCTTAATCCGTCGATGCGTGCCGCATCCAGCAGTTCGTTGGGGATGCTGATGAAGAACTGGCGCAGCAAGAACACCCCAAAGGCCGTGAACGCCTGTAACAGGATCAACGACAGATGCGTATCGACCAGGCCGAGTTCGCGCATCAAGATGAACTGCGGGATCATGTAGACCTGCCAGGGGATGGCAATGCTGCCCAGGTAGGCCAGGAAGAGCAGATTCCGACCTTTGAATTCCAGCTTGGCAAAAGCATACGCGGCGAAACTGCTGGTCGCCACCTGGAGGAACGTGATAATAACCGTCAGCTTGAGCGAATTCTTGAAAAAGGTCAGAAACGGAATGCGGGTCCAAATGGTTTGATAGTTGCTCCACTGCGGATCCGAAGGAATCCACTCAATGGGGAAGCGGAACACGTCCTTATCCAGCTTCAGGGATGCCGACAGCATCCAGATAAAGGGCAGCAGCATGACCACAGCGAGCGCGATCAACAGCACATAGGTGAGCGCTGTTCGCGCTGTTTTTCCGCTCCACAGGGAACGGGCGCGCAGGGCTGCCGTTCGTTTTGCAATCATGCTCGTTGGTTGACTATTCATTTTCCCGGCCTCTCCTCGCTATATCTGTGAATACTCAACCCAACGTCGTTCCATATAGAACTGAACAATGGTGATGCTCATAACCAGGATAAACAGCACCATGGCGATCGAGCTGGAATAGCCGAATTTGAACTGTCTGAAGGCCGTGTTATACGTATGAATGACCAGCACATTGGTCGCGCGGCCCGGCCCACCATTGGTCATGACCAGGATCAGGTCGAAGACCTTGAATGAGGAGATGGTGAGCATGATGCTGATGAAGAAGGTGGCAGGCGTCAGCATCGGCACGGTGATATACCGGAATTTCTGCCAGGCATTCGCCCCATCGATCTCGGCGGATTCATAGAGGATTGCCGGAATCCCTTGCAGCGCGGCGAGATAGATGATCATGTAGTAACCCATGCCTCGCCAGATGCTCGCCATGACGACCGTGTGCATCGCCCAATCGACCGAGGCGGACCAGCGCGGCGGATTGTCTACCCCCAGCGCTCGCAGGAATTCGTTGACCGGGCCTGCCGAGGGGAAAAACAGCATGTTCCAGACGACGGCCACCGCCACCAGCGACGCAACATAGGGGAAGAAGTAGATGGTCCGAAAGATATTTCTCCCCCGAATGGGCTGATTCAGCAGCACCGCCAGCAGCAGCGCGCAAATCATCGTCGATGGCACGGTGCCGATCACATACCAGATGGTATTTTTCAGGGCAATTTCAAAGGTACTGTCATCCATCAAGCGCCGGAAGTTATCCAGCCCGACCCAACTGATCTGGTTCGCCCCGTCCCAGCTCATGAAGGAAAGCCCCAGCGAGAACACCATGGGCACTAAGGTGAAGATCGCAAAACCAAGCAGGTTGGGCAGGATGAAAGAGTAGGCCACCAGGTGTTTGCTGATCTGCCTTCTCCTGTAGCCAGGACTGGTTGTCTTGATGCTCGGATTCATGATTCCCATGATCAAAAGACTTCCTTCTTTTGTTTCATCTCAGACGCTGCTGCTGACATCAGGACATCGGATGAATACTCTGGGCGAGATGCGTTTTTGTGGGCACATGGTTCGAAGTATCATGCTGGGATGCCCCCGTTTCCGAGGGCATCCCACGGATAGATGCGTGGAGCAGGCGTCCGGAGCTAGTCCAACACCTCGCGGATGCGCTCCGTCATCTCGTTGACGCCATCCTTCACCGAGATGGAACCGGTCATGATCAGGTCGTGCTCTTCGTTCAGGATCTGCTCGATCTCGCCCACTTTGGGATGCATGGGCAGTTCAAGACGAACGGTGGTGGTCTTCAGGGCTTCGGCTGCTTCGGCGGGAACGCCATCGAGAGAGGCGAAGATTTCCAGCACTTCAGGCGTGCGCAGCGCGGGCAGGTTGCCCGTGGCCGCCAGGACCTTGGCTCCCTCAACGCCGCTGTAGAACTTGATGAAGTCCCAGGCCGCGTCTTTGTTGTCCGACTTTTCGTTGATCGCCAGCGAGGTCAGCGTACCGGCGGTCGTGCCAGGCGCGACACCTTCGGGATGTGGGAAGGCCGCCACGCCCCAATCGAAGTCATACAAGCCCTTGGCCTTATCCGAAACCAGCCTGCCGATAAACCACGACCCCATCGGGAGCATGCCAACCTGGCCGTTGATGAAGGGGCCAGAATAGTGGATGTTGCCCGCCCGCAGCTCGCCATAGTCCATGACGATGCCGTCTTTTTGCATGGCGGTCACCATCTCGTACATGGGGGCCATGAAGCTGTAGTCATCCGCGATGATGGTGTGCAGGCCATCCTGCACGGTGGCCAGTTGGACGCACGAACGCCACACGTGGAAGTGCGCGCCGTAGATCTTATCCGCACCGCTGCCGCTCGTCAGTTGGCGGGCCACAGCGTCGAACTCCGCCCAGGTCATGTCATTGGTGGGATATGCCACACCGGCAGCGTCGAAGATGTCCTTGTTGTAGTACAGAATCCAGATGTCACTGCGGAAGGGCAGTGCATAGATCGAGCCTTCGTAGGTCAGTTCCTCTGCTGCGCCGCTGTAGACGCTCAGGTCGAGACCATCGGCTTCGATATAGTCGTTCAGCGGAATGATCTGGCCGCGAGTCAGCATGGCGGCATAGCCGGGGATGTCCTTCACGGTGATGATGTCGGTGTCATCGCCGCCCGAAAGCCGGATATTCATCGTGTCCTGATATTCGGCGGAAGGAACATCGATCAGTTCCACCTTGACGTTCGGATTCGCCGCTTCGTACGCGTCAACCACGGCCTGCCAATAGGGAGTGGTCGCCACATCCCAGGCGGCCATCGTGAGCGTAATGGACTCGCCCTGGGCCGACACTGCGCCAGAGATCAGGCCGCCGTTCACGGCGAACATAACGGCCAGCAGTACGGCCAAAAGATTCAGCGTGCGCCGATGTAACCCCTTATTCATTTTCGTGACTCCTTATTTTTTATAGAAAGTAGCGATCAGGTAATGCGAATGGTTGTGTTTTGAGGGTTCTATGAGTTGTGCCTCCTTGTCTCCATCACATTCATAGAAAGGCGCATCGAGTTAGGGAGCGCTTTCCCGAATTATCAATGTCTGTTCAATGGTGACGGGGGCCTGGTCGTGCTGGCCGCCGATACGTTCAAGCAGCATCTGCACAGCCAGAGTGCCTATCGCCTGTTTGGGGGTTTGCAACGTGGTGAGGCTGGGCCGCACGAGACTCGCTAGCTGGATGTTGTCGCAGCCGGTGATGGCAATGTCCTCCGGCACACGAATGCCCAGTTCGGCACAGGCGCGGATCGCGCCCGCCGCCACCAGGTCGCTGAAGCACACGATGCCGTCGATCTCCGACAGCGCATCGCCCAGCCGTTTGAGCGCGTCATAGCCACCTTCGAGGTTGGCGGGGTGGCAGGTGACCTGCCAGGCCGGGTTGTGGCTATAACCGGCAGCTTCGAGCGCCTTCACGAACCCGTGATACCGCGCTTTACTTACGCGCGCATCCAGCGGCCCGCCCAGGTATGTCAGGCGGCGGCGGTCACTGTTCAGCAGGTGATTGACCGCCTGGGCCATGCCGCCCGCGTCGTCCGTTTCAATCGCGCCGGCCAGGTCGTGCCAGATCAAGCCCTGCCCGTTGACCACCACCACGTTTTGGAACTGTTCCACCAGCGGCAGCAAGCGCGCTTCCGGCAGGCGCGGCGCGCAGACCACGATTCCATCCACCTGGATGTCTTCCAGAAAGAGGAACATGCCCTCTTCACGGTCCCAATCGCCCTCGGTATTGCACAACAGAATTTTGTAGTCGTTTTTCCAGGCGGTGTCTTCGGCCCCGCGAATGATGTCGGTGAAAAACTCGTTGGCGATGGTGGGCACGATCAGCCCCAGCAGGAAGGTACGGTCGGTCGCCAGGCTGCGCGCAATCCGGCTGCGCCGATAGCCGAGCCGTTTGACGGCATCCATCACTTTTATCCGCGTCTCTTCGCTGATCTCCCCCTTGTGGTTCAACACGCGCGAGACGGTGGTTTTGGTGACGCCGGCAAATTCTGCGACATCGGCGATAGTGGTGCGTCTGGTCGATCGGGCCACGCAGTTATCCTCGGTCCGGCGGAGCATCCGCCCGGCAGATCAGCAGCGACAGAGAGAACAAGACAATTGGATAAAGGCCATACGACGGTGAGCAGCCCGGTAAAGGGGATGGGTTGAGGTGAACAATGTAGATACGCGCAAAACGGCGCTAGATGGGGTGCGCATTGGGTCGATAGCCTTTTTATCCAAAGTGTATTTGCACTGAATGATCCCAGGCTGCGCGCCGTAACAAAGTTCCGTTACCGGTTGCGCAACCGGTAACATCACTTTATCATGGGTGCGCTGACGTTGTCAAGAGGGGTGCAGGCGAGTCGAATCGCCCGGTGAGGGCGGGTGCGGACATCACCGGGCAGGTCTCGTGCCAGCGGGAAAATGTGGTCTCGCGAATACAGGGGGCAGCTTATGAGCCGATCGATCCCAGGTACAGCAGATCAGAGACTCGCAAAAGCTCGCGTTCCACCAGGTCGAACTTGTAGGTTGCGCCGGTGGCGGCATCGGCCAACAGCAGGGTGCGATCACGGTCGATAAAGGCCAGCGGGCGGTAATGGGTCGGGCCGGGCGGCAAGACCAGGTACTGCTCGGACGCAACGATATTCACCAGCACCAGCCCATATTCCGCCGGGCGGATGGCAGCTTCGTCCCCCACCCCGGCAGCAATAGTATAGGCTGCATAAGTGCCGATCGTGTTTAGCACCAGGTCGCCGCCAGCGTGATAGGGAAGTTCGGGCGCAGGGATGCGCGTTTCAGCCCCAGAGGGCAGGTCCCACAGATGCAGCGCGAAAGGCCCCTTGCCTCCGCGCGCTTCCAGCCGGGCCAGGATGCGCCCGGCAGAATCCAGTGCGGCATCGCACGGGCAGCCCGGATCGTTGGGCAAATTGCGCTGCCGCCCGGCGACAAAATCGTACTCGGCCAGCCGCAGATAGGCGGCAAACGGCGATTCGCTCGCTCCGGCCTCGGTTTCATCGGGCAGCGGGTGGGCCGCATCATAGATAAACCGCGTCATGGAATTGGTGAGCGCGATGGGAGCCAGCGCTGCCGAAGGACCGGGCGACACGATCGGAAGCTGGCGCAGGTCCCGTCCATCCGCCCACGCCGCGAATGCCGCCGATTCGCCCGCCGTGCTCACCGTCACCCAGGCAATCGCCTGCTTGTCGGGCGAGACAACCCACTGTACGCTCTGGGTATCCACCGAACGGCGCACGAACGGGTGCGGCTCCAGCGTACCGTTCAGCCCGGCCCGCATGATCGCCCCGCTCTGCCGCTTCTGATAGATCACGTAATCGCCCACCAGAGTGAATTTCTCGCCGTTGCTGGCATTCACAACCGTGCTCAGTCCGCTCAGCGCATCCAGAAAGTAGATGCTGGCAGCCCCTGTTGCCGGGTCCGCAGCGACAAAAACATCGGTGCGTGAGGGGGCCTGTCCGGCAGCCGGTCGGGCGGCGGGCAGCAGCCCTGCTCCCAACACAACAGCCCCACACACGGCCAACAACCAGCGAAACAGCATCCTGAGCCTACCGCGCATGAGGTCCCCCTTCACGATCCTGCTGTGCTGGGGGCAGCGTGCGCAGCGCCTCCACAAGTTGAGGCAAGACCTCACCGGAGGGACCGGCAAAGTGCCACCGCGCCACCGGCGTGATCGGTGTCATCTCTGGATTCACCTCGATGATGACCGCACCCCGTTCGGCGGCCACGAAAGGCAGACTGGCCGCCGGGTGCACGACTCCCGATGTCCCCGCCACCAGCATCACACCGGCCCGGCGAGCGAGGCTTGTTGCGCGTTGAAGCAGGTCCGCCGGAAGCGCCTCTTCGAACCAGACGACATCGGGCCGAACCCATGCACCGCAGTACGGACAGCGCGGCGGGGCACTGTCGGCATTCCAGGTGAGGGTCGAGAGATCAATGAGCGTGGGGTCTCCCTGGCAGTTCGCGTAACATTTGCTGCGGTGAATGTTGCCATGCAGTTCGATGATATCGGTGCTGTGAGCGGCATGGTGCAGCCCATCGATGTTTTGGGTCACCACAACGACCTGGGGCAGCAGGTCCTCCAGGGCGGCGATCGCCAGGTGACCGGGATTCGGCTGGGCGGGCCGCATCAACTCGCGCCGGTATTCGTACCAGTTCCACACCAGCCGCGGATCGGCGCGGAAGCCGCGCGGGGTGGCGAGCTTCATCGGGTCATACTGCGCCCATATCCCTTCGAGGGCGTCGCGATAGGTGGGGATGCCGCTCTCGCGCGAGATGCCCGCCCCGGTCAGCACGACCAACAGCTCGCAGTCTCGCAGGGCGCGAGCGGCTGCTCGGAACTGCTGGGGATCGAGGCTCATGGGCGAGTCCTTTCTGGCGCGCCGGGCAAGGCACGGATACGCGCTAAAGTGGTGTGCGTGCGACAAACCGTGTTAAACTACAGAAAGTGTATCACGAAGCTAAAAAATCGCTCTCCCACACTGCGACATTGCCAATCCAATTGTTCAGCCCGGCGACCAGTACCCATGCGCGCCATCGATGGAAGCGGACTCATGACCGACTCGACCACTCGCCCCGATAGAGACTCCGGCTGTTCCGAGGCTTACGCCACCGACGAGCAGCTCGCGCTGCGGCAGCAGATTCACGAGCAGTACAGCCAGCCCAAGATCGACTTTCCACAATGGGTGGTCGGGCTGTTGCCCTGGCGCGGCGATGAGTGGGTGCTGGATGTCGGAGCCGGGGCGGGGAGCTATTTCGAGGCGGTGCGAGCACGCATCCCCAATGGGCGGCTGGTGGCGGGCGATGTTTCGCCGGGGATGCTTCACCGCGCCCGACAGCTTCCCCAGGCGGAAGGTGTCGCGCTGATCCAGCTAGACGCGCAAAAGTTGCCCTTTTCCGATGGCACGTTTGACATCGTGCTGGCCAATCACATGCTGTATCATGTGCCCGATATCGACGAGGCGCTGTGCGAAATCCGGCGCGTGCTCAAACCCCACGGCCAGCTAGTCGCGGCCACCAATGCCGAAGACACCATGCCCGAATTCGATACACTCAGCCGCCGGGCGTGCACACTGCTCGGCCACCCGCGCCAGGAATTTCCGCCGGTTCACCGGCTGTTCGCGCTAGAAAACGGCACGACGCGGCTGACACACTTTTTTAAAGCGGTGGTGCGCCACGATCTGCCGAGTGCGCTGCATTTTCGCGAGGTCCAGCCGGTGCTCGATTTTGTGAACAGCCTGCGCCCGCTGCAAAGCCCCTACCTGCCCGACGATGTGAACTGGGATGACTTCATGGGCATGATGGAGAAACAGGTCACCCGCCTGATCCGGCATTTTGGCGAGCTTCAGGTTCACAAGATGAGCGGCGTGTTGATCGCCACCAACGGCGGCGGGTTTGCGGCAGACTACCTGCGGCTGCTTTCACAAACGCACGGCGAAAACAACCTCGATACCCGCTGAAAGCCATCCTGTTGGCAGCGCCATTCGATCAAAAGGTGATGGGCGGCTCGTTGGCAAGCGGATCATCGGGCGGCCTGAAGCCGTGCCGCCCGTAGAGCGGCACAAACATCACCGGGGTGATGTTCTCCATGATGAACCGGTCCTGGTCGCGACGCACACGTTGTAAGGTCTGATATTCGCGGGTCCCCACCGGCAGCACCAACCGCCCCCGGTGAGCCAGTTGCGCGCGCAGCGGGCCGGGAATGGCGGGCGCGGCGGCGGTTACGATGATGGCATTGAACGGGGCCATATCCGGCAGCCCCTGGCTGCCATCGCCGACAAATACCTCCACGTTGTGATAGCCCAATTCTTGCAGATCGCCCACTGCCCGCCGGGCCAGCGCCGGGTAGCGCTCCAGCGAGTAGACGGTGCGCGCCAGCTCGCACAGAATCGCCGTCTGATAGCCGGAGCCGGTACCGATCTCCAGCACGACATCGTCCAGGGTGATCTCGCACAACTGCGACATCAGCGCCACGATATAGGGCTGCGAGATGGTCTGGTTATTGCCGATGGGCAGCGGACCATCGAAAGTATACGCCTGCGTGCGCAGATGCTCCGGCACGAAGTGATGGCGCGGCACGCGCCGCATCGCCTCCAATACGCGCGCGTCGGTGATGTTGCGACTCACCAGTTGTTCGCGTACCATGCGCTCGCGCAGGGCTTCATAGTCAGGTTGAGGCGGCATGTTCGTCTTCTAGCCTGCCGAGATGAATGGAGCGCCGAAAATCGCGACGCTAGATTAATAATACACCAAAGCCGGGTCGGATTCATGCCGCCCGCACAAAAAAACGAGAGCGCTGCTTGCAGCGCCCTCGTCTGGGTTCACAAGGTGAGATTTCTGTAACGGCGGGTTATGCCTGGGTGTGCTTGACCGACTGCGGGTCGAATGCATCGCGCAAGCCGTCACCGATGATATACAGGCACAACACGGTGAGCACGATCAAGAAGCCGGGCAGGAAGACCAGGTGTGGCCCACGATCAAAGAAGCTCTGCGCATTGCTCAGCATATTGCCCCAACTCGGCGTGGGAGGGGTGACCCCCAGCCCCAGGAAGCTCAATGCCGATTCGACCAGGATCAGCGAGCCAATGTCAATCGCCAGCGTGACCACGATGATCGAGAAGATATTGGGCAGGATGTGCACAAACATGATGCGGGGCACGTTCGCGCCGATGGCGCGCGCTGCAACCGTGTATTCCAGTTCGCGCCGGGCCAATGTTTCGCCGCGCACAAATCGCATCGTGCCGGTCCACCCCAAAAAGGTCAGGATCAAGATAAGCGGCACAATCGAGGACCGCAGCGCGTTTTGTTGGGTGCGCATCACCGAGGCCACAATCAGCAGCAGGAACAGGGTGGGGATCGAGTTGAGAGTGGTCACGAACCACATGATGGCATCGTCGATAAACCCCAATGAACCACCCTGATAATAACCGGCAACAACCCCAACCGAGATCCCGATCAGCAGGGAGCCAATCGCGGCAGAGATGGCGATCGTCAGCGAAACACGCCCGGCATAGAGCAGGCGGGCCAGTTGATCGCGCCCCAGGTCGTCGGTGCCCAGAATATGCCCCTTGCTGCCGATCTTCTCAAAGGCCGCCCCATCGGTGGCCGTGTAACTGATGTCCAGCGCACGGGTGATAACCGGGGCCAGCAGCGAGAGCAGCGCCAGCAAAATGACGATTCCCAGTGCAAGCAAAGTCAGATAGTCGCGGCTCAGCCGCCGCATCGCCATCGTAAAGAGCGATTCGCTCACACCGGGCTTATCATCGCTCAGGGAGAGGACGGCTTTGGTTGGCTTCTCAGCAGACCCTCGTGCCTGCGTATCAGTCGTCATGGTGCACCTACCCTAACCGGATGCGCGGATCGATCAGCGCATACAAAATATCGGACAGCAAATATCCTATGATGGTGATCACGCCGCTCAGCAGCACCACCGCCATCACCATCGGGTAATCCTGTTGAATCACGGCTTCAAAGGACAGGCGTCCCAGCCCCGGCCAGGAGAAAATGGTCTCGGTGATGACCGCGCCGCTCAACAGGTTGGGGATCGCCGGGCCGAGAATAGTCGCAATCGGGATCAGCGCGTTGCGGGTAGCGTGGACAAACCACACCTTCGAATTGGGCAGACCTTTGGCCTGGGCGGTGCGGATGTAATCCTGGCTGAGCACATCCAGCGTCGAGGTGCGCATATAGCGCGACAATACCGCGATCCAACCCGTTCCCAGCGTGAACACTGGCAAAATCAGGTGGCGGATGCGGTCCTCAAGGCTGACACACCCCCGAATGGTGAGCGGACACTGGTTGCCCATCGGCAGGACCTCCAGCCACTTTCCGAACACCAGGATCAGCATCAGGCCCAGCCAGAAGACCGGCCCCGCGTTGAACAAGACCGCCAACACGCGCGAGCTGTTATCGAACGCACTGCCTCGCCGGACTGCCGAGAGGATGCCCACCGGGATACCAATACCGAAGCCGACCACCAGCGCGGCAAAGCCCAACTGCACGGTGGCCGGGGCGCGCTGCTTAAGCATTTCGACGACCGGGCGTTTGTAGAACAGCGACCGCCCAAAATCCAGGCGGATAATGCCGCCGTTGGTGCCCATCTCGCTACCGATCTCGTTGCCCCGGCGATCAAAGCGCGGGACTTCGCGCCCTGCCCACAAG
>DAOUFU010000146.1:0-3024 GCA_034429275.1 Anaerolineae bacterium | reverse complement strand
GGCCTCACCCCAAACCTCGCCGCTCCCTGCGGGTTCGGCTCGGTTTTGCCCCTCTCCAAAAAAAGTTTTGGAGAGGGGCGGCGCGGCCCGTTCCTGGCCGTGCGGGGTGAGGCCAGATCGCCCGTCCAGCGAGTGCCCGGTTTGTCAAGGGGTTGCCTGTCAACTTTTCGCTCACGCGCCCTCGTGGGGCCAGGGCAAACACATCAACATCCGGGCCTTGCCGGGGGTATCTGCTGTGTGGGGAGTAGCTGTATTGGCGAAATCGCGGCACACTAGAGTGTGTATGCAAAGTAGTACAATGCCTGCCACATCCCCAAGATAACGAACGTCAGGGCTGCGGCTCCCCTTCTCCCTGGGGGAGAAGGGGCCGGGGGATGAGGGTTTGCATACACGCCCTAGAGCGCAGCCGAATCGGTTTGCAGGAGAACAAGCCGTGAGACGTTTGTTGATCGCCGTGTACATCCTTGCCCTGAGCGTGCTTCCGGCCTATGCGCAGCAGCCGGCGACCACCAACCCCGCGCTGGATCCCCTCCGAAGCCAGGTCTTCGGCCAGCCCGACGATTTTGGCGTGGCGTGTATGCCGCTGGCCCACCCGGAGGCAACCGTCTCGTACCACGCGGAAACACCTTTCCCGCTGGCGTCGGTCGCCAAGCTGATGATCTTCATTGAACTGGCGCGGCGGGTAGAAGCGGGTCTGCTCTCGCCGGACGAGGTGGTCAGCCTGGACGCCCTCAATCTCTACGACCTGCCGCGCTCAAACAGCGACGCCCACGAACGCTTTTTGAGCCGCTACCCCGCCGGGACACAGTCGCTCAGCCTGTGGGAGATCGCCGCAGTCGGCATGATCCAGTACAGCTCGAACGCGGCTTCCGATTACCTGCTGGACCGCCTGGGACCGACTGATTGGGGCGGCCTTTACGACCTGCTGGGAATGACCCACACCGATCCACCGCACGCGATGGGCGCCATCGCGCTGATCATGGCCAACCACGAGAGCGGGCGAGCCACGCCTTCGCGCCTGAAGAATCTCTCCCTTGAGCGGGGCGAGGCGCTGTTCGACCTGTACCTGGAAGATGCCGCGTGGCACCGCGCCGAAGTCGCTTACCGCGCGGACCGGCGCAGCCTGTTTCCCGGCTGGGAAGTCCAGGCGATGATCCTCGACCGGCTGACGGCCAGCGGCACCGCGTCCGACTTTCTGCGCGTGATGCAAGCGATCTACGCGCCGGGCGGGCCACTTTCGGCGCGAGTCAAGCAGTTGGTGCGCGATGGGCTGCGCTGGCGCAATAACAGCTACGTGGACTCCATGTACCTGGAATATGGCTCGAAGCTGGGGTTTTATTCGGGCGGGGTGCTGGCCCTGGTCGCCTACGGGCATCCCTACACCGGCGACCCGGTGATCTCCGTCACCTTCCTGCGCAACATCCCGCGTCAGGTTTATAACGAGATGCAGCGCCAGGACAGCATCGGCGAACTGGCGCACTGGATGAACCTGAACGGGTGCGCCAACCTGCTCGATGGCCTGTTCGCCGGTCTGCCGGATGCGCCCTAGCCGCGCCGTGCCGGTCGAGTGATGTGCAGCGGCAGTTAGCGCAGCGGCAGCTAGCGCAGCGGCAGCTAGCGCAGCAGCGCGCAGGCCAGCCCGACCAACCCGCCGCCCGCAATCAGCCAGGTGGAACGCACCCGGAAACGAATCAACAGCACCGCCGACGCAAGCGCGAGCGCCATCGTGATCGCGTCGCGGATGGCGCTCACGCCCAGTTCCAGCGTCACCGCCGCCATCAACCCCAGCGCCGCAACATTCACCCCGTCCAGCAGCCCGCTCAGCCAGACCGAGCGGCGCAGGCGCGGGATGAACGGGTTGGAGATCCACACAAAGAGGAACGAAGGCAAAAAGATGCCCGCAGTCGCCAGCAGCGCGCCGGAGAAACCACCCACCAGGTAGCCGATGAAGGTCGCAGCGGTGAAGAGCGGCCCCGGAGTGACCTGGCCCACCGCCACCGCGTCGAGCAACTGCTGGTTGGTGATCCAGCCGAGCCGCTCCACAAAGTCGCCGCGCAGAAAGGCCAGCAGCACGTACCCGCTGCCATAGAGCACCGAGCCGATCTTCAGGAAGATCAGGAACAAAGTGAGCAGCGAGACCGGCGACGCTGCCGCCGCCGCAGTCGCGGCAGTGGACGCGAGTAGAGTGCCCGGCAGGCCGGGCATCGCCAGCGCCAGCGCGCCGACCCGCCAATGGGTGCGGCGCAGCCGGTCCGCGTTGTACACCAGCATGTACAGCACGCCGCCGCCCAATAGCAGCAGGATTTCGCTGACGCCCGCCAGGTATAGGGCGAAGACCGCCGCCCCGAGCACGGCCAATCCCCCCCCTTTGAGCGCCGTTCGGAACAGTCCCCACATCGCCTGTGCGATGATGGCAATGATGACCGGCTTGATGCCGTAGAGCAGCCATTCCGCCGCCGGGGTTGTGCCATATTCCACATAGAGCACCGCCAACCCCAGCACGATCAGAGCCGCAGGCAGCACAAAACACAGCCCGGCAGCCAGCAGGCCACGCCAGCCCGCCCGCACATAACCCACGTGAATCGCCATCTCAGTCGAATTGGGGCCGGGAATGAGGTTGGTTGCGCCCAGCAGGTCGAGGAAATGCGCGTCCGTGATCCACCTGCGCCGGGTGACGACTTCGTCGCGGAACAGGGCGACATGCGCGGCGGGGCCGCCGAAGGCGGTGAATCCCAGCCGCAGGAACAGCCGGGCGACTTCGCCGACCCTGCCCTGCGGATGCGGGGCGTCGGCGCTGGGGGCGCGCGTGGAAAGCGAAGGTTCGGATGTCACAGCATCTCTCCCGATGGTGTGCAATCGACTGCTGGCCCTAGTATCGCGCATCGGGTCGGCTGCAGGCGAATATTGGCCGGGCAGCGGCAAGCCGAGGGTGACACAGGGTGATTGCATCAAAATACGTGACCCGCGCGAGTTCGGCCTCCCCCCCACCTTCGCGGCGCGCCGCGGGCGCCGGGGGGGGGGGGC
>DAOUFU010000145.1:0-4363 GCA_034429275.1 Anaerolineae bacterium | reverse complement strand
GGCCTCACCCCCAAGCGGCCCGGTTTTGGCCGCCTGGGGGTGAGGCCAGCCATTCGCCTCTCATACCCGATCGCAGGGCCAACGGGCATCAGGGGCAGGCGATGCGCGTCAACTGAAACAGCCCTTTTGATGCGATCGCCCTGCCTGCTGTGCGCCAATTGTCGCCTGACTCCCGCCAGACATGGTATGATTGGACCACACACGAACAGATGAGCGCTGCGCACTGCCTATGAGCGACTACCGCCCCTCGGAACATATCCAGGAAATCCTGGCCAATCTGCCGACCGGCCCCGGCGTCTACCAGATGCTGGACCCGAACGGCACGATTGTCTACATCGGCAAGGCGAAGAACCTGCGGAACCGCGTCCGCAGCTATTTCCAGGCGAGCAACCACGATCCGAAAGTGCTCAGCATCCGCGCCGACACGGTGGATATTCAGTTCATCCTCACCGGCGGCGAGCTTAAGGCGCTGATCACCGAGGCGGAGCTGATCCGGGTCCACAAGCCGCGCTACAACATCCTGCTGAAGGACGACAAGCGCTACCCATTCATCCGCGTGACGACCGGCGACGCCTTTCCTACCGTGGAGATGACCCGCCGCATCGACCGCCGCGACGGTCACCGCTATTTCGGGCCGTTCACCTCGGCGGGCAGCGTGCGCGAGACTCTGGACGTGCTGCGCAAGGCGTTCCCCTACCTGACCTGCGACCGCGAAATCACCGGGCAGGATTCGCGCGCCTGCCTGTATTACGACATCAAGCTGTGCGGTGGGCCGTGCATCGGCGCGCAGACCCGCGAGGAATACATGGAGAGCATCGACGGGCTGATGCATGTGCTCACCGGGCACGCCGATGATGTGCTGAAGGACCTCCAGGCCCAGATGGACGCTGCCGCCGAAGCGCTCGATTTTGAGCGGGCGGCCCTGCTGCGCGACCGGATCAAGGTGGTGAGCATGATCTCGCAGCGGCAGCGGCTGGTGGCCGACTACAACGCCAACCAGGACGTGATCGCCTTCGCCCAGGAAGGCAGCGACGCCGTCGTGCAGATGTTCCTGATCCGGCAGGGGCGCTTGATCGGCAGCGAGTATTTTGCGCTGGATGGGGCCGAGGGCGAGACGCCGGAAGAGATCGTCGAAGGGTTCCTGATGCAGTTCTACCAGGACGCGACCGATATCCCCAAAGAGATCGTGCTGCCCACCGCCCTGACCGAGGCGCGCATCATCGAGCAGTGGCTGCAAGATCAGCGCGGCGGGCACAAGGTCAAGCTGACGGTCCCCCGGCGCGGCAATAAGCGCGAACTGGTCCGGTTGGCCAGCCAGACTGCCGCCGAGAAACTGGGCATTCTGCGCGCGCAGTGGGCCAGCGATACCGTCAAGCAGGAAACCGCCATGCGCGAGATACAAGAGGCGCTGCGGCTGCCCGCGCCGCCCAACCGTATCGAGTGCTACGATATCAGCACCACCCAGGGCACGCCCATTGTCGCCAGCCGGGTGGTCTTTGTGCAGGGCGTGCCGCGCAAGAGCGAATATCGCCGCTTCAATATCACCAGCGTGATGCACGAAGGCTCGGACGATTATCAGTCGATGCGCGAGGCGCTCACCCGGCGGTTCAAGCGCTGGCAAGACACAGCCAGCCAGCCCGCGACATCTGCGCCCGGCGGCAAGGATTCGGACGAGACATGGCGGCTGCTGCCCGACCTGTTGATCGTCGATGGCGGCAAGGGGCAGTTGGGCGTGGCGGTGGAGGTGCTGGCCTCGTTTGACCTGCTGGGGCGCGTGCCGGTGTGCGGCCTGGCCAAGCAGTTTGAAGAGGTCTTTCTGCCCGGCCAGGATCGCTCGATCATGCTGCCGCGGACCAGCGAGGGGTTATTCCTGCTCCAGCGTGTGCGCGATGAGGCGCACCGCTTCGCCATCACCAGTCACCGCCGTCGCCGTCACAAGGCCGGGCTGGCCAGCCAGCTCGAACAGGTGCCCGGCATCGGTCCCCAGCGCCGGAAGGCTCTGCTCAAGGCGTTTGATAAGGACATTGAGGCGATTCGCGCGGCAAGCATCGACCAATTGACCGCCGTGCCGGGCATCACCACCGACATCGCACTGTCGATCAAGGCGGTGCTGGGCGGGGGATAATGTGAATTCGGAAAACTGCTGTTAGGGATGTCCGGCCTCCCGAAGAGGTGGAGCGACCCATGACCCTTCATCCGAGTTTGCCCCAAACCGGTCCGCTGGGCGGGCCGACCGATCCGCTGGCCGGGAGGCGCGTGGTCGTGTTGGGGCTGGCCCGCCAGGGCAAAGCGCTGGCGCGCTGGCTGCCCACGCTTGGCGCGCGGGTGACCGTCTCCGACAGCCGCAGCGCCGAGGCGCTGGCCGCCACCCTGGATGAACTCGCCGGGTCGCCGGTGCAGTTTGTGCTGGGCGGCCACCCGCTCGACCTGCTCGACGACTGCGACCTGCTGTGCCTGAGCGGCGGCGTCCCACCGACTCTGCCCATCGTGCAAGAAGCATACCGGCGCGGCATCCGCGTGGCGAACGATGCCCAGTTGTTCATGGAGCGCTGCCCGGCCCCGGTGCTGGGCATCACCGGCAGCGCGGGCAAGACGACGACCACCGCGCTCACCGGGCTGATGGCGCGCCTTTCCGGGCGGCGGACGTGGGTGGGCGGCAACATCGGCGACGTGCTGCTCGATGTGCTGTCGCAGATCGCGCCCGGCGACCTGGTGGTGATGGAGTTGAGCAGCTTCCAGTTGGAACTGATGACGACCAGCCCCACCGTCGCAGCGGTGCTCAATGTGACGCCCAATCACCTGGACCGGCACGGCACGATGGAGGCGTATGCCGGGGCCAAAGCGCACATTTTCCTGCACCAGCGGCCCGGCGATGTGGCGATCTTCGGCTGTGATGATCCGGTTGCGCGGCAGTTGAGCAGGCAGGCCCCGGCAGGCGTGGCCTATTTCTCGCGCGAGACGCGCGTCACACCGGGCGCGTACCTGGCCGGAAATCAGCTTGTGCTGGCGCTGGACGACCGCCGCGCCGAGGTGGTGGCTCCGCGCTCGGCGGTGCGGCTGCGCGGTGAGCATAACATCTCGAATGTGTTAGCCGCCTGCGCGGTGGCCGGGTTCGGCGGCGTGCCGGTGCCCGCCATGCGCGCGGCCCTGGAGGAATTCACCGGGGTTGAGCACCGGCTGGAACTGGTGGCTGAGCGGGATGGAGTCGCCTGGGTCAATGACAGCATCGCTACCGCGCCGGAGCGGGTGATCGCCGCGCTGCGCAGCTACCGCGAGCCGGTGGTGCTGCTGGCGGGCGGGCGCGACAAAAAGCTGCCCTGGGACGAGATGGCGGCGCTGGCGGCACGGCGCTGCCGGGCGGTGATCGCGTTTGGCGAATATGGCCCGGCGGTGGTCGAGCACATGCGTGCGGCACTGGCGCGCGAGACCAACCCGCTGCTCAGCCAGGTGATCGCCGTGCGCGACCTGCCGGAAGCCGTCGCGCGGGCGGCGGCGCTGGCGCAGCCGGGCGATGTGGTGCTGCTCAGTCCGGGCGGCACCTCGTATGATGCGTATGTCGATTTTGCTGCGCGCGGCCAGCACTTCCGCGACCTGGTGCGCGCGCTGGTGGGCAGTTGAACCCGAAGGGAGCACAACGTGATGCAGTGGTTGAATGAGCCACCCCGGTGGACCGACGAGGATGACCGCATCACCTTGCGGACCGGGGCCAAGACCGATTTCTGGCGCAAGACCCATTACGGCTTCATCCGCGACAACGGCCATTTCTATTACCAGCCGGTCAGTGGGAATTTTTCCGCCGAGGTCAAGCTGATCGGCCAGTACGCGGCGCTGTATGACCAGGGCGGCCTGATGGTGCGCCGCGACGAGATGACCTGGGTCAAGACCGGCATCGAATATGTGGACGGGGTGCAGCACCTCAGCGCGGTGGTGACGCACGATTTCTCGGATTGGTCGGTCATCCCGCTTTCGCCCAATCCCCCGGCGGTGTGGCTGCGCCTGGAGCGCGATCACGAGGCGCTGGAGATCAAGTATTCGCTCGATGGGGCGCGTTATGACCTGCTGCGGCTGACCTATATCGGCACGGAGCCGGTGCTGATGGTCGGCGTGATGGCTGCATCGCCGGAGGGCGAGGGCTTCTCGCTGACCTTTGAGAGGCTGCGCATCACCACACGATAGGGCCGGATCAAGCGGGGGCATATTCCAATTTAGGGGCATCAGACTGTGGGGGTTGTCCGGCCTCACCCCCGCGCGGCCAAAACCGGGCCGCTCCGCCCCCTCTCCGAAAATTTTCGGAGAGGGGGCAGACCAAGCGCCTCCCATGAGGCGCGCAGGTCGGGGGTGAGGCCAGCCGTTCGCCCACCCC
>DAOUFU010000144.1:0-2936 GCA_034429275.1 Anaerolineae bacterium | reverse complement strand
GGCCTCACCCCCGCGCGGCCAAAACCGGGCCGCTTCGCCCCCTCTCCGAAAATTTTCGGAGAGGGGGCAACCGACAACGCGCCCGCAGGGCGCGGCGAAGGTGGGGGTGAGGCCGGACTCGCGCGGGTCATGTATTTTGATGCAATCACCCTGACGCTGCGGGGGCCACACGCGGCGGGGAATGTGTTACAATCGTCCTGCGTGTGGAATGTGGACAAAGGACGACCAGTTGTGATGAGATGGCGCAAGGGGTGGAGCTTGGGCGCGGTGATGCTCGCGGTGGGGCTGCTGGTGGCAGCGTGCGGCGAGGCATCGCCCGGCGGGGGAATCGTTCACATCGCGGACGTGACGCCGACGCCGGAACCGACCCTCCCGACGCCCACGCGAACCCCCGTGCCAACCGGCGAGCCGTTTGTGCTGCCCACGCTCGACCCGGCACTGGACCCGGAAATGCCGATCACACGGGTGGGAAGCGAGATCATCACGCTGGGGGAATATCAAAAACAGGTGCGGATGGAGCGCTTCGTGCGCCTCTATTCGCTGGCACTCACGGTTGAGCGGCACGGGCCGGGTGTGCTCGACCTGACAAACCCGGCCAATACCTATGTCAGCGCGTTGTTCAGCACGCTGGCCGAAAGTTACAGCTTCGGGCGGCAGGTGCAGCGCGTGATGGTGGTGGATGCGCTGACGCTACAAGAGGCGACCCGGCGCGGGATCGAGGTGGATCACACCCAGTTCCAGGCGCGGCTGGCGCAGTATCTCAACCTGCAGGTGGGCGCGGGCGGCGCGCTGCCGGATGATTTCGACGCGGAGTACGCCCGGTTCATCGAAGCGCTGACCCGGTATTCGGGCATGAGTGAGGAAGAATTCCGGCGCGTGGTGCGGGCACGGGTACTCTATACCCAGCTCAAAGCGGCGATCCTCCAGTCGCCGGAGGCGAAGCCCCCGGCAGGCGAGGGCACGGTCGGCGTGGAGGTCGAGGACATGACGGTGCCGGACCGCGCGCAGGCTGAGCAGATCGCCGGGCGGCTGCGCAGTGGCGAGTCGCTGCGCGACATCATGACGGCGCTGGGCTTCCAGGCGGCCAGCGCCAGCACTTCGCGCGTGCTGCGCTTCAGCGACGAGTCGCTGGGCGAGGATGTGATGGCGGCAGTGAGGCGCGCGGCGGAGAATGAGGTCGTCGGGCCGCTGCCGACGCCGGGCGGCTGGTACGTGGCGCGCGTGGTGCGCCCGGTGATGGATACGCTCTCTCCGGCGGACCTCGACGCCTGGCGCGAGCAGTATTTTCTGGACTGGATGGAGCGGCTGATGGACGACCCGGCCTGGGTCGAAGATTATGATAACTGGATCGCCTATACGCCGCAGGAGCCGCTGCCGCGCGATGTCTCTCCCCTGCTGCGGGATGAATATGTGATCCTGCCTGCGAGCACCGTCACTGCCACGCCCGGCGAGTGAGTGCAGCGGGCACCTCAGGAACGCTCGGTGCGCCGGGGAAGGCGCAGTTGACAATGACCGGTTGAGCCAGAGACTTTTCTGCTACGAGGGGGTAAGGGGCCAGTATGGACGCATCATCGAGAGGGAAAGCGCGCGGAGATTTGCTGCGCGTGGCGCTGATTGGCACGGGGTTCGGCAGCCGGGTGCAGCTTCCGGGCTTCATGAGCCTGGCCGATACCGCAGTGGTCGCGCTGTGTGGAAAGTCCGAAGAGAAGACGCGGGCGATCGCCCACGAATATGGCGTGCGGGCAGTCTATACCGATTACGAGCAGATGCTGGTAGATGTCAGGCCGGACCTGGTGAGCGTCACCACGCCGCCGAACCTGCATAACCCGATGGTGATGGCGGCGCTGCAGGTGGGGGCGCATGTGCTGTGCGAGAAGCCGATGGCGCTGAACAGCCTGGAAGCACACGAGATGCTGGCCGAGGCTGATGCGCGCGGGCTGGTGCACGTCATCGACCACGAGTTCCGCTATCTCCCGGCGCGCTATTACCAGCGCGTGCTGGTGGACCAGGGCTATGTGGGCGAGCCGCTGCTGCTGGAGGCGACGGTGCTCTCGTCCCGGCGGCTGGACCCGTCGCTGCCCTGGAACTGGTGGAGCGACCGGGCGCAGGGCGGCGGCATCCTGTTTGCGCTGGGATCGCATATGATCGATACCTTCCGATGGCTTTCCGGGCGCGAAGTGGTGGCGGTCACTGCCGTGTTGAGCACGACCCCGGCGCTGAGCCGTCGCAAGCTGGCCGACGGCGTGCCGATGGGCGTGGCCGAGCGCGAAGTCACCAGCGACGATACGGCAGTGGTCGCGCTCGAATTCACCGGCGGGCTGCGCGGCGTGATCACGCTGAGCAATACGGCGGCGGGCGAGATGCAGCGGCTGGCCGTTCATGGCACGGAGGGCGCACTGGTCGTACAGGATGACCAACACCTGTTTGGCCGCCGGCTGGATGAGCCGCTCAAGCCGATCCTGGTGCCCACCGAATATGAGCCGCAGCCCTGGGTGCCGGATGAAAACCTGTTGTTGGGGCCGTTCGCCAAGCTGGCCGGGCTGATGGTGGACGCCATTCGCGGCAGGTCGCTGGTGGCGCTGCCCACCTTCCGCGATGGGCTGGCAGTGCAGCGCGTGTTGGATGCAGCGCTGATTTCGAGCGCGGAAGGCCGCCGGGTGGTGATCTGAGGCGGCGCGGCAGGCAAAAACCGCTATAATCCGCAAATAATCCGCAAAATGAGCAAAATGACATCGGTTGATTGGAACGAGTGGAGAAAACGCAATGGCAGCAAAAGCACGGTTGGGTCTTGGGTTGGCGATGGCGGCGGCCTTGTTGATGGCAGCGGCCCTGGTGATCCCGGTGTGGGCTGCGCCCGGTGCCCAGGGCAGCATTCTGCCCACGCCGACCTGGTACCCGGTGGAACAGATCACCTATGAGCTGGAGCGAGTCGGCGG
>DAOUFU010000143.1:0-2650 GCA_034429275.1 Anaerolineae bacterium | reverse complement strand
GGGATCGGCTGGCGGTGAGGCGCGCTTCCGGTTTACAATACCGTCAGCGCTGCACAATGATGATGCGTGGAAATGGTGCGCAGATTGAACCGTGCCCGGCGGCTGCCGCGCACGGCATACGAGTGCTCATGGGAGTCGCACATGACCAAAAACAAGTGGATGCTTCACGTGGGGCTGCTGATGGCGCTGATCGCGGCACTGGCGGCAGCTCCGCTGGCCGGGGCCGCACCGGCGGCTCAGCCGGGGGCCGTGCTGACCATCGGCTATCTGGGCGGGCCGGAGACGGACACGGCGAACGGTGCGCGCCTGGCGATTGAGCAGATCAACGCCATCGGCGGCGTGACCACGCCGGACGGCACGGCCTATCTGCTGGACCTGGCGACGCTGAACGCCGCGCCGGTGGAAAGCTCGCTGTTCAACGATGTGGAGGCGCTGAGCGTGAAGAACGCGGTGGCGCTGCTGGGGCCGGATAATGCCGCGGCGCTGACCGGCGCGAACCTGGCCAACCTGACGGCGCGCGGTGTGCCTGTGCTGACTGGGGCCAGCGAGATCGGGCTGACCAACAACGATACTACCAATGTCATCGTGCGGATCGCCGCTTCGGAAGACTACCTGAGCGCGGCGCTGGCCGATTATCTGACCGGGGACCTGGGCCTGACGGCGCTGGCGGTGGTCAACACCGATCCGTTCTATACGGCGGCGGTGGAAGCCTTCGAGGCGGCGCTGGCCGATGACGGCATCGTGCCTGCGCCCAAGATCGAGCTGGCGGACGGCTCCGGGCTGAGCGCGCAGATTCAGGGCCTGCTGGCCGCCAATCCCGAAGCGGTCGCGCTGTGGGGGGCGGATCAGGACGCGGTGACGCTGCTGCGCAAGCTGCGATCGGCGGGCTGGACCGGCGTATTCGCTTATCGCCGGGCCGAAGAAGCCGCGCGGGCGGGCCTGCTGCCGCCGGATGTGCTGGAAGGCGTGGTGGGGGTGACGACCTGGTCCTACGCCTACACCGACCGGGCGAGCCGGAACTTTCTGAACGATTACGTGGTGGCGTTTGGCACGCTGCCGGGACCGCTGGCCGCGGCGGGCTATGACGCGGTGTGGGTGCTGCGCTCGGCCATCGGGCAGGCGGGCATCAACCCGGCGGCGCTGTCGCAGGCGATCCTGGCCTATGGCCCGCAGAGCATCGTGGGCGGCGTGCTGAGTCCGGCGGCGTATGGCAATGGCGACCTGACGCACACGGTGATGGTCTACCGGCTGGGGGCGTTTGGCGGGCCGCAGGTGGTGGCGCTCTACAATGACGGCGCGCGCCAGCGCCTGATCGACTCCGGGCCGTAAACCGGGCGCGCCGGGCAGCCGGCGCGCGGATCTGACGAGCAAGCTGTGCCCGGCCTCACCGCGCGATGGCAGCTTCTGCGCGGGGTGGGGCCGGGTTTTTGGTGCCGGGCTAGACCGCGACCGGCTCGTCACCATCGATGGCTGTATCGCCGGCGGTGTCGTCGGACTCGCTCACGGTGGGCACTTCCTGCGTATCTCCATCTTCGCCGGAGTCGTCCGGCTCTTCGTCGTCGCGCGGGCCCTCGATGGCTTCCAGCTCGGCGTCCTGCACGCGGTCCACCGCCCGCGCGAAGACCAGGTAGCCCGTGTGGCCCACCATCTGGTCATCGGGCCGGATGCGCGCCGGGATGGTTTTGTAGGTGCGCAGCAGCAGCTCTTCGATCTCCAGCAGGTACCACGCCCCGTCGTAGAGGCGGTCGCTCAATTCGATCACCTGGTTCATGGTGGGCACCAGCGCGCCGAAGAAGCCGCCGCCGCGCAGCGCCGCCCGCGCCTGGTCCAGGTAGAGCCAGGGTTCGCGCACATCGAGGAAGAGTGCGTGCAGGCCGGTTTCGTCGAAGCCGCGCTCGATGTCGCGCTGATTGAAGGTGACGCGGTGCTCCAGCTGCAGGCGTTTGATGTTGGCGATGGCGCGGGCCTGCATGTCGGAGCGCCGCTCGTAGCTGAAGACGTGGCCCTCGTCGCCGACCAGCAGCGCCAGGGTGAGAGTCAGCGCGCCGCTGCCGCTGCCCGCTTCCAGCACGCTGACGCCGGGTCGGATGCCCAGCTTGAGCGCGATGTAGCCGAGGTCTTTGGGGTAAATGATCTGCCCTTCGCGGTGCAGGTGGCGGATGATGTCGTCGGTGTTGGGGGCCAGCGCGAACAGCTTGTGCCCAATGTTGGTGGCGAACTGCGAGCCATAGGGCCTGCCGACCAGGTCATCGAACAGGATGAAGCCCAGGTGACATTCAAAACGCTGGCCCGGCACAACGCGGCGGATGAAAGTCCGGCGGTCTTTGCCCACCAGCAAGATGATGTCGTCGTATTCAATGGTTGAAGTTTTGGGTAAGGGCACGGGATCGCTCCAGGTGAGGCCGCCGGGAACCAGAATCACAAGTGGGTCCACTCGCAGGTATTATAGTGCGCGCCGGACGCCTGTAAAGACCGGCCCGTGCCCAGGGTGATTGCATCAAAATGCGTGACCCGCGCGAGGCCGGCCTCACCCCCACCTTCGCCGCGCCCTGCGGGCGCGCCCGCAGGGCGCGTTGTCGGTTGCCCCCTCTCCGAAAATTTTCGGAGAGGGGGCGAAGCGGCCCGGTTTTGGCCGCGCGGGGGTGAGGCC
>DAOUFU010000142.1:0-17555 GCA_034429275.1 Anaerolineae bacterium | reverse complement strand
CAACCACAAACGATATCCAGGTTCTTGCCGATCTCGATGAGATTGTCTTCATCGCAGAGGAGTATGCAAACGCAGGGATTGATTACATTCGAGCGGAGGTTACTGATCAGGCAGGACATCCGCTGTGGAATTTGGTTGAGGGGATCAGATAATCACACTAGTGGACAAATAAGAACTGATAGAGGAGAAAACAAGGTATGACAGAATTTCGCGTGCCAGCGGTAGAACTTCTGCAAAAAGAGAATCAGCTTTTTTTGTTTTTCCTACCTGCAGACCAACTGGAGAAACTAGTAAAGAGCAGCCCGAGACTTGCCGAGAATCCAGAAGGCATCCAGCGTCTCTTGAGCCAGAAGCGACTCAGAGAAATCGCTGATTATATTTCAAGGCCGGAGACATGCTTTCCAAACAACATTATCGTTAGTCTCACAAAAGACGTGAAATTCGAGCGAACCTCACCTACGGGAATGGGCAATCTGGTCTTTCCTTCGGACGAAGGTCATTTCGGTGACATTATAGACGGGCAACATAGACTTTACGGCATTGTGCATGAACAAAGTCGCGAAAAGTCATTACCCATGCCAGTCACAGGACTAATGTTAAAGGACGCGCGTTCCGCTGCCAGGATATTTGCCGACATTAATCATCTTCAGAAAAGCATAAGCAATCTGCTCATAGTGACGCTCCAAAGGGAATTGGGGGATTTGGTCGACGCAAAAGACAGCGCCGCGGCAATGGTTGAGCAGCTGAACCAACATGAAGACTCTCCTTTGAGAGGAAAAATCCAAATGTACCAAGACGAAAGAGAGGGTTGGTTAAGATTTGATCAAGCAGTGAACTCCATTGCTCCACTGTTTGAAAGAGGCCAACGACTTGCGTTTTTGCCTCCTGAGGTTCAATTGTCGAGATTGATCAACTATCTCAACGCGATAGCAGAAACATTTCCAGAGGCTTGGGGAAACAACAGAGACTACCGTCTTACTGCCGCTGCTGGATTCGAGGTAGTAATCGGTTTATTTGAAAGGGCCCATCAGCGCGCGAGAGCTATAAAGGTTACTGAAAGTCCGTCGAAAGAAGAGTTTATGCAAGCAATCGAACCAATTAAGCATGTGGCCGATTGGCGTGCAGAGACATTCAAAGAACATGGGTATACAGGGAGCGCGGGTAGAAAAGTTCTCTTGAAGCAGTTACTTGACGAACTTCCACCCGAGGATTGAGAAGAAGGATAATTGTAGGTATAAGCCTTTTTAGCATGGGGTAGGTACGGTATTGGAAAGTGGATTGCTGGCCCAATGAAGGGAGAACTTTACCAGAATGCCTTCATCTGCATTTGAGAATTTCGAATATGCACATAACAGACTGGACGCCTTATATATGCAGGTGTTTGAGGAGCAGATGGACTTTACAGATGAGATATTTGAACTCCTTCAGGAGTTATTTATATTGCACATTGTAGCTGTAGCGGAAGCCTACGCATCGGAATTGACTACCGAAATATTGGGCAATCACCTTAGCAAACTAGCCTCCTCAAAAAGAGCAAAGAGGAGCATAGTGCGCATTTTGACAAGTCCTGGTATTTCTTCTTGGGACGACGCGTTGGAGGAAATTCTCGAAAAGGGTACACGGTTAATAACAGATGACTATAATCTTGAGACTTGGATCACATCATGGCTGCCTAAGAACGGGATACATATCAATCTTTCTCAAGATGATCATCACTTCTTACAAGAAGTACTAGCTTCCCGTAATCTATTCGCGCATCATCGTGGCGTAATTACCAGCACGTACATACGAAGCACAACTTCCTACTATCAGTATATTGGGCAGCCGGTACCATTAGCTGGAACTAAGCGTAGTATCAGCCCACAGTACTGCAAAGTGGCACTAAACCTCTTTCAACGCATTATCTCCGCTATTGATAACGAAGCGGTAAAAGCATTACCATAATTTTTTATTGAGCTAAATCCCTGCGATTTCTTGACTGATAAAGGTCTTGAGCAGATGCTCGAATGTGTTCCAGGTGCACGTTGAATTTTCTGATCAGTCTGATAATTCTTTCAATGTCTTTCCGTCAGTCTTTCGCTTCCATACAAGGGGGCCTGGCCTATTCGACCCGGTCAGAATATGGGCGGCTGCTGTTGGACTGGCAAAGGTATAGGATTTCAGAAAGCGGAGATGTTCATCCTCGATTTGCAGGACTCCTTCCTCTTCTAACTCCTTACGCATTCTCCAATAGGATTGCACCTTTTTCATGTGAGGTTGAGGTACTGCTGTGCCAATGGAACCCGCGTAGACAAGCAACCCAAAGCCTGTGTATTTGCCGTATGCGCGAACACCGCGTGCAGAGAGTTCCACCTCGATTTCGAGTTGATCGGATCTGCGGAGTCCCTCAAGAGCAATTAAGTCCTCTTTAGTTTCATCAAGTGACGCCACCTTGTCGACTCGAGATGTGGTCGTTGGCTGTGCAAGATCGAGAAGTTCCAGAAGCCTCTCGATTTCTTCGACGACTGAACGCGCCACTTCAAAATTGTCCCCATCCAGTACCCGATCGGCAGGGGTGTTCTGGGTAATTGGGAACCCGCTCTCGACCAGGCGCAAATAGAGTGTGTATTCCACAAAAGACGCGATACTCGTGTTGAAAAGCTGATCACGGACGAAGATGACAAGCACACGATCCCAGTCACTTGCCCCTGTTCTTTGAGTTGCATGCTGCTTCAGACGGGCGACGATCTTCTGTGTCTGTCCAACGTAGTTCGGCAGCATTCGGTTCAGAAGTAGATAGATGCAGTCGTGCCGAGCTAAGTTACGGGTCTGCAGTGTTTGAGCCAAGTCATCGAGATTGCCCTTATCGACACCATAACCATGTATGACGCCTAACGGGGGGATCAAGCTGTAAGTCTTTACCGTTGGATTGTTGGGATCTTGTCCGGTACGAAGATCCCAGTTCTTGGCGCGCGCTGAACCCATGTCTATGCCCCTAATATCATGCAATGCCCTTCAAATTGTACCTAATTGTCTGAGTTTTTTCGTCCCTACAACAATGTCGTCAATTGCAGAATGTATATGATCCACCCGATTCCCTCTCCCTACCCCAATCCTGATCGCATTGTGCGCTCGGTCTTCTCCAAAGCCGAGCGCTTTGATCACATGCGAAGGTTCCACTGTCGCTGATGTGCAGGCAGAACCCGTAGAAATGGCAATGTTCTTGAGTTGAACGACTAACGATTTGCTTTCAATCCCCTTGATCGACACGTTCAGATTATGCGGCAAGCGTTGGGTGGGATGACCATTCAAGGCAACGTCGCCAAGCTGCTCACAGAGTTGCTCGTACATCATTTTTGTCCACTCGCGATATTTCTTGGCATCCGCTTTCATCTGCTGTCCCGCGATTTCAAGCGCCTTGCCCATGCCCACGATGCCTGGCACGTTCAGCGTGCCTGAACGGAGACCGAGTTCATGGCCGCCACCATAAATCACGGGTGCCACTTTCACGCGCGGATTCCGCCGACGGACATACAATCCGCCAATACCCTTTGGCCCATAGATTTTGTGCGCCGAGAACGACAGCAAGTCTATGTGCATTTCTTCCACATCAACTGGCACATGGCCTACTGCCTGTGCGGCATCAGTGTGGAATAGCACCCCATGTTCGTGGGCAATCGCGCCGATTTCCTTGATGGGCGCAATAGTCCCGATCTCGTTGTTGGCGAACATGATGGAGATGAGAATCGTCCTGGGCGTGATCGCTTTGCGGAGCTCATCGAGGTCAACCAGACCATATTGGTCAACCGGCAGATAGGTCACCCGTTTGCCCATTTGCTCGAGGCGTTTGCAGCAGTCTAGTATCGCTTTGTGTTCCGTGACGCAAGTAATGATGTGATCACCCTTATCTGCGTATTTCTCAGCTACCCCAAAAAGAGCGATGTTATCCGATTCGGTTGCCCCACTGGTGAAGATGATTTCCTTTGGATCGGCAGCGCCAATGATTCGAGCACACTGCTCACGGGCCGTTTCAACTGCTCGCATCGCTATGAGCCCAGCTTCATGGTCAATGCTTGCCGCATTGCCATACACTTCGGTGAAGTAAGGCAACATCGCTTCCAGGACACGCGGATCAACCGGTGTTGTCGCGTTGTGATCAAGGTAAATGTATTCTGCCTTTTCCATTCGGACTGACCTTCACCCGCTCATTGCCTGTGTTATGGTTGAAATCTTGTACCAATCTGTCCAGATCGCCCAGATGCTTGACCCGTAGGTAAAGCATCAACACCCCACGGTTGATGTGTGCCCGGAACTGATCCTCGAGGTCTGTCTCCAGGTTCAAGTTGTCGTGGGCACACCGCTCACGCAGAAGCGCCACGAAGTACCCATCCCATTCGCCTGTCAAAGTATAACGGTTGATCTCGCGCTCACTGTCGGGCGGATAAGCCGCCGGGTCAGGCACAGACGGATCGTTGAGGGATAAGCAAAACCCGAGACGGCACAGCAGATTAGGGTTCAATCCGGTCCGTGCTTTAAGTTGCATGAGGCGCTGATCGACTTCCCTGCAAACCCGCAGCCGTGTCATTCTCATGAGGCCAATTCCTCCGAACCTTCAAAGTACCTATGTTCCACCCTGGTGCATCCTTGCTCTTCATCGTATTTCAGCATGAATGCGTGAGAGATAGACGGCCTGAGCAACTCATACGCCTCGGTGCTGATCTCTGTATCCGTGGACAGCAGGATGATCTGATGGGCCGCGTTTGGAAAGAATTCGGTTAACAACATTCGCCGATGGTCGCTGTCAAGACGTCCCATCGGCGTATCAATGATGATCGGTAGCATACGCCCCGACACCGAACGTAGCGCCCAGAGGAGGGCCATCGCATAGAGCTGTCGTTCACCGGCAGAAAGGCTAGACTTGGGTATTTCCACGCGGTTATCGCTGTATAGCGTAACCGTATGGCGCTTTGGGTCTATCTTGACCTCTCGAATCAGCAGATCTTTGCGGCACAACAAGTTGAAGAAGTGTGCCACCATTTTCTCTAGTTCTTCGGTCTTGGTTGCTGTGATCTGCTCCAGGTACTCATCAAGAATGACCTGAACCTTTGCTGCGCGCTCAACTCGCAGGTCAGTATCTCCAGCACTTGCCAGTTGTTGCCAGGCCTTTTTGCGCTGACGATCTGCTTCGGCCAGTTGAAGTTCGATTTGACTGATTTCCTCATCGGCTAGACGGATTTGCTCCTGCAACCTTCCTTTCGCTTCCGACAGGACATGGAATTGCTCCAGGATAGGATGAGCTGCCGCATCATCTGGAATTTGCTGTAAGGCGTGCTGAAGGGCGCCCCGTTCTGCTTCGAGCGCTTCAAGCCGCTGTCCAAGAGCCTGCATTTGCGCCGGAATATCGTGCAATACGCTGTCAATCCATTCGATCAACAAGGTCCGCTCCTGCGACGAAACCGGATGCAGTATTGGGGTGTTATCAGGTTCTCCTGGCTTGAGGATTGATTGCAGTGCATTGGATATCTTTGCCCAGTCATGAGGGTTCACACCTGGAGCAATTTCCTGTTGAAATACTGGATCGAGAACTCGGGTTATCACTTCGTTTGCCTGGGTGAGACGTGCTTCATAGGTTGAACGCGCTTGTTCTGCCTGTGCTTCTTTTTGCAGGCGTTCTCTCAAGCGAGCGCTCCAGGTTGGTGACAATGTAAATGGCATCAAGCCAGCAACAAGCTCTCGGATAGCTGCTCGTGTTTGTTCAAGCTCGCGTTCAACTTCCAATTGCCGCAGTTCCAGACCGGTTCTCTGCTCGACAAAGGTCGCACCTTCTTTTAGCAACGTTTGTCGAGTATCTTCAAGTCTCTTGCGAACGCGATCAAGCTGGGTGCGGAGTCCTGCGCGATCTTGGTAACGCGCAGAGTAAATGGCTTCAAGGTTCTCGTGTGCATGCTGGGCTTCCTGGGCAGCCCGTTGCAGGGCTGAACTTTCCCGGTTTCCCTGTTGTTTAACATACAGGGCAAGGTCCGACTTGAGACGCTCTACCAAATCGAGATTGAGCAAGCCGTTCATTGCGGTTGCCAAAGCACTGGTTTCGGTCTCATCATCGGCGAGCGCCTGGACTTGCTCTCCATCAAAGAAAAACAGATCGGCTACGCCTGGCGGGATGAGATCCCGCAGGAAATCGCTCCAGTGTTCGGGAGCAATGTCTTGCAGTACCTGGCCGTTCTTATAAATGGATACACTTTCATGAAGCGTCTGGCCCTCTACGCGCCAAGCGCGCACTGCGTCATAGGTGCTCAAAACCCCGGCGTGGGTATGGTCGAAGATAAGCCCTATGCGTGCAGACCGCACTGAGCGCGAAGTGCCCACTCCGCGATGAAGGCGTTGCATGACATACGTTTCGTAGTCCACGCGTCGAACACGACTGCCGAGGGCAAGCTGTCCATAGAGACACAGCCGTATGGCTTCAAGGATCGTGGTCTTTCCCGCTCCATTCTTTCCTCCGAACAAGATGACGGGCAAGAAGTGATCGTTGATCCTACGTGGGCGCAGATCGAACTCGTGTGTGCCGGCATAAACACCGAAGTTTTCTATCGTCAAATGCGTGAAGATCATTACGCCTCGGCCTCATCACTATCTTCTAGGTTCGGCAAGTTGTATTTCTGGCGGATTGTCATTTCATCGCGCCACTCTTCGCGTAGCACATCGTCGATTCGCTGAAAAATCCCTGCCCGGCGATGCATGCCCTGCATCTGACGTTCCTGCTCCATCAGGCGAGCAACCAAATCTGTAGGAATCGCATGTTCTCGACAGATAGCGTCAAGTACCTGGTACTCCTTAGCGGTGAATGTGCCAATGTCATCTTGGAGCCAGTTGAGCCTCTTCCCTGTCATTTCGTAGTAGATTTGTGGGACAGAGTCATCCCAATCCTGCCGTTCTGTGCGCCATATACGACGGATCTCGTGAATCTCCGCCTCGCTGATAAGCTCGATCTCAGGATCGGGCCCTTGCGTACGCACCTGTTGCTGTGTCTGCAATAATCGGCGCAGCATTTCTTTACAGAATTCGAGTTTGTATGGGCCGCGGATGAGCTTAGGGGCGATGACTTCTTCGCCGGTTTCGTCCATGTACATCTCAATGTTCTTCAGCCCGCGCAGACGTTGCCCGTTTGCAGTCCTGGCTTCGATCAGCACTTCACCAGTGCGACGCTTGTGCTCGCGATAGAGGTGCTTGGTCTCCGGGTTTTGGGTTTCCACCAACCAATCGCGAAAGTCCAACAGAGGGAGCATCCACTCCTCACCGCTGTCGATCATGGCTTCCATCGACTTGTCGCGTGTCACCACAGTACATGTCCAGCATCCAAAGCGGCTGTTACCGCACGAAGGAGTGGTGTCATCTACCACGAGCGGACATTCGCCGGAGTTCGCAGACTGGTACATGGCCGCCAGATCGCGGTTGCTGCCTCCCCAAGCGGATGGAACCTGGAGCAGGTAGGTCCACACATCGTCTGTTGTGAAGTCGGCAATCGGCGTGTAGACATATGCCCGTGAAAGGATATGATGCCGACCAAGTTTGCTGCCAGTGATTTTCCCATGCTTCGCGGTCATAACTTGTGCTCGACTAGCGCTCTCACTTTTGCGCCCACCTAGCACCATCACGACCTCACCATATTCGGCAGCACGGTCAAGGATGAACCGATTCGCAGGTTGGATCTTCATGCGCTCAGTACACCAGCGGAAACGCTGATTCGGTGCTGGATATCCGCGCCCGATCAGATTCACCCAGAAAGTATCCGTTATTTGTGGCGTGACTTTGTGGGCTTCGAATGGCAAACCTTGCTCTTGCGCTATTTCATTCATCTGCCGTAAGGCAGCATTCAGATGGTCCGAGATAACCGGTGTTTCAACAAGAGTATCAGAAGCAATAATGTATACGGGAAAACGCAATTGCTCTCTCTGTAGTGATGAAAGAGCATACCAGACGAGTTGAACCGTTGCAGTTGAGTCCTTGCCGCCACTATAGCCGATCACCCACGGCAAACCAGTTGACAAGTAGACTTCGCGAATCTCGGCGTAAATTTCGTCTAGTGACTGTGTGTCGAATATTGAACGATCTTCGCTAGGGAGTCCTATTCGATGCATTTCACTGCCCCTGCAATGCGAGTACACTGCCCTCAAGTTCCATTTCCTCAGGCGTCAACGGAAGTTCCAGAAGCTTCTTTATGAGTGCCGCGGTCAGTGTCACGCTATCCCCGGCTTTGCTCATTTTGCCACGAACCATCGCTCTTCCCTCCCACATGCGGTTTGTACGGAGCCAATCCACGGTCGCCAGGGGAGCAAGACGTTCTTGCCAATCACGCGGCGAGAGTTGCATTAGTACATGCCCAGCGATTCCTAGGGCGTGAAGCATTACCCCATGCCCATGAACATAATTCTGCCGTAGTTCTGCCGCGCTGATCTGTTTGGTGATGACCAGCCGCCACTCGGGGATAATGTCACCCAGCAATGTCCAGAATTCCCTTGAAACCTGATAATCGCTTTCTGTCGCCTCATCGCCGTGCTTTTTGTGGAGCAGCGCCATGGTCGCTTGATAAATGGCGCTCAGAGTGAATACTTTCGGACTTCGGTTCGATATGGTGGTCTTCTCGGTCTCTGTCAGTCCCCGGAAAATCGGCACACTGTCCATGAGTCTCAACGAGAGTTGTGAGAAGGGGTCGCGACGGTCATAGAGAATACCTATTGATTTCGTAGGACGAACGGCATGTTTGTTCAGGTCAGCAAAGAGCTGCTGGCTGCGTTCCAACCCTGCATCAATGAAGAACACAACCGAGATGGTTTCATCGCCCAGTCTCGGGTTTTCTTTGAGAGCTTCTTCGATTGCAGCACGGCGATGCTGTCCATCGTTGATCAAAAACCTGCTGTTCATTGAGATTGTCAGGACGCCCGCATTTCGACCATAGCCGTGGTCTGCCAATGGGTCAAAGTGCACATCGCCATCAATAGATGCGGTGATAGACGAGAATACATAATTATCAGGGTTGTTGATGATATATCGGGCAATTTCTGGTACTCGAGCACGATTCAGGACACGCTGAGCTCGCAATTCCGGTGGTATTTCTTCTTCGTCAAAAAGGAATATTTTAGGGATCAGTTTGAGTGGGCACATTGCTATGTAGTATTCTCGCCCGGATTGTATTCCTCTTAACGCAGTGAACTGGTAATTGTATGCTTCCATATCTCACATCCAAAATAACTCTGCGATTTGGAAGTTTATTTGCGATGAATAGAAGTATATTCATAACTGAATGTATGTCAAATTCTCATATAACGCGCTCAGCTGGGCGTCTCAATTACCCCACTGCTTTCCCTGCATATGCTCATTTGGAGGGCTTTATTGCCACTTTCTTGCGTTTTCTTCCCTCGATGTGTTTGGTGCGCTTCTTATTACGCACTCTAGCCCAGCCGGGCGCGGATGTCCAGCCCGCAAGCGGGCTGCGGACTCCGGCGGCGAATTGGGCTGGTGCCGCTTCGCTCATATCGCCGCCGGGCCGGTCTGCGACGACATCCGCGCGATGTCCGGCTGGGCTGTATGGCGTGCGCAAGAAGCGCTCTTTACCAAACACATCTCGGACTTTCACGCGCTACGGGTCGTGCACGAGGCCCTCAGCCCACCACATTACGTGCTGGCGCGGCCCTATTGAGCGCGTGCAAGGCCGCGATGTCATCCGCCTCCACCGCCTGGATCATCCCCGTTCCGGGCGGTGCCCGGTGTAGACCGTCGTGAACTGTCCGCTGTGCGCGGCCGCCGGAAGGGCCTCTGCATGCTGCGCCATCCCCCTGATGGGCGTGGTCACGTTCAGGCGACACCCTACACCAGCGAGGCGTTTGAGGCCCCAGCCGGTCAAGACAGGAACCTCCCCGCGCGAGCTGCTCGCCATTAGCCCTGTTGGATTGGGTGCGGCCTCACTTCCACATTTCGAAATCCCCTCGTTCTATGCTTTGGAGGTTCCCATGACCCAAACCACAACCATTCCCCAGCCTGTGCCGGATACCTACAATGCGCACTGTAACAACCAGACCTACACCACATTCAGCACCGCGCTGGCGACAGCGCTTGGCCTGGATGCACGTGTCGTGCATTTAGAGGCGCACGACGACAACCACAACCGCATCATGAATCTGCTCATCGATGCTTCTATGGAGCTGGTTGGCTCAGAGTATCACGCCGGAGCCGGGCAGCAGCTCGGTGAGGCGCTCGGCGCGCTGGACGGTCACACGCCCTGGCTGGTCAGGCTCGCGGTCGAGCATCTCAGCCACTTTGTGAGCGACCGACGGCCCTGGGAAGTGCACGAGCAGATCGCTCTGATGGCGACCCTGGCGCTGGCCGAAGCGGCGCGACGTGCGCTGGTGCGCACGCTGGACTACGCCGCCCTGCTGCCGGGCTGGCGCGGCACAACCGCGTACTACTGGCTGCTGGCCTGCACCCAGATCATCCACTCCGCCGAGATCGTCTTACGCGAAGACCCCGACGCAGACTACCTGGTCGAGAAGGTCGGTAAAGGGATCGAGGGGTTGGGCGTGGGTCTCGGCGAAATCGTGCGTTACGGCCATCCCCATCCGGCCATCCGCCGCTTCTGCGAGCGGCTCACCGCGCCAGAGGCGGAGGGCTGCCATGACTGACGTCCTCATCCCCCGGCAGTACGTGGGCCGGATGAACGTCGTGGGGGACTGCTTCGTGTTCGGAGCAGCCCTGCACGACAACCGCCCGGTCTACCTTGACATCGCCGGACCGGCGACCTCGGTTGAAGCGGTCTGGGCCAGGTTGTCCCAGGGCAAGGAGGCACGCATCGTACCGGATACCGGGTCGAGCATCGTCTTGCAGCCACCGGAACCGGGGTTGTTCGCGCGGTTTCAACGCAAGATCGACGGGCTGGGCATCGACCACCTGCTGCTGGTGCACAGAGCCATCACCGAACCGGTTTACTCCGAGTTGAGCGAGACCTACCTGTTCTTCACCGACAGGGACCAGGCGACCGCCATCCTGGGAGATCACATCTCGAAGCTGGTCAAAGTCGCGGTGTTTCCTGCGTGGTTTCCCTTCCTGGTCCAGCAGGGCCGCCGGGATCAGCTGGTACAGCGCTGCACGTGCTATGGCGGCGTGCAGGTGTGGGCCATCACCCTGGACAGGGATGCCTGGACCCGCGTCATTCAAGATGGCCTGGCTTCCGGCGGCATCTTTCTGCCATAACCCCATTCTCGTCCGCTTTCGCCCCGCAGATCACTTCCCGGTCTGCGGGGCGTTTTTTGTTTGGAGGACTATCATGCCCCGTCTGACTTCACTCGAAAAAGGCGGTTACTACGCTTTCCCCGATGAACACCTACCGGCGGTCGCCTCGCTGTTTGCAGCAGCATCAGAGGGCGGGCGGCTGCTCGACCCCTGCGCGGGGGAAGGTCGCGCGTTACACCATCTCTCGAATGCCTGGAAACTGACGCCCTACGCCAACGAACTCGACACCGACCGCGCGGCGGCGTGCCAGGCGCTCTTCGGTCCCATCCAGGCGGTGCAAGGCGACCTCTACACCCTGCGCGCGTCACTCGGCAGCTTCCCGGCCATCTGGCTCAATCCCCCCTACACCTGGGACATGGCCAACTCAGACGACAAACGGCGGGAGCTTGGCATGTTGAAACATGCCTGGAAATGGCTGGCTCCGGGCGGCTGGATGCTGTGGGTCGTCTACGCGCATCACGTCACGGCGGATGCGGCGAGCTTCCTGGCGAAACACAGCCGGTTGGTAGACATCTGGCGGCTGCCGGGGTTGCACCTGGGCGAGTACGTCCACGTGGTGGTAGTCGCGCAGGAAGGCACGCCACCGCAAGACCCGGCGTTATTCGCTCAACACATCCTGCAAGACGCCGCCCATCCGCGCACACTCAGCGTGCAAGACAGCCCACGTTACGCCTTCCCACCGCCGCGCACCAAGCAGCGTTTTGTGTTCGCGCCCAAGGTCATCACACCTGAGCTTGCACTACAGGCAGTTCAGGCCGATGGCGCGCAGTTTGGGGCGGGCTTTCAACGGCTGCTGCAACCTCCCCCTCCGGTCGAGAACGTGCGCCCGGTGGTGCGGCCACGTGGTGGACAGCTGGCGCTGGTGCTGGCGGCGGGCTTGTTCAACGGCATTGTCGTGCAGACCGAAGAAGGGCGCGCGGCAGTGCGCAGCACGGTTGAGCCGGTTGAGCAACTGGTCGAAGGTGGTGACATCGATGACGCCGATGAAACCACGACTGAGCGTGAGGTGTACCGCACACGTCCCCAGGTGACGATCACGCTCCTGAACCAGCAAGGCGAGATCACCGACATGAGCGGCGATGCGGCCTTGGTGGACTTCATCGGGCGGCACAAAACCGCGCTGCTCAACTATCTGGATCAGCACTTCACCCCGCTGTACGACTTCGACTACGGCGAACTTGCGCCTATCCTCAACCGCGTGCGCATCAAGGGCAACCGGCTCTACGAGACGCAAAAACACGTCACCGCCGCGACCTATACCGCGCTGCAACACCGTAAGGGTGTTATCGTCGTCGGAGAACCCGGCGTCGGCAAGACTGCGCTGGGAGCCACGCTGGCGATTGCGCTCCGCCCGCACATGAAGCCGGATCAGGTCGTGATTATCACCTCGCCGCCGCACCTGACCGGCAAATGGCAGCGGGAGATCGAGATGGTCGCGCAATCGGTGGGTGTGCGGGTTCACGCCGCCATCCTCAAGCGGGTGGACGACGTGCGCGCCTTCATGGAGGCCGACCTGCCGCAGACGCTCAAGGTGGGCATCATCCCGCGCGAGATGGCGAAGTTAGGGGAAGGCTGGCAGCCTGCCGTGCAGTGGCGCATCGTGCGCACGGCGCGTTGGAACTCGCGTGAAGCGCGTCCCGACAACCTGACCGGCGACCGGATTGTGTCCCTCAAGGTGCCCATCTGCCCGTCGTGCAGCGCGACCGTCACCCGCACCAGGAACGGCGAAGCGGTCATCGCCGACGAGGGCTGGCTGTCCCGCGCCCCGCAGAAATGCCCGTCGTGCGGCAGTCCGCTCTGGCAGTTCTCGCGCACCTTTTCGGCGCCCAAACCCGGCGAGAAGTTCCCCAGGCGCAATCCTCGCATGCCGCTGGCCGACTACATCGCCGCCGTGTTCCCTCACCGCGTGTACCTCTACCTGTGCGACGAGGTGCACGAAGCGAAATCGACCGGCACCGACCAGGGGGCGGCCATGATGACCCTGGCGCAGACCGCCGAGAAAGTGGTCGGCTTGACCGGCACGCTCTACGGGGGAACTGCCTCGTCGCTGTATGGCCTTGAGTTCACCTTCAACGCGCGCGTGCGGCATAACTACCCCTGGGGCACGAAGGGCCAGGCGGGTTGGGTGCGCGACATGGGGGCGCTGGAGCGCATCGTCGAATACCGCCCGGAATACGACAAGGGCGGGCACTACACCGGCAAGCGCCGCATCGAGCAAAAGCCCAAAGAAGCGCCGGGCTGCTCCCCGCTGTTAGTGCGCGAAATCATCGACCACACCGTGTTCGTCGGCCTGCAAGACATCGGGCGGGCGATGCCGGACTTCGAAGAAATTCCGGTGCCCATCCCGATGGATGGGGATATGGCGCTGCACTACCAGCGCGCCAGAGACAGGCTGGGGGCCTACCTGTTCCAGTGCCGCATGGAAGGCGACGCCAGCTTTCTGGGTAAATACCTGCAGACACTGCTGGCCTGGCCAACGGCACCGTTCCGGGGCGAGACGGTCATCCACAAGCGCTGCCTGGACCGCGAGAGCGACGTCTTCCTGGAAATCCCGGTGCACGACATGCCCGGTTTGAGTGAAGACCGGCTGTATCCCAAAGAGCGGTGGCTGGTGGATCTCATCCGCGAGGAGCTGGCGCAGGGTCGCAGCGTGGGCGTGTTCCTGCGACAGACGGGGACGCGCGACATCCAGCCGCGCCTCGAGCGCCTCATCCGCGAACACGTCCCCGGCGCAAAACCGTTTGTGCTCAAGGGCAGCGTGGCTCCAGAGCGCCGCGAGAGCCTGGTCCGGCAGCAGTTGGATGCAGGCTGCAACGTGCTCATCACCAATCCGCGCCTGGTCGCCACCGGGTTGGACCTGGTGGATTTCCCGACCCTGGTGTTCCACGAAATCGACTATTCATTGTTCACCGTCGTGCAGGCGTCGCGCCGGGCGTGGCGCATCATCCAGGACCGCCCCTGCCGCGTGTATTACCCTTTCTACGCCGAGACGATGGAGAACCAGGCGGTGACCCTCATCGGGCGCAAGCAACAGGCGGCCAACCTGCTGTACGGTGACACTACCGGCGGCGGGCTGAGCGACCTGACCGGCACGGAAGGCGGCGGCGACCTGCTGGCCGAACTGGCGAAGGCCATCGACCGGGATGAGAGCATCACCGACCTGCGCGACCTCTTCGCACGGCACGCACAGCAGGCCGACCCGACCGAGAGCGCGTGGTTTGTCGCTGAGCCGGAACCCGAACCGGTCTACGTGGCTGAAAGCGGCGATGACCTGGTCCGCTTTGGGGTCGAAGAACTGGGCGGTGTGGTAGTCGAAGTGGCCGAAAGCGCTAAGCCTGACGAAGAGCGTCCCGCGCCAGGCCCGGCTGCACTGCCCCCACGTCCGAAGCGTCGCCGCCGCAAGGTGAGCCTCTTCGACGCGCCTGAAACCGATGAAACCCCGATCCAGGTCCCCAACTGGCCGGTTCGCCATCCGGAGCCGGTGCCGGTCGTCGTGCCTGTCAAGAAGACGCCCGAATTCCAGCAGTTGGCGCTTTTCTAGGCGGCTGCCATGAATGCCGAGACTCTCGACTTCCTAAAAGCCCTGTTTGCCCCGTGCGAGCAGGGCTTTCTCACGTTCACGGCCATCCATCCGGATGGGCAGCATCCGACCCCATCGCGGCATGTGCCGGTGGGTGATCCGGCCCGTCTTGCACGCACGCTAGATCGTCTCCGTGCTGCCAATGAGCTAGGCTGGGGGGCGTATGTGGCGGTGGCCACCCGCAAGACCGACCTGGGACGCTGGCGGCGCGGTGGGCAAGACGACCTGCTCGCGCTGCCGGCGCTGTTCGCCGACATCGACCGCCCGCCGGAAGAGGTCTTGCCTGCGCTGCGCGACTTTCAACCGGCCCCGTCTTGCATTGTAGCGAGCGGGAGGGGCGTGCACGTGTACTGGCTGCTCGCCACGCCTACTCAAGACATGCATCAGGCAAAGCGCGTCTTGCATGGCTTGGCCGCGGCCTTAGGCGGTGATGTGATGTCTCCTGCGCAAAGCATGAGACTGGTCGGTACCCGTAACACCAAAACCCACGCGGGCGGAGCATTGTGCCACCTGCTGGAGCTTCACCCGGAGCGGCGTTACTCGCTCGATGACTTCGCGCCCTACGCCTTCTCGCCGCGCCAGACATGCTCCCACTTTCCGCGTCAGACAACCGGGGAACTCAACCCGCGCGTGGTGGATGCGCTGACCGATTGCTTCCTGGCGCACGGCTACAAACCCAGGGGAAGCTGGCTCAACGGGCCATGCGTGTACCCTGAACGTCACCAGCACGGCGACGCGCATCCATCGTTTGGCTACAACACCACGAGCGGCTTCGGTTATTGCCACGTCTGCGGCACGCTGCTGACCAAAGACCTGTGTGGCGCAATGGGGATCGATCTGGCAAGCCTGGGCGGGTTGATAAAACCGGCGCGCGACACGATACCGGTTCACCTTCATCCATCTGCGCGGCATTGAGGTAGGGGGGCGCGAGCCTCCCGCCTTTCTTTTTTTGAGCGGGTGGCGGGAGGTTATTCGTCTGCGTTGGGCGTGCTGCTGCCCAGGGAGGCGCGCAAGACATAGAGCAGATTGCCCAGCCATTGTTCGGGGCCATGCTCACGAATGGCCTGCGCGGCGGCCCGGATCCAGGTCTCGTCGTCCACCAGCTTCGGGAAATTCGCCGTAATCCCCGCGTAGAGCGGGTTGCAGAACATCGCCCGGACTTGCGCAGCGGTCATTTGACCCTCTTCACCGGGGGTGAGGTCTACGTTGGGGTGGGGCAGCGGCTTGTGGTCGGGCCGTTTGAAGGTCTTGGGAGTAGGGGACATCACATTTTCCTCCGTGAGTTGACAGGTCCATTGTACCCGCTGCCGCGTTTTATACGCCAGCCCAACACCGATCGGCGCGACTCGGCCCCAAAAGCGACACTGCGTGCCTGGGGTGGAGGTGTCGTGCGGGTCGGGCCTCCGCTGTTCCCGGTGTCTCCGCCGCGCCCCGATGAACACCGCGCCGCCCATCCCCTGACCCCGGCGGTCTTGCGCTGTGCCACCTTAGCTCACTGTGTACACCAGGTCCACGAGCCTTGCTCAGAGCGGTGCTGCCACTTGCCTCCACGTTTCTCCCGCACGACAGCGCGGTTGCTCGCCTGCCATCGCCGGGGTGTTGGCTGCTCGCCGTGTCATGCGATGTCGGGGATGCCCGCCGGCAGCCGACGAGGAGGGCCCCGGTTGACATGCGCTCCCTTCGTTTCGCTGCCCAGGGCTGATGACTCACGTTGCCATTCTGCCGAACCGCGCCGCCTGTCAAACCCGCCGCTTTGCGCCGGGTTCTGATGCAATTTCTCCCTCCGGGCTTGCGCCGCTGCGCTCAGCGGTCGAAATTGCGCCTGCGGTGACAGGCGTCCGGGGAGCGGTTCGGCTGATTCAGGGCAACGCATCAGCCCAACCGGGCGCAAAACAACAAAGGAGTGCATATCATGTCAACGTCAGCAACCCTCATCTTCCGTGGCCGTCTTGGCAATGATCCCCAGCTCCGTACCACGCAATCCGGCGAGCCGGTCGCCAACTTCAACCTGGCGATTGACCAGGGCTACGGCGAGCGCAAGACCACCGTCTGGGTGCGGGTCGCGGTCTGGGGCAAGCAGGCGGAAGTCTGCCACCGGCACCTGAGCAAGGGTGACCTGGTCTGCGTGCACGCGGAGCGCTTCCAGGTGGCGGTATGGAGCGCGCAAGACAAGACCCCGCAGGGGCAGTTGGAAGTGACCGCCCGCCGCGTGGAGTTCATCATCACTAAGCGCGGAGCGGCTGCCGACACCGGCGCAGAGGAGGATATGCCCTTCTAGCCCGCACGACCTCTCCCCACACTACAGAACGGCACGCGCGAGCGTGTCGTTTCTGTGTTGCAGCCGGTCGCGCTTTGCAGAGCGGTTGGGGACGTGAATGAGCAAATTTCCCTGGTCGGTTGTCGTGCTTGTGCGCACTTCGGGCGTGCCTTGCAGCACGCCCAGTCACCGCCGTGCGGCGGTGACCTACGCCCCCGGACAGCGCCATCAGCCGTGTAAGACGGGTGTGTCTTACGGGGCATGTGCGCAGACTGGCTGTCCGGGAGCGTTGCGAGCTAAAAGCTCGCACCTCATGCGCCGGTGAGGCTGGCGTGCCCCGCTCACGCGAGGCACCCCTGCGCGGCAAAGAGCACCCGCGCAGCGTTGCAGCCTGGGTTCCCAGGCTGAGAGGTCGCACCCCACAGCGTGCCCACCGGCAGCGCTGTTTTTCTGGGT
>DAOUFU010000141.1:0-62650 GCA_034429275.1 Anaerolineae bacterium | reverse complement strand
GACCACCCGACAATTGCCGCGCACTGCCTGGCCCTGACACCGGAGGATCTGCCCATTCTCGCCGGGAAAGGGGTTTTCATCGCGCGCACGCCGGTGACCTATATGAAGCTGGCAATGCCGGTACGTACGCCGATCAGTGCTCTTCCCGAAGCAGGTATTCGCCGGAGCGCGCTGGGCACGGATGGACCGGCCTCAAACGCGACTCTGGATATGTGGACGATCATCAAACAGCAGGTATGGCTGGAAAAGTATTCTCAGGAGAACCCCGAAGCGCTGCCTGGGGATACCGCGCTGCGGATGGCGACTCAGCGGGGGGCCGAGGCGTTAGGCTTTGGGGAATCTGGGGTTCTGGCCGAGGGACGCCCGGCAGATCTGATCCTGGTGGATTGGGATCGTCCCCACTTGCGCCCGCGCCACGACCTGATCGCTAACCTGGTGCACAATGGCCAGGCGGGCGATGTCACCGAGGTCATCGTGGATGGCAGGCTGATCATGCGCGGGCGTGAGCTGCTCACACTGGATGAGGAGCGCATCTTGTATGAAGCCGAACAGCGCGCCTGGCGCATGGTTCGGCAGGAGATGAACCGGGTGCGCGATTACAAGGATTAGGCCGTGTTGACATTTACGGATGAAAAAGTGAGTGTTCTGAGCACAAATGTCAACACTGCCTGGCCGCTGAACCGAAGGATCGCTTTACTGGCGAAGCGACCCTTCGGGTTGCGCAAAATACATCCGGCCCGCGTTAGTCACAATATAGCGAGTGACCAGAACCGGGATGGTCCGGTCCATATAGCGCTTGCCATTCTCAACTACGACCATCGTGCCGTCATCAAGATATCCCACGCCCTGATCGGCTTCTCGACCTTCCATCACGACGTGAATGTCCATCACTTCGCCGGGCAGGAAGATCGCTTTGAGGGCGTTGGCCAGTTCGTTGATGTTAAGCACGGTCACACCTTGCAGTTCGGCCACGCGATTCAGGTTGAAATCATTGGTCATCACCGGGATTCGACGTGCCTGAGCAAGAAGGATCAATTTCTCGTCTACTTCGTTCACGCCTTCGATGTCATCGTCGATAATCTGGACGGGCGTGCCTTCTTGCTGCTGCATTTCGCTCAGGATTTCCAGGCCGCGCTTGCCACGGTTGCGGCGCAGCATTTCCGGCGAATCGGCCACGTGTTGAAGCTCATTCAGTACAAAACGCGGAATGAGCAGCGTACCTTGAATGAACCCGGTTTTGCTGATGTCGAGAATGCGTCCATCAATAATTACGCTGGTGTCCATCAAAATCTCGTTGGACGACAGCGTAGGGCTTGATCCACCGGACTGGCTCAGCCTTCCCCGAATGCGCCCTCCATAAGCCAGGATCATGATATCACGGGCACGGAGCGCGAACACCGCCGCGCTGAGATACATGGTTACCACTGCTGCGACAGTCGGAAGAACCTGCCCGAAGGGTCGGGGCAGCAGCGACAGTGGCGCAGCCAACAGCGCTGCGGTGACCGCGCCGATGAGCAGGCCGATCACGGCAGAGAGCAGCGTTTCGGCGGGCATGACAGTCAACATGCGCCGAACCATGCGCGCGGGGTAGGTCGTGAGCCACGGAGTGATCAACAGGCCGGTGAGCGCGCCCATCAACGAAAAGGTGAGGCCAGTGGCTTCAGCGGGAAGATACAGGGCATCGGATAAATCGACACCGAGCAGCGCTCCGAGCAGGGCAAATGCCATCATGCCCAAAAGACGCACTATGGCTTCGGAACTCATGGGATAACGCCTCCTTGATCACCACTCTGCCGCCCGCACCCCAATAGATAACACAGCGGGTGCGTTGCCGATCACGAGCCGGATAAAGGGTCTTCGGATGGCCCGATGATCGTGCATGGCACAGCGCGAATAGCGATCGTTTCAACCTGGATGAAATGGTGTCGGCCCTGCGAAACCTGCGGCGGCAAAGTGCGTTTGGCCCGGACCATGCTGGCGCGTCCGAGGCCGTGCACTCGCCGTCTGTGCGTGGTGTGATCGGTTCGTGGGGACGGCAAATTCACTTTAACATGGCGTAATAGAAGCGTCAATTACTGATTATCTGGATGATCGCACCATGCCAAAAAATCAGCGCCCGCTACCGGGCGCTGACGATCATGGAGTAGGGGAGGTGAGACTCGAACTCACACGCCTTTCGGCAATTGATTTTAAGTCAATCGTGTCTGCCATTTCACCACTCCCCCAAGACTTTTCCAGTGTAGCATGGGAAAAATGACTCGTCAAAAATGCTGTAGGGTTAATCGGTGCACGCCCTCAGCGGGGGACAGGCGGTATCCAGCGAGGCAACAGCATTACGATGGATGCTGCATCGAGTTGCGACGGGGCAGGTTCAGCCCAGGCGCGCCCATTGATTGCGCGCAGCGGGGCATCGATTGTGGTGACCAGGCGGTTGATGTGGCGGGTGGTCCCCATTTCCTGCGCATCTGACAGGGTAAGCGGCAGCACGCGCTCGCTCACGCGCAGCTCAGGGTCGCGGCTACGATATTGAATTTGTACCTGGCACGCCTGTCCAGCGTCTGCCAGGTGATCTTCAAGGCGGATTGACGTCTCTTCGTTGATGCGCTGAAACAATGTATGAAGGGCCTGTTGCACAACTGCGCGCAGCCCTGGCTGGCAGTATACCTGCTCCGACGACCAATGATGTTCGAGACCGAGGCGATGGGTCACAATGCGCCGATCCACAAAATCGTGCTTTTGGAAGGCGAACAAGCTAGAGATGGAATAGGGAGCAGGCGCGGACCCTGCCAGCGAGAAAATTTCTGCATCGAGCTGCTCTAGAAGCAGGCGGGTGTGGATGATGCTTTGGGCGATGCCGCGTGCGTGATTAACCTGCATGTCAGTCATTGGACCGGCAGTACCCGCAAGCAGTTGCTGACCGACCTGTGCTGCACGATCCAGCGTGTGCTGTGCGATTGCCTCAAGTGTGGCGCTTATCTGGGCGGCACGATCACGTCGTACGTGAACAACCGCGGTAATCCGTGGATCGTTTTCTACGGGGCGAATAGAAGCCACCCATCCCTGAGCAAACGGCAGCATTGCCGGCCAGTAGGGGCGTGCAACACATCCCTCGATGATCGCCTGCCATCCCCAGTGCAATCCGTGATAGGCAGCAGGGTCGGCATAGGACTCGATAAAGTGCGCCCAGGTCATGTCATGAAGGGCGACTGCCGGGTGTGAAGGTTCGAGAGCCCGCACCCCCAACACCTGCCGGAGTACTCCGGCGCGGTCCAGGCCAATGTATGTTCCACTCAGTGGTTGAATCCACTGCCCGTTATCGGCGGAAGGGGTTGTCATGGCCCTGGTCATGCCTATGAGGGTCGCCACAAAGGCAGCTTGAGGCTAAACGTGGTCCCGGCTTTTTCTTCGCTGGTAAACCAGATTTTGCCGCCCATCTCTTCGACTTCCATCTTGACCAGGTACAGGCTCAGCCCATAGCCAAATTCGGCCATAACGTGAGGTTGGCGCGCGCGCTGGAAGGGGGCGAAGACCCGGCTGCTCTCTTTTTCGCGGATGCCGCAGCCCTGGTCAATTATGTCGACCTGTACGCTGCGGGTCTTCGGCGTAAGCACCGCCCGGATGGCAATTGGAGCGTCTGGTGGGCTGTACATGACGCTGTTGCGCAGCAGGTCGCGGAAGGCATAGGTCAGGTGCTGGTGGGAAGCGGAAATCGTGACGCCATCTGGAATATCGACGTGAATCCGATCTCGGTAATCGACTGAGGGATCAGGTTGTTCGACCAGAGGGGTCTCGACCAGATCTTCGAGGAAATCTTCCACAAATCCGGCCAGGTCGATGGGCCTGCGGTTGGCGCGGATCAGTTTGCTCAACTGACCGGTACGGATCATCTCCAGGCGATGAAGCTGGCCCATGAGCATATCCAGACGATACATGTGTACGCTCATGATGTCGGCAAAACCGCCGACCTGGTGCGCCAACTGATCGGTGGTGGTATCGGGTGTGCGGCGGCGGATAACCTGCCGGATCAGTTCGGCATGACCTCGCGTACTGGAGATCGAGGTGAGCGCTTCTTCACGGAAGGTGCTCATCAAGTCGGTCAGGGCGGACCAGTCGGGCCTTTCGAGGGTGATCATGGTGTAGATGGCCCCACCGGGCCCATAGATAGCCGTTGCCCAACAGGGTGTATAGACGCCGCTGAGAAAGGTGTGGAAACGCACCGGTTCTGCCTGGCGCAGCGCTTTGGCGCGAATCTCATCGGCGCTGGGCTGCTCGTCGCTGGCGGCATCGAGCAGAAGTGCTGCAGCACGCCAGCCCTCGGCGCGTACCAGGACCAGATTGGCCCCCAGGATGGCGCGAGCAGCGACATTATCGAGCACCAGGCGATTATCCGAGTCGAATATCAGGATGCCCTGTCCCAACCCGTCGATAATCGCGCGAAAATCCAGGCTTTCGGATATGGAATGAGTAGTAGCCATGAGTCCTCCCGACCGTCACTCTTTATTATCGTCAGCCTGGGCAGATTGTCCAGTTGATGTCCAGAGTCAAAAACGAGGGCGGTATGGTCGATAACGCCCTCGCTGTAGTCTAGCTCCGCTCGCGCAGGTGAGGATAGAGCAACACTTCGCGAATGGTGCTGCGATCGGTCAACAGCATGACCAGCCGGTCTACGCCGATCCCGCAGCCGCCGCAGGGCGGCATCCCGTAGCGCATGGCGCGCAGGTAATCCTCGTCAATGGGCGTTGCCTCATCGTCTTCATCGGCATAGAGACGGCCCATCTCGATGAAGCGCGCTTCCTGGTCGAGCGGATCGTTCAGCTCGGTGAAGGCGTTGCCCATCTCCATCCCAGCCACAAACAGCTCGAAGCGCTCCACGTGAAAATTGTCGCCGGGAACCATCTTGGCGAAGGGCGAGATATCGCGCGGATAGTCGAGGATGAAGGTGGGCTGGATCAGAGTCGGTTCGACGCAAGTGCTCAACAGGTGATCGACGAGCTTACCCCAGGTGGCATTGGGTGATGCTTCAATGTTTGCCGCCTGCATGGCGGCAAAAAGCGAGGGGGCGTCGCGATGGTCCATATAGTCGATCCCGGAACGTTCGCGGATGGCGTCGCGCAGGGTGATGCGCTTCCAGGGCGGCGTGAGGTCGATCACGTTGCCCTCCACTGTGATCATGGTGCTCCCGGTGACCTGTTGGGCAACATAGGCGATCATGCGTTCGGTCAAGTCCATCATACCGTGATAATCGGTATAGGCTTTGTAGAACTCGAGCTGCGTGAATTCGGGGTTGTGTTTGAAGCTCACGCCTTCGTTACGGAAATCGCGCCCGATCTCGTAAACGGCATCGTACATCCCGACCAGCAGGCGTTTGAGGTACAGCTCAAAGCTGATGCGCAGATAAAGGTCTTGGTGGAGCTGGTTGTGATGGGTGATAAAGGGACGCGCTGCAGCGCCGCCGTAGAGCGGCTGCAAAATGGGCGTCTCGACTTCGAGAAAACGCTCGCTATCGAGAAAGGTGCGCAGGGCATGGATGGTTTTGGCCCGTTTGCGGAAGACATCCCGCGTGTCGGGGTTCACGGCAAGGTCAGCATAGCGCTGGCGATAACGTTCTTCGACATCACTGAACGTGCCATAGCGCTCGATAGTCCCGTCGTCCAGAACGCGTTCCTTGATGACGGGCAATGGGCTAAGTGCTTTGGCCAGCACGTTGATATGCTGCACCAACACGCTCACTTCACCGGCGCGAGTTCGCATCATCGTGCCACTGGCTTGAACGAAATCGCCCAGGTCGATGTCATTGCGAATCATGTCGTAAACGTCTTCGCCCACGGCATCAATACGCACGAACAACTGAAGGCGGCCTTCGCCGTCTTCGATGTGGGCGAAATACACTTTGCCTTTGAGGTTCTGACGTACGATGCGCCCGCATACTGTGACTTCGACCGGAATCGCCTGGTCTTCGACGGCCTCAAACGCGCGAAAGGCTTCAACCGTCGTGTGGGTGCGCTTGACTCGATTGGGATAGGGGGATGCGCCGCGCGCCTGCAACTGGCGAAGTTTGTCGAGGCGTTCTTGTTCCAGGTTATTGGATGGTTGCCACATCGGGCATCTTTCTCCTCTGCCAACGTTTTCACCCGGCACTCAGTACGGCGGGTGAAATGACCGCAACATAATACCGCCCACGCGAGCGGGAAGCTGGCATGGGCGGATCATAGCCTACCGCAAGGGGCGTGAGAGGCTATTCAATCTTCTTGATCTCAAACTCGATGTGGCCATCGGGCACATCGACCACCACGCGATCGCCTTTTTTGTGGTTCATCAGCGCACGCCCAACCGGGCTTTTGAACGAAATTTTCCCCGCCCGCGGATTGGCCTCGGCTGCCCCGACGACGTGATACAGCTCGACCGTGTCGGTGCCGACTTCTTGCACGGTGACCTTGCTACCCAGGACCACCCTATCACGCGAGCTGTCGTCTTCCTCGATGACGACGGCGTTGCTCAGGATCATTTCCAGGCGCATGATCTCGCCTTCAACGAATGCCTGCTCATTTTTGGCGTCTTCGTATTCGGCATTTTCAACCAACTCGCCGCCTTCTTCAAGGGCCAGTCGCAGCCGCTCGGCAACTTCCTGGCGTCGGACATTGCGCAAGTAGGCCAGCCGCTCTTCGTATTCTTTGAGACCCTCTAAGGTCAAGTAGTGGATTTCGTCAACCATCCCACTCCTCCATGTGTGAGAACCCCGGTCACACTCGCCGCACAGTCTGCCGGGGCCATTGCCGCTGGAATATGCAGCGGTGCCATTTCCAACACCTATGCAACACAGCCTTTCATGGGCCTATTGCACAAAAACACAGCCAACCGCTGTGTCTCGAAAGTCGAGCTCAGTTATTTAGCGGTTCGCACCAAAAATAAGAGACCGCCAAAATCAGGCGATCTGAGGGGAGCCGCTAACAAGAGATGCCACATCATAGCACAGTTTAGTTAAAAAGTAAAGATGAATTTAATGATACAGCAGGCCCACCGGGGCAGGGAGGGTAAGCTGAAGGGAGAAAAGAGTGCTGGGCGAGTCATGTGACCCCGCCCAGCCAGAAGGTGATACGGTTTTCGAGGGTTATCCTACCTGATGCTGCGCAGCAGCCGTTTTGATGGCATTCAGGACTCGTTCCAGCCCTGCGGAGACACTGCCCGCCGGCAGGTGGAAGCGAACCACACGCCGATTTTTGCTTTGCAGCGCTTCCAGATCGCCCTGGGCCTGGGCACGTTTGAGCAGCATGAAGTCGTATGGCTCGCCTGGAATAGGGATGACCTCGTTGTTGTCTACCGTGATCTGGATGAACACGCCGTCATTCGGGCCACCTTTGTGCAACTGGCCGGTGGAGTGCAGGAAGCGCGGCCCGTATCCCAACGTCACGGCACGCGTGGTAGCATGGCGCAGTTCGCGCCGAATCGCTTCGAGCAGGTCGTTATGCTTCTGAGTGGGGGCTAGGTAGGCCATTAGCGCGATATAGTCCCCGGAACGGGCCAGGCTCATGTGGGCCAACAACAGATTGACCAGTTCACCATAGGCGAAACCACGCTGCTCACCAATGCGCCGCAGCGTAATGGCGGTTTGCTCGTCGGCATAGAGCTTGAGTCCGTTTTCCTCAAGCACAGGCGGGATATCCGGCAACTGGTGATGGGTGCGGAAGTATTGCAGCAGGCGATCAGTGTTCTTTTTGCTTTCGGCAACGTTGGGCTGATCGAATGGGTTGATACGCATCAGATGGCCGGTAATGGCGGTGGCCAACGCCCAACGGAAGAACTCGCCGCCCAGGTCATAGGCATCGCGAAGGCGCAGGGTCAAGACGGGATGACCGGCGCGCTTGAGTGCATCGATCTGGGCATCCCGCAAGGTGTTATCTGCATCGTCCAGGCGCAGATAGACGAACAGCCGATCATCGTCGAAATCGCGCGGGTCGTCTGGGTCCACACTGGCGACAGGTACAATCCCTTTTCCCTCTTTGCCTGTGCTTTCGGCGATCAGTTGTTCGGCCCACAGACCAAAGCTGTCGATACGCGGCGAAGCCACCAGGCAGACTTTATCGCGGCGGTCCGCAGCCAGGTGCCCCATCAACACACCTAACCAGGCTGCCGGGTTGCTGTTCACCGGGATATGGCGTTCGCACGCGAGCGCCATCGTGCGGGCACTGGCGACCAATCGGTCCACATCCAACCCCATGATGGCGGCAGGCACCAATCCGAAGTAGCTGAGGGCGCTGAACCGTCCGCCTATATCGGCTGGGTTGAGGAAGAGGTATTCAAACTGCTTTTCGCGGGCGATGGTTTCGAGTTCGGACCCTGGATCGGTGATGGCGCAGAACTGACTACCTGCCGCGTCACCACGACGTTCTGAGATCAAGCCATAGTAATACTTATACAGCGAGAGTGTCTCGATGGTGCCGCCGGATTTGGTGGACACGATGAACAGAGTCCGGTCCAGATCGGCAGCGGCGGTTGCCAGCGCGATTGCCTGGGGATCGGTGGTATCCAGCACGATCAGATCGGGGAAGCCGGGCAAGACGCCAAACGTCTGGCGCATGACCTCAGCGGAGAGGCTGCTGCCGCCCATGCCCAACAGCAATGCATGAGTGAACCCTCTGGCGCGAACATCCGCCTGAAGCTGGCGCAAGGGTACGTAGAACTCATCGGGGGCGTTCACCACGTCGAGCCACCCCAGCCGGTTGCTGATCTCCTGCTGGTGTGCGGCTTCTTCCTTCCACACGGAAGGGTCTTTTTCCCAGATTCGGCGCACGATATCGTCTTTTGTCAGGCGTTCCAGCGCTGCACGCAGCCCAAATTCATATTCGGCAGCGGTCAAGGTCTGTCGTGCCATGACGCCGGTGAGCAGTACCTGCCGCTTCCCTTCAACCGCCTCGATCAGGCGGCGATAGTCATTAGCGAATGCTTCAACACCATCACTTTGGAGCTGCTGTGCGACTTTGTCCATCTGCACGCCCACTGAGGCGAGATCGGCCATGACCTGGTGAGCTTCACTGACATCTGCCTCCAGCGTTGAAGCAAGCATACCCTGTTCGAGGAACGCCTCGATCGTTTGAGGCGGGAGTGTGTTGACCGTGTGCGGGCCGATCAAGTTATCAACATAGATGGTCGCCGGATAGTTGGGGTTCTTGGTGCTGGTGCTGGCCCAGAGTGGCCGCTGAACGTGCGCACCTGCGGCGCGCAAAGGCGCGAATCGTTCGCTTTCAAACAGTGTCTTGAACCGCTCATAGGCGAGCTTGGCATTCGCAATGGCGGCTTTGCCCTGCAAGCGACGATTGGTCTGGATGTGCTCATAACCCCCACGCTGACGCCCGGAGAGGATGTTGCTCTCCAGGATGTTGTCTACTACCGTATCGATGCGGCTGACAAAAAAGCTGGCGACCGAGGCGATATGGGACACATCTTGCCCGGCAGCGAGGCGGCGTTCCAGCCCGGCGATATAACGCTCGGCGACTTGAGCGTAGTTGTCCACATCGAACAGCAGGGTCACGTTGACGTTGACGCCGGCTGCGATCGCGTCCTCAATGGCGGGCAATCCCTGCTGGGTGGCCGGGATTTTGATCATGACGTTGGGGCGGTTGACCAGGGCAAACAGGCGCTGCGCTTCGCTAAGGGTAGCAGCGGTGTCATAAGCCAGCAGCGGTGATACTTCGAGGCTGACGTAACCGTCCAGGCCGGCGGTGGAATCATAGACCGGGCGGAGAGCATCCGCTGCAGCCTGTATGTCAGCGACGGCCAGATGCTCGTAGATCGACGGGGCGTCAAGATCGAGCATAGTTGCAATGGCATCGTCATATTCTTCAGTATCGGCGATGGCTTTGGCGAAGATGGTCGGGTTCGAGGTCATGCCGACAATTCCCATCTCGATCAGGCGATCAAGTTCGCCCGATGTGATCAGGCTGCGCCGGATATAGTCCATCCAGATGCTTTGGCCGAACTGCTGTACGTCAATCAGCCGGTTGGCGGTCATCCCCAAAAACCTCCTGCAATACGGCGTTAAGAATAATTCATGGCGGAGAAAGTCTGTGATCAGTCTTGCCCGAAGGCAGCTTCGATGGCCCTTACCTTGTTATGACGTCGCACATGGCGTTCTTCGTGGGACTCAAAACGGGCATTCAAAAAGGCGGTGACCAGTTCTTGCGCCAGGGCGGAACCCACGATTCGACTGCCCAGGCAGAGCACATTCATGTTGTCGTGCTCAACGCCCTGGTGCGCTGAATAGGTGTCGTGGCACAGCCCGGCATAGATGCCGGGGACTTTATTAGCGGCAATCGATGCGCCTACTCCGCTTCCGCAAACGAGCAGGCCGCGTTCGGCTGCGCCTGAGACTACCTTTTGTGCAACGGCCTGAGCGAAATCGGGATAGTCTACCGGCGTCGGCGCGTTAGTGGTACCTACATCAATCACTTCGTGCCCCTGGTCACGCAGGAGTTCAACCAACTGCTGTTTGAGCGGATAGCCCGCATGATCGGAGCCAATGGCGATCTTCATAAGAGAGGTCCTTTAATGGGTGGGCAGGTGAGGTCGCATGGGCGGCACACGTACAAAACACGACCGCAACGCGCCTCATTATAGCGCGTCAGCGAGCATAAAAAAACAGGTGTCCACGGTTTACGCGGACACCTGCGAGCAATAGTCAGGCGGGTTAGCCGGGGTCCAGGACCTGAGTCGGAGCAGGGGTTGCCAGTGACACAGGCGCTTGAGTGGGGGCGGGGGCCAGCGTAGGCGCTGCGCCGGGCAGAGTGTTAGTCGTTGTCTGGCCCGTGGCTGACGAGCCGGTTGTTGTGCCGGATTGGGCCGCTACTGCATCCTTCGCGCAGCGGAAACCAATGGAGGCGGAGCCGCTGTTCGGAGGCCAGCTCAGACGATGCACCGTGCGCAGGAACAGAGGGGCCGTATCCCAACTGCCGCCGCGATGCACCCGTTCCAAACCGCTGATGGGACCGTTGGGGTTAGGGACGGGATTGTTGATCTGCTGGGTGTAATAGTCGGGTTGGTACCAGTCATAGACCCATTCCGAGACATTACCGGCCATGTTGTAGATGTTATAGGGGCTTAACCCGTTCGGATAAGCGTTGACGGGTACTGTTCCGATTTGCTCATCGACCGATGAAGCAGCGCGGGCGGTATCAAAGGTCATGCCCCAGGGGTAGATGCGGTTCTCTGGTCCACGTGCTGCACGTTCCCATTCGGCCTCAGTCGGTAGTCGCCGGTTGATGGTGGAGCAGTATTCCTGCGCGCCATACCAGGTGACATACGTGATCGGGTGGTTGGAATAGAACTGGGGGTTCACCACCGAGTAGGTGGTACCGTCGAATTGAACGTAGCTGTACTGGTCTTCGGCTGTGGTCGAGGCACAAGGATTGCCCTGGCACCCTGTCTTGTGGCTGTTGGGACCAAGCCAGTTCAGGAACGCGACGTACTGGGCGACTGTGACCTCGTAGATCTCCATCTGGAACGGATCCACAGTGGTCTGATGGGCAGGGATCGAGTCGTTCACCAGGCTGGGATCGGTACACACCTTGCCATAGATTGCGCAGTCATCCATTGCAAGCTGCGCTTCTTCGGGCGTGGTACCCATCAGGAAGGTACCACCATTGACTGTGACCATCTCGGTGAGGATGCCCTGGAGGCCCGCTGGAACTGGTGGCTCAGTATTGAATGTTACCATTGGCGCAGCCAGATTTCCCGGCTGGGTTCCTACTGGCTGTTCGCCCTGGGGAAGAGCCTGCGAGGTGGATGTTCCTACAATCGCAGCGTCCGCCTGTCCCTCAGCTCCTGGCAGCAAGGAAGGTGTGGGAGTGAATGGAATCGTATCTGAGGGAAGGGTGTTGGCACTGGCTGTCTCGAGCGCGGCGATAGTAGCTTGCAGCCCGGCCACTTCAGGATTCACCGTCGGAGAAGCGGCTTGTGCGGTAGCCTGCATTGCGACTTCGGTCTCGTTGGGCGCGATCTGCACCGCCTGGGTTGCTTCGTCTTCGAGCGCGGGGAAGGTGACTGCCCCTACTGCATAGCCCGCCACGCAGATTACGGCGGCGAACCCCACGCCCAGCAGCATCCCCATCATCAACCATTGCCAGCTCGAGTCGCCTGTGCGCCGACGCAGGTTGCCATAATTTTGACCCATACGACTATGCTCCTTGACTGCTGTTTTCCCGGATATGGGCGGCGTCTACAGGAAATGGCCCAATGATACCCCTCTGCCCAAAGACGACCAAACGATTGGCCTACGATTCCTCGTCGCTGCTCATCAAACTCTCATTTTCGCGGCGATCGCGCAAGCGGCGGAAGGTCGCCTGAAGGGTGAGCGCATCAGCAACGTGAAAGGGATCGGGCGCTTCGACCGCGATGCTGCCTTGCACCTTGTAGTCTATCAGTGCTTGCAGCAGATCGCGATAGCGAATATCCGCCTCGTTGAGTGGCAGGTGATGCTGTTCGCCGCGCTCAGAATAGGCGATACCCGACATGTGACCGTGCAATGTCTCCAGTGCCAATGGGCCAAGCTGATCGCGTAAGGTCGAGAGGATGTTTGCAAACTCGTCATAGGTATTCATGGCTCCGCTGCGTGCGTGCAGGTGGGCAAAATCGATGCAGGGCAGCACACCGCGAATATCACGGCTGAGCTGAATGACTTCATCGAGTGAACCGAACATCGCCGGCTTACCCATTGTTTCGGGGCGCAGCGTCACCGTGACGCCTTCGCTATCGAGGATGTGGCGAATCTCCAGCAACTTCTCTCGCACTCGTTCGTACACTTGTTCAGCAGGCTGGTTGTGATAGGACCCCGGATGAAACACGATATCGCGCGCTCCGGCAAGATGACCTTTGCGAGCGGCAGTGAGCAGACGCTCGTCGCTCTTGGCCATGAGATCGGCGGTCTGGCTGTTGAGATTGATAAAATAGGGGGCATGGATGCTGAGTGTAATATTATGCTTCTGGGCGGCGGCTTTGATCGCCGTGCAGGTTTCATCGGAGACTCGCACACTCTGTACCCAGGCGATTTCCAGGTGATCAAACCCCAACAGACGAGAATACTCAATGGCGGCTTCTGATCCAGTCTTGGGTGTGGTTTGTGGGCTTCCGACTGTTCCAAACCGGATCGCGTCGGACTCAGGACGTGACATCATGATCGGCTAATCCTTTCATCAGGATTCAAGGTAATAGACGGCGTATCCGCCTGGCGGAGGGGTGTTAATCCAATGGAAAACAGACGCCTGGAACATTCTCAACGCAATCTGGTCCTGGCCGGAGTCGCTTTTGTGCTGGCCGTCGGGCTGTGGCAGGTGCAGGGCCTGTCCTTTATAACTTACCCGTTTCGGTTGTTTGTGACCATGATTCATGAAATGGGGCACGGCCTCGGCGCGCTGCTGACCGGCGGGGATTTTGTCCGGTTTGAGGTGACATCGCGCGGGGCAGGACTGGCCTATACCAGCGGAGGCAGCCGCGCGGTGGTGATTCAGGCGGGGTATGTGGGCACGGCTTTGTTTGGTGCGCTGCTGCTAATCCTGACTCACCGTGCACCACGCCCGCGGCTGCTGGCAGTGGGTGTGGGCTGCCTGGTGGGTGTGCTGACCCTGTTATACACGGGGCTGAGCGTGGACCGTCTTTCGACAATTGAGTTGGGGTTTGCGGGTGGCGTGCTGGCCGTGAGCGGTTTCCGGCTGCTGACCGGGGATGGTGATCGCGAGCGATGGCAGGGTGTCATCGGCCTGGCGGCGGGTGGTGTGCTGGTGCTCGTTTTTGCCGGAGATGGCAACTGGCTGACGGTGGGTGTTGGGCTGGCGAGCGCGCTCGTCCTGGTGCTGATCGGCCTTTTAGGGTCGCCGCCCCTGCTGATCGGCACGCTGACCTTTTTGGCATTCCTGACCGGTTTGCAAGCGATCACCGATGCCTGGGTGCTGCTCAAAATTGTATCGCTGCCCGAAGCGATCATGCCGCACAACGACGCCATGTCGATGGCGCGCGAATTTGGCGGTTCGGCAGCGCTTTGGGCATGGGTCTGGATCATCATGGATATGGTGATCTTCGGCATTGCGCTCAATTATGCGCTGATTACGCCCTGGCGTGCCAGCCGCCGTTCCTGAGCGCGATGGAGTGTGATCAGGGTGTATCGGGCGTGTGATCATTCGTCCCTGGTTCGCTCACCTGGTCGGGCGGAAGCTCACTGGGGCCAAACAGGGCATAAATCAGCACGCCCGATGAACCCAGCAGAATACCTCCGATCAGAAACAATGCTTGCAAATAGCCTAACAAGGGGCGCTCGGTGTTGGTGGGTGGATGTGTACCAAAGCCCAGCACATCGGCCAACCCTGCGGCGGCGGCGATCAGCAGACCGGTCAGAGTCAGACGAATACCAATGCTCTGGGCCAGGGTGCTGGGCTGACCCGCATAGAAGGATTGTTTGACGTACATGTAAGCGCTGGCGAACAGCACACTGAACCCGGTCAGGATGACCAATACCTGGAGCACGCCCACACCCTGCACGGTTTCCAGCCCGACAATCCCCGGAAACAGGCCGATGAGAATGAGCACAATGCCCAATGCACCAATTGTGATACTGACCTGGCTGTTCTTCTGCACCGCTCTCTCACTCGCTATTCAGACAACGCTGCTCGCAGCACGCGCAGAAAATTTCCGCTCAGAACGGCCATTATATCATCCTGCGAATAGCCGTGTTCCGCCAGCGCCGGGCCAATCGAAAGCAGGTCACTGACTGTATCTATGCCGACAGGTGTAGACTCCGCGCCGAAACCCCCATCCAGATCACTGCCTATGCCCACATGCCGGGCGCTGCCAGTTACCTGGCAGACATGATCGATGGCGGCGACGATGTTTTCCAGCGAGGCGGCTTCTTTAGGATCGCCACGCTTCCAATCTTCGAGCAGGAAGAGATTAAACGGCATGACGCCGATCACCCCATCACGCTCGGCGATGCGTTCGATGATGTCATCGGAAAGGTTGCGATCCGGGCGGGATGGGCAGAAGCGGAGCGGGTTGGCATGGCTTGCGATGATCGGCCCGTCGTATCGGTCTAGGGCCTCCAGGCACGCTTCGGGGGCCATGTGCGCAAGGTCGAGGATGATGTGGTAGCTTTCCATGCTGTCGAGCAGCTCACGCCCCAGGTCGGTCAGTGGACCGGGCGCGTAGGTTCCGCCGCTGTAACGCGTTTGGGTCCAGGCTGGACCCACCAGCCGCAGCCCTCGCTCGATCCATTCTTCAAGCTGGCGCGGGTCAAGAATGGGATCGGCCCCTTCCATGCCGATCATCAGACCCAGCTTATGCTCGGATATTGGAAGCCCTGGTTTCCAGGTCGCCAAAACTGCGTCGAGATCGGCGCGTGTCTCAATCAGTTGAATGATCGGATTCTGGCTGACCAGCCGGTGATAATAGTCTAGCTGGCGCTGGCCGAGATCGTGGGCCTCCTGTGGGGTGGTGTAGACCATGCGCTCGTCAGAGTACATGGTGCGTGATGCCGGGGAGACAAAGATCGACGCGCAAATCACCGCCACACGCCCCAGAATCGCATCCGGCGCGCCGTTCATCGCCAAGCCATAACGCTGGGCCAGCAGCGATCCCTGTTCCCGGCGGCGGTGGAAATAGGCGCTCTTTGTGTACTCGCGCCCGTTGTTGAAGTAATTCCAGGCGATGTCCTGGTGGGCATCCACAATTATCGGCTGGGCGTTTGTCATGAATCTCCCTCTGATTCCACTGGATCGCTCCCCAGAACATCGAATTCGCGGTAATCCTCGACCCGTTTTCCATTGATAAAAAAGCTGGGCGTACCGGTGAGTCTCCGTTGGGTGAATATCTGACGAGCCAGGTCCACCTGTGCTGAGATGCGTTCCGACTCCAGACATGCCTCGAACGCGGCCACATTCAACCCCAGATTAGCCGCGCCTTCGCTGAGCCGCTGGGGAGCGAAAACTCGTGTCAAGAACTTACCCTGCCAGCTGTACAGCGTATCGTGCATGGCCCAGAAGCGCCCCTGTTCGCCAGCGCAGAGTGCTGCCCGCATGGCATCCCCGGCACCGGAACCAATGTGAGGAACCGGAATGACTACCCACTGAACCTGGCCGGAAGCAATCTCATCGACCAGGGCGGGAAAACGGTTGTCGTGAAAATCGCGGCAGTGAGAGCAGGCGTAGCTCGAAAACTCCTCAACGATCACCGGGGCATCCGCCCTGCCCAGGCGCGGAAACCCGTCAGCGGTCGTGCCTTGCTCAAGCCCGATATAAGTTTCCCCTGCGTCGGCAGGGATAGGACCTTCGAGCGGCTTGAGCATGTTATATGCGATGACCGCCAGGACCATCACCAGCACCAGCAGTGGGCCGATCAACCAGAAGGGTAGGCGACGAGAGAGGGTCATGCCCATGGGGCGTCATCTTTCTGCCACCGGGTGGCCAGAGGCAGAAGTTCGGGCAGCGTAGTCACACAGGCGTCCGGTGTAACGGTCAGGCCGCCGGGCACGTGCGGACTCGATTCGATCCATACGCCGCGCAAACCGGCCTGCTGCGCGCCCCAAACATCAAAATAGAGACTATCGCCCACAAACGCGGTTTCGTGCGGGAGCAGGTCGAGCGCGGCCAGCCCACGTTCAAAAATGGCGCGTTCTGGCTTCCAGCATTCGATCTCGGCAGAGAAAATGAAATGCTCAATGAAGGGCGTCAAACCGTACCTGTCAAGATCGATCATGTGTTCGGCGTCGGGCCAGATGGTGTTAGAAATCAGGCCGACTCGCAGACCTTGCTCGCGCAAGGCACGCAGCGTCTCCGCTGCGCCCGCCATGGGTTCAAGATATGCGCGCATGCCGGCGATGTACGTCTGGGCCATGCCGTGTCGTGTTTCTGCCGAAAGATCGCCCAAATTCCATAGACAAGCCAGCACGGTGGTCTGTACATCGAGCTTGAGTTCGGTTGCAGGAAGATGGGCCGGGTTCTCCCAAAGGGCATGAAAATGCTGCCAGTAAGAGGCCATCGCTTCTGACTCGGGGGGAAGGGCGAAGCCTTGCGCGCGCAGATACGCATATACGCGCTGTGCGACTTCGGTTTCGAGCGATTCCCAACTCATATGGTCCGGGCGGAAGCGCAGCAGCGTCCCCCCCAGGTCAAACATGATGCCGCGTAGTGCCATGAACAACTCCTTGTCCCGGTCAGGACTGCGATGACAGCGCACCGGGAAATCAGGCCAGGATATAACGTGCGATCAGGTGGGTCGTATGCAGCAAGCTGTCCTGGTGTGTACGCTCATAGCCATGGGATGCATCGACGCCCGGCCCGATCAATGCGACTTGAGCCGATCCACCGGTGCGCCAATACACCCCTCCATCAGACCCGTAAAAGGAATAAATGTCGGTTTTATAGGGGATGTTATGGGCTTCGGCAAGCGTGCGCAGTCGGGCTATCAAGGCGGGGTCGTAAGGGCCGCCACTATCTTTAACGCAAATCCCGACGCTGAATTCGTCCGAGTTTTGACCCTGGCCCACAGCGGCCATATCCACAGCCACCAACTCGGCCAGGTCGGTCGGCCATCCTTCAGCAGCGCCATGCCCAACTTCTTCGTATTGGGCGATGACGATAGTCAGAGACTGAGCGGGCACGAGTCCGGCATCGGCGAGTGCAGCGCAGGCTTCATAGATGGCGGCAACGCCCGCCTTGTCGTCGAGGTGGCGGGAGCGAACAAAGCCGGTATCAGAAATTTCGACGCGTGGGTCGAGCGCTACAAAATCGCCCACTTCGATTCCCAGGGCGCGGGTCTCTTCTGCCGTGCTGACCCGCGCATCCAGCCGGATTTCCATGGTGTCCTCAGCGCGCGTCATATCGCGTGCGTCGCGGTGGATGTGAACGCTGGCCTTGATCGGCACCACAGTTCCCCGGTAGCGACGTCCATCCCAGGTGCGCACGGTCACACCCTCAAACTCCACAGCGTTCCACATGTAACCGCCGATGAGGCATGTCCGGAGTCGCCCGCTGCTCTTGATCTCCTTCACCATCAAGCCCAGAGTATCGACATGCGCTGTTAAGCCGCGCGGAGCAGTCGAATCGCGGCCTGGCCACGTCAAGATCAACGTGCCTTTGGGACTGCGGCGGATATCGAGGTGGGGAATGGGCAATGCCCGGAAGGCGTCTTCGACGAACGTCAGGGCGTCGGCGCAGCAGCCGGTGGGGCTGGGCGTGTTCAACAGGCCGGTGAGGAAGCCTGTCAAGCGGTTCAGGTCAAACGAAAGCTCGCTCATCTGAAGAATCTTTCATCCGGCTTCATTGGAAACGATGCGCTCCAAACCACGCGCGCCAGTATAACCTGAATTCGCGGCTCAGTGCTACGGACCCGCGATCCGGCGATCACCGGATAGTCAGTGTGCCCAACCGGAGGTGATCGCCTAAGAATCTCCCGCTGACATCACTTACCGGCAGGCGCTGATCGGGGTTTTGCCAGTGGTAAACCACTGCCCATAGTTCATAATCGCCAGGTGCTATCCCGGCAGGAAGCAGGATGCCGTGATTGTCGCGGTGATACGAGCCAGGCCGCCAGTGTTGTGTGGGATCAAATGCATTGGCCGGAAAACTATCTCGCTGCGCGACGGCCTGCCCTTCGCCAGAGATGACAAAGATGCCAACCGTATAATCGAGAGGAATCGGCGCGCGGGCCTGCCACAGTAACGAGACGGGGACTATTGCGCCGGGGTCATATATCCGATCTTCCGGGGTGTCGTATCCTACCAGACGTATGCTGTCGCCAAAATCGGCGTTGAGCACATGTTCCGGCCAGAGCGTGCCCGGTGATGACGGGGCAGGTGTGGTCTCGAACAGCACGGCGCGGGCAACGTCGTTGGGGGCCAGTTCCATGACCGGGAAATAGTGGCGAGTCAGGTACTGCTCCACCGGGCGCACGGCGAAGGTGACGAAGGGGCTGCTGTTGATCACCAGCCACAACCGTTCGTGCTGTTGGGCCAGATAGTTCAGGCTGATGGTGTGCGCCGGCAAGATCAGATCATTGGGATCAGCCGATGTTACCTCGGCCTGGGTGTCGGGACTGCTGCGCTCACCGGGCGAGGGAGGCAGCGTGTATACAATCGGTGCGCGATGCTTGTAGTAGTTCATAAAGAACGGCTGATAGGTGAAGTCATTGAGCACGACGACATCATCAGACTGGAGGTGGCTATCGAGGGCGGTCAGCAGATCGCGCAGCGGCTTGAAATTGCCCGAATAACGCGGGTCCTGGCGGATGGCGTAGAGGCTTACACCGAGCGCCAGAGTCAGGGTAGCGCTGAGCGAGGTGGCAGTGAGCAGGACGATGCGGCGGGAAATCGCCCGGTCCGAACGCAGCCACCAGATCAGCCAGCCCAAAGCCAGGGTAGCCAGCAGCACAGCCGTCAGCGGCACAAGCCAGGTTGGGCCGACGGCGTGTTTCCAGGCGATATCCGGTGTGACATCGCCTACCAGGTCGAGATAAATGCGCCAGGGTGACCATCGCCAGCTCCACGCGCCTTCTTCCCAGGCGATGATGGGCGGCTGTTGGGCGTTCAGAGTGGCTGAATAGGACTGGATGGGAACCAATGCAGCAAGAATTTGCGCACCGACGCTCAGCACAAGTACCGCCAGGGCAGTGACTCGCCGCAGGGTGCGAGTGCCAGTCTCGATCAGCGATTCCGTAACGGGCAGCAGCCACAGCGCCAGGACCGGAGTGAGCGGAACCATGTAGCGCGCGCCCCAGCCCACGCCCCCATACCAGGTGTCAGCGCCGCGCACAGCGGCATATCCGACCACGAATGAAGCGGCCATCACCGCCGGTGTGATGACCTGTCGCCATCGGCCCTGCCGAATGAGACGCGGCCAACCCAGAAAGCCCAGGATCAACACAGGCGAAAACAGCCAGATGCTTCGGGCCGGGCTGAATAGGTAACCCATGATGCCTGTTGAGAGATCGGAGAGATTGCGGCGCGCCGCGTCGAGACGGCCCTTGAAGGCGTAGCGCGAGATGCTAACGCCGAACCACGTCTCAATATTCAGGACGAGCACGACCAGCACGATCATGAGCAGGGCAAGAATGACCAAGCTTGCGATCATACGGCGCGAAAACCGTCGAGTGCCAAAACGCGCCGGTAGGGCTTCGACGAATAGGGCGGGGAACACCAGCAGCGCGGCCTCTTTTGCGAGCAGAGTCCCTGCCAGCGCCACAGCCAACAGCAGCAGCGCGCCTGATGGTCGTTGATCTGCTTCGAGGCGGCGGCGCAGCCAGTGCACCGCAAAGAGGCTGAGCAATGTCAACCAGGTGAACAACGGCTCCCGGAAAAAGGTCCGGCTGTAGGGCCAGGCGATGGTTCCCAGTCCGAAGATTAGCGCGACAGGTGCAGCAACTCGCAAAGAGTATCCCAGGTTCAGGCCGTAGAGATAGAGTGTTCCTGCGGTGAGGCCGGTTACCAGTAGATTGAACAGCCAGACGGTATGTGCCAGGCCGATCCCTGGCAGGGTCTGGGCAATCAGAAACAGCGGCGCGGCCAGGATAGGTTGAAGCGGCTCTGAATCGACGGCACGTGGTTCAACTTCGGCGAGCGATGTGGGAGGATACGCATCGTACTGCAGGTTTTGTTCCAATGTGCCGCGCCGCGCAATGCTCTCGGTAGCATCGAACAGGAACCACTCGTCGCGGCTGATAGCAAACCCGTTGAAAGTGACCAGATAGACGGCGACCAGCAGCGTCATCAATGCCAGGCCGATCGCGAACTTCCGATAAACATCGGTCTGCGAGCCGGGCAGAATCATGGCCGCCATCCCTTTTCTGCCAGCAGACGTCGATACAGTGTGGCGAGATCATCGCAAAGCCGCTCGATGTCGTAGGTGGCGACTACCTGGGCACGGATTTCGGACGGTGATTCCTGTTGATCGAGGGTACCGATGAGCGCTTCGGCGAGGGCCAGCGCATCGCCGGGCGGCACCAACCGGCCCCACTCGCCCTGGCGCAGCAGATCGGGGACTCCGCCGACAGCCGTAGAGATCACGGGGACTCCAGCAGCTAATGCTTCGATTAGAGAGACGGGTGTGCCTTCGTTATTCGACGAGATCACGAGGGCGTCCAGATCGCTGTAGACCGGCTTGAGGTCCTGCACCCAACCGGTGAAAGTCACTGCCGGGCGCAGGCCGAGGCGATTCACCTGGTCTTCGACCTCGCGCCGAAGGTCTCCATCGCCCACAATCACAAAATGTGCGGCGGGGAGGCGATCACGTACCAGGGCGGCAGCCTGGAGAAACAACGCATGGTTTTTGATCGGCACAATGCGTCCCACAATGCCGATAAGCGGCACATCTGGTGGGATGTTATGCTGCGCGCGGAAATGGCCAGAACGGCGCGGCATATGGGCAAATGGAGCCAGTTCCAGGCCGAGGGGTACCACCGCGAATTTTTCGGGCGGGGCGATCCGAAACCGGACGGCAAGTTCCTCGCGCAGCGCCGGGCTGATTGTGATCAAACGATCGGAAAGGCGGGCGGTGAACCGTTCGAGTGCCAGGAACAGCCGGGTTTTGGCCGGGCCAAAGTAGCCTTGCAGGACGTGTCCATGATAGGTGTGCACACGTACCGGCACGCGGGCGAGCCACGCCGCCAGGCGACCCACAAACCCCGCCTTGGCCGTATGAGTGTGCACGACATCTGGGCGGAAGCGGCGCATCAGCCGCCACAGGGTGATGAGCGTGCGGATATCTCGCAAGGGGGAGAGTTCGCGCCCTAATGCGGGGATAATCACCGGGGCGATGCCACGCTCGCGGGCGAGATAGGTCATGTCGCCTTCGCCAGGGCCGATTGTCCCACAGACTAACAGGGACTCGAAATCGGGTGGGCTGAGACGCTCGGTCAGCAGGGTAACATGAATCGCCGGGCCGCCGATGTTCAGGCGGGCGATGATGCGCATAATTCGGATCGGACGTGAGGCGGGCATAGCTGCAAGGTCCTCAGGCCAGGGATGTTCGGTCTATTCAGGGCGCTTCAGGTACAGACGGATCAATGAACAGACGGTGCCACCATTCAAAGGTGAGCAGAGTCCACAACCGCTGACCATGGTTGCGCGCGCCACTGGTATGTTCGTCTAGCAGGGCACGCACAGCACCGGGCCTGAAGTATCCCCGCGACTGTGCTGCCGGATCGAGCAAGACTTCGTAAGCGTAATCGCGCAGATTATCGCGGAACCAGCGCCCCACCGGGACGCCAAAGCCATGTTTTCGGCGATGGATAATGTCGTCTGGCAGCATTCCCTTGGCGGCTTCTTTGAGGATGTACTTGGTCATGCTGCCTTTGAGTTTGAGATTGGATGGGATGCGCGCGGCCAGTTCGATCAGGCGGTGGTCTAGAAATGGTGAGCGCGTTTCCAGCGAGGCGGCCATGCTCGACCGGTCGGCTTTGATCAACAAATCGTCTGGCAGGTAGGTGACCAGGTTGACGTCAAGCAGTTGAGCAACCAGGCTGCGCGGGTCAGCAGGATCGAAAAGGGCGGAAAAATGTGGACCGGGTGCCGGGTCGATGTCGCCATCGAAAAGAGCGGCGATCTGCACATCGTCGAACAGGCGCACCCAGGCGAAATAGGCGAGCGCCGGGGATTGTTCGGCTCCGATGATAAAACGCCGCCCGCGTTGGATCGGTCCCCGGTAGGTCGTTGCTTCGGGCAACCGGTCGATCACCGCCCTGGCCACCTGCCGGATGAGCCTGGGAAGCTGCCGATAGCGCTCGACCCATGTGGTTCCGTAGAAACGATCATATCCAAGGAAAAGCTCATCGCCGCCATCACCGCTCAGCGCAACGGTCACGTGCTCACGGGTGTGCTTGCTGACCAGATAGGTTGGGATGGCCGAAGAATCGGCGAATGGCTGGTCGTGATGCCAGACCAGGAAGGGCAGCAGGTCCATCGCGCCAGGTTCGACGATGAATTCGTGATGATCGGTGCCTAGTATGGCCGCAACCCGGCGCGCGTGCGGCGTTTCGTCGAACGATTCTTCGCTGCTGAAACCGATCGAAAAGGTTTTGACAGGACCTGATGTATGGCGTGCCATGTAGGCAACGATCAGGCTGCTGTCTAGCCCGCCGCTCAAAAATGCACCGAGTGGCACATCGCTGAGCAGGCGCAGCTTTACGGCCTCGTCGAGTGTGGCGCGCAGTTCATCCAGGTAATCGGCGACATTGGCGGTGGGATCGGCTCCGGCAAAAACAGGGGGTGTCCAGTAGGCGTGCTGTGTGATGCTGCCTGCGCGCGCGATCATGATGTAGCCGGGCGGCAGCATCCGAATGCCCTCAAAAAAGGTGAGCGGGGCAGGGATGTAGCCATAAGCCAGCAGCAGCGGCGTCAGGTGACGAGCCGGGCGGCGGGGCACATTGGGATGAACCAGCAGCGCTTTGATCTCCGAGCCAAAAATCAAGCGGCGATCATCTTGAAAATAGTACAGCGGTTTTTTGCCCACCCGGTCGCGGGCCAGGATCAGAGTCTGCCGAGAAGCATCCCACAAGGCGATGGCAAACATTCCTCGCAGGTGATCGACGAAGCTCAGACCATGCTGACGGTAGAGCGCGATCACCGTTTCGGCGTCGGATGTCGAGCGGAAGCGATGTCCCTGCGCTTCGAGCGACGGGCGGAGCGCAAGATGATTGTATATCTCGCCGTTGTAAGACAGGCTGATCGTGCCGTCGGCGCTGCGCATGGGCAGCGCACCACCTGGGGAAAGATCAAGGATGGCCAGGCGGCGGTTCGCCAGCCCACACGGTCCGCTCACCAGATGATCGCCCTGGTCTGGCCCGCGATGGACCAGCGTGGCATTCATAGCTGCCAGGACATCGGCGGGGACCGGCGCGCCATCCAGGTTGAGAATGCCGCATAACCCACACATCAGCGCCTCGTTTTCCGCGCGTCAAGCGATTGGTAAACGGCCAGAGTCTGATCCACCATGCGGTCCACGCTGAAGTACGATTCCAGGCGGCGACGCCCTGCCGCGCCACGCGCCCGGCGCTCTGCCGGACTGAGCAGGGCGATACGCAGGGCGGAAGCCAGAGCCGCCGGATCGGCAGGTGGGACCAGCCACCCGGTTTCACCATCGGCGACCACTTCGGGAATGGCGCTCACCTGGGTACTGATTACCGGAAGGCTGTGTGCCATCGCTTCGAGCAACACCAGGCCAAAACCTTCCCATAGTGATGGGGCCAGCAGGACGTCAAACCCCGCCATGATTTCACGCGCATCTTCGCGCCAGCCGAGGAAATGGACCCGGTCGGCAATGTTCAGATGGCGTGCCTCGGCTTCCAGGCTTGCGCGAAGATTGCCATCTCCCACGATGACGTAATGCGTGTCTGGTATGTCAGGCGCGACCTGGGCAAAGGCCCGAAGGGCATAGGTCAACCCTTTTTGTTCGATCAGGCGGCAGACGGAGCCGATGATCACCGTGTTCGGAGGAAGCTGAAGCGACGCGCGCAGATCAACAGGTGTGGCGGCGGAAACAGACAGGTCCGCCGGATCGAGGCCGTAACGGATGGTAGTTACCTGGTCTGCATGCGCACCTTCGACCTCGATGGAAAAGCGGCGTATCGCCTCGGAGATGGCAATACCGGCATCACAAAGCCGCCACAATCCGCGATTGAGCAAGCGCACCGGCAGCAGCGAACGGAATTTGTCGTCGTTGTGGCGCGAGCTAATCACAACGGGCACCTGCGCCCAACGTGCGGCAGGGATGCCATAGAGATCGGCGTGAAGCAGGTGTGTGTGGACGACATCGGGCCGGGCGGCGCGGAACTCCGCTTGCAGCCGCTTCCACAGACCCGGCGACAGGTGATGTGGGATCGCCACACGCCGGACCGGGATGCCACGTTGAATAGCTTGATCCACTACCGATTGGACAGGATTATTCGACTCGACAAGGATCCACAGCTGCGCATCCAGCCCGCGCGCGCGCAGACCGGCCAGCAGGATCAACAGGTGCCCCTCTGATCCGGCCATGCCGGTCATTTTGGAAAGGTGGATAACGCGCGTGAGTGCCATGTGATCCTGTGTAAGGTGCGCTGGTTAACTGCGCTCAGCATACCAGCGCACTGTGCGGGCCAGCCCTTCCTCAAAATTGACGATAGGCTCATACCCTAGCAGGCTGCGAGCTTTTTCGATGCTGGCGCGTGAATGGCGCACATCGCCGGGACGCGGCGGGCCAAAAACAGGCTCGATCGATTTGCCCATAATGCGATTGAGCATGGCGATCATATCCAGCAGCGTGATCTGCTCTCCGCAGGCAAGATTCATCATTTCGCCTGCGACACCCGGCGCGTGGCAGGCCAGCAAGTTGCCCTGGACTACATTATCCACATAGGTGAAGTCGCGTGTCTGTAATCCATCTCCCTCAACCGTGGGCGGGCGGTCATCGAGCATGGCGGTGATAAATTTGGGGATCACGGCTGCATAAGTGCTGAGCGGGTCCTGACGTGGACCAAAGACGTTGAAATAACGCAGCGAGACAGTTTCCAGGCCATAGATGGTAGTAAATACGCGGCAGTATTGCTCGGCGGCCAGCTTGGCGATGGCATAGGGTGAGAGTGGGCGAGGGGCCATGTCCTCAATTTTGTACGTGCCGTCGATGTCGCCATAGGCTGATGAAGATGCCGAATAGACCAGGCGCTTAACCCCCGCATCGCGGGCTGCCACCAGCACGTTGAGCGTGCCTGTCACGTTGTGCTCGTTGTTAGCGACAGGATCGTGTATCGAACGTGGGACTGATGCCAGGGCCGCCGTGTGGAACACATAATCGATTCCCTGCATGGCATCAATAACGGCATCGCGGTCGGTGATACTCGCTTCACGAAGATCGATGCGGTCAACGACATGGGCCAGATTGGCACGCTTGCCGGTTGAGAAGTTGTCGATGACGCGCACATTGTGTCCACGAGCCAGCAGCGCATCGACGATGTGCGAGCCAATAAAACCAGCACCGCCAGTGACCAGATAGGTAAACGTCTCGGATGAAACCATGATATTCCTTTCGTCAGGGTGCCGACTGATGCTGCACATCGATACTGCACATCAAACAGGGTGCTCAACGCTTGCTGCGGCTGTAGATGAGTTCCAGGGTAGCAAAAGCTATCCCAGCAACGAGCGCCAACACTACGCCAATGATGCGGCCCTCTTCAATCGAGGCATTGGACAAAGCGATGGCGGTGAATCCCAGGATCGTGCAAATCGCGTAAATCGTCAGAACTGCACCGCGCTGCGCCATGCCTAAGCCTGCCAGACGATGAGAGGTGTGATCTTTGCCGCCTTGCGCGGGCGAACGATGTTCCCGCAGGCGCGTAAACACGACCAGTGTTGTATCAAAGATGGGCAGGCCAAGAACAACAACCGGCACCATCCAGGTGATCACCTGGCGGTCGCGCGGAACGTTGAAGTCGAGCTTGATCGCCAGAACCGCGAGCAGGAATCCCAGCACCATGCTGCCCATATCGCCCATGAAGGTTGTAGCCGGGTTGAAGTTGTAAATGAGGAAACCGACGGATGCCCCGGCTAGTGCTGCTGCCAGGCTGCTGACCAGACTCAGCTCTTCTTGAACGGCCATTACAAAGAAAAATATGGAGGCAATTGCTGTAATCCCGGCAGCTAGCCCATCCATATTGTCCTGAAAATTCATGGCATTGGTGATGCCGACGACCCAGAAAATGGTCAGGGCATAGTTGAGCGGTGCAAAATCGAAGATGCGCACATGAATGCCGCTGAGGATCAACACGATGGCGGAGATAACCTGGGCGCTGAACTTGATTTCAGGTCTCATGCCGTTGCGGTCGTCGATGAAGCCCACCAGCGCAAGCCAGGACGTGCCTGCAAGAATTGCGCCAAACTCGACCAAATACAGCGGCGGACTAAAAAGAAGCAGTGCCAGGACCAGCGCTCCATAGATCGCCAGACCGCCCAAGAGCGGGGTGGGCGTGCGATGAACTTTGCGCCCGCTAGGCTGATCGAGCACGCCTAATGTGAAGGCTAACCGCCGGGTGATGGGGGTGAACCCGGCGGCGACCACAAACCCCGCAAGCATGATCGGGATGAACTGAGTGATATTCATGGTATTGGCAGACTGCGTGTCTATTCACGCACAAGAGCGCAACTAACCGACCTGGCCCGCTGCCAGATCGCGGCGGAGTATAGCGCGAGTTGTGGGCTTGACAAATCCCAACTCCATCGAACCGCGAGCACCCCAGATGACCTAGAACAGGCTGAGTTGGCGCGGCATGGGTGGCGGCTCATCAGGACCGCTGCCAGATGACTCGGAATCTTTTGCCTCTTTGACGAGATCGAGCATTCGCTTGAAGTCCTGTTCCATCGCCGGGGCCAGGTTCATATTGCGCAGCACGGCTGCCGGGTGAAACAGGGGATAGTAGATGCGGCCATTGGCACGGAGGGGTTCGCCGTGTATTTTGGAGATGCGCGCGGTGGGCGGGAAGAACAGGGCCATGCTGTAGCGTCCCAGGGTCGCAATGATTTTGGGCTGTATGATGGCAATCTGCTGGTCCAGATAGGCCGGGCGGCATGTCCCGATTTCAGCGGGCAGCGGATCGCGGTTTTCCGGTGGGCGACATTTCACCACATTGGTGATATATACATCGCTGCGTGTCAGCCCGATCTTGGCCAGCAGCTCGGTGAGGTATTTGCCTGATGCCCCTACGAAGGGCAACCCCTGTTGATCTTCGTGGTAACCGGGGGCTTCGCCAATGAACATGATATCCGCATCAACTCGCCCAAAGCCGGGCACAGCCCGCGTACGCCCGGTGTGCAGTGGGCAGAGAGTACATGTGCGGATATGCTGCGCGATCTCTTCCAACGCGGCGCGGCGTTCTTCAATGGTTTTCGGCTCGGACACGATATCTCTCCTTATCCCGGTATGCTTACCCGGCTGTGAAGCGAAAGCATCATATTTCAGGTAAGCATGATGGTCGTGAACTGATCGACGAAATCCAGCCGCTGTTTCAGTTCGGCAATGCGCTGGTTCATGCGTTGTTGATATTCGCTATCGAGTGGACGGGCTTCCATGAGCAGGGCGTCCTCGTCATTATCCCGATAGTAGCGGCGGCGGCGGCCCACCACCTGATATTCGTATTTGCGATAGAGCGCCTGGGCGTTTTCGTTGCTGACACGTACTTCGAGCACGGAATAATCCGCCTGGAGCGTGATCGCTCGCTGCAACATACCGGCAAGCAACAGTTCACCCAACCCCTGCCCACGAAATTCTGGATGTACGGCGATAGTGCTGATATGCGCTTCCCCGGCGATCAGCCAGCAGCCGCCGTATCCCACAATCCGAGAGGTCGGGCGCGGTGTGCGCCACTGTTGGAACCACCCCCACAGGCCCAATCGCGCGGGCACAGGCAAATGATTTGTTTCCACAACGATCATTTGGGCGGTGCCACGATTCTCGATTTCGTGTTCGTATGTGCGACGCGACCAGGGTATGGGGAAAGAAGCCTGATCGATGTCGATCACCTGAGGAATGTCCTCTACCTGCATATGACGCATGAGATAAACCGGCTTCATGGGTGTGGCACCCCAGGCTGGTGGAGGTAAATAGGCGTCAAGCCGACAGGATCGTCACTTTCGCCAGCGTTGAGCCGCGCCCAGGCTAGCTCGGCCAGGTACCCGGCCCGGCGCAGGCGCTGCGATGCAGGGGCGATCTGGATGACGGGCGCGTGCGATTCCAGCAGGCGCGTCCCCTCGGTGTCGATTTCTCCAGCGAAAAGGGTGGGGCGCTGGATGCGCGCGATCAGATCCGACCAGGCGCTAATGCTCGCTTCGGCGCAGGGCTGCCAGGTGCCCTCGTTCCAGGTGAAGGACTGAGCGCAGATGCGCCCGCGCCCGGCCTGAAGCACAGCGATCAGATCGCCGTCGAAGCAGGGTTGGGCTGCTGCGGTAATGGTCAATGTCGGAATGGCAATCAGCGAGGTTTGCCAGGCGGTGGCCAGACCTTTGGCAAAACTCAACCCGATACGAAGTCCGGTGAACGATCCGGGGCCGAGCGCTACCGCAATTCCCGCCAAGTCGCCAGCGGTCAAATGATGTGTGTGGAGGGCGCGGTGGACGGCAGGCGCAAGCTCGATGGTGTGATTGTTGGCCGTGGTCCAGGTGTGCTCGTAGATAAGCTGGTTTCCATCATGCAGAGCCAGGCTCATGCTGCGGGTGGCTGTATCGATGGCGAGTAACAACGGTGTGCTCCTGCTCTAGAGTTGGCTAACGCTATCGCGGAACCAGGCGCAGAGCTGTTGGTAGCGCGTCCCGGATGCACTGACTTCGATATGGCGTTGGCCATTTTCTATGATTTCGATCGTGATCCACAGGCGCTCGGCGGGCAGGGTGTCTTGAATGTTTTCGGGCCACTCAATGATCACCACCGCCTGATCGAGCAACATGTCGTCCAGGCCGATTCCCCAGGCATCACGCGCGCCGCTCAAGCGGTAGCAGTCTACGTGGTACAGCACACCATCATCGTGCGCACGACGGTGCTCGTGGACCAAAGTAAAGGTCGGACTGGTGACTGCTTCCAAAGCTCCCCAGGCAGCGGCGATCCCTTGTGTGAGGGCGGTTTTGCCCGCGCCCAATGTGCCGGACAGGCAGATGACATCGCCGGGCTGGAGGCATGATCCCAGCGCGCGGCCTATCTGATGCGTGTGCTGGGCATCACGGCTGGTGAATTCAAATCCATCACAGGTGTTGGGGACCATGCTTCTTTGTTTGTTCCTATAGATGGTGGCAACAGGCTGGTTCTTGCGGAGATCACCGTGATGCTAATGATCCCAAACGGTCCTGATTATACTGCGTGCGAAGTGACACACAATAGTTAACCTGGGCCTCTGCGTTTGGAAGGTGTGAATTCTTAATTTACCGTTTATTAATTCGCCATGCCCGGTAAATTATGCTATGATACCGGCAGATTGATTGCCCGCTTCAGGATGTTGGCCGTATGCGCATACTCGTCATTTCCGATATTCACGCAAATCTGGCGGCGTTCGAGACGGTTCTCGATGATGCCAAAGGGGATTGGGATTATGTTTGGTGTCTGGGCGATGTGGTAGGGTATGGGCCTGACCCAAACGAATGCTGCGAGTTATTGCGCAGTCTGCCACACTTGTGCCTGGCCGGGAATCATGACTGGGCGGCGTTGGCGCGGCTGGATATTCGTACGTTCAATGCGGATGCGCGCCGGGCTGTGTTGTGGACACGCGAAACACTCACGCCGGAAAACACCGCCTATCTGGCGGCGCTGCCCACAACCTTTGTATTGGGTCAGTATACACTGGCTCATGCCAGCCCGCGTGAACCCATCTGGGAATACATTCTCGACCCGCTGATCGCCGCACTGAATTTCCCTCATTTTGAAACACCATACTGCTTTGTCGGGCATACCCATACGCCGGTGATCTTCAAGCTGGCGGGCGATCATGGGGATACCGAGGCGATCCAACCGGTCTATGGTGAGCCGCGCCAGTTGAATGGCCGCCGGCTGATTCTCAACCCTGGCAGCGTGGGGCAGCCCCGCGATTCTAATAAGGATGCGTCCTACGGGATTTTACACGTTCAAGAGCAGGTGTTTGAATATCGACGTGTTCCATATCCTGTTGAGGTAACTCAGCAGAAAATGCGGCGATTTGATATGCCGGAACGCCTGATCACGCGGCTGGAGCATGGATGGTAAGCGGGCATGAGTCTGAAAGTATTAACCCGCCACGGGTAGCACTGGAATCACAACGACCGGCGCGAAAGCCGGTCGTTTTTTGCGAGTTTGCCAGCGAACAATCAACGGTCGGCGATGTGGCTGTAGAGCCACCAAAAGGTATCGGCAGGGTAGGCGGGCAGCAGCCTGGGGTCGGAAAAAATGAATTCGTCGGATTCCACGACACGGCGGATCTGTTGATCCACGTGGACGAGGCGCGCGGCCAGGTCGTCCCCGAACACGTCATTTTCCTGGGCCGCGGCTTTGAGATGCTCGATCATGGTGCGCTTTTCGGCCTGGACCGGGTACCCGGCGACACAGTTTGCGCGATTTTCCTGGCATTCGCTCAGGAACTGGCTCAGCGCTGCCAGGCGAGACGACAGTTCGGCCTGGAGTTTTTTCTCATAATGAACAGCCCATTTGGTCACTTCGGCCTCAAAATTGAGCCGGGCATCCTGCACGGTATGCTGCTGATTGGGTGAGAGGATAGTCTCAAGCGCAGTCAACCGGTGGAGGCGCAAAAGCAACCCACCCAATGTCAGACGCGGCAGGTCACCGGGCATGGCTCCGTAAATCTCGTTTTCATAGAGGTAGGGTGTCAGGTTGGCGGCCATTGCGGCCAACACTTCGACATCACGTTCCAGGTTAAAGGTCAGCTTAGGCTTTGATCCAGCCATTGGTCCTCGCACCCCTTCCGCAGCAGCTTCGATTCGAGAGCTGCTGGAGGCAGCTGCTTAGTGGCTCAACCTACTTATACCGTTTGATATTGCGATATTTCGGGTTGCGTGCAATGGATTCGATGTGCGGGGCGTCAGCTACTCGCCGCCACTCGGCAACAAAAGCATTTTCGGGCGTGATATACGAAATTGTAGGCACGAATCCCAGCACTTCTTTCAAACCGATGAGCAGCGAATCAATCCGGGGATGCTCGGATTCGGCGGTCAGGATCACATATTCGTTAGGGACCCATTCAAGCGTGATGGGCAGATCATTCCAGGTGCCAGTCATGCGGAAAGGCGGCTCGGCCTGAATGCATTTCAACTGCGCTCCGTTGATCCGGTTGGCCCACAGCGACTGATTGACGCGCTCCTCGATCAAGTAGGCGCGATGTTCGGGTTCAGTGTAAAACCAGGTGCTAGCGTTCGTCGTCATGAAGTGCGTGCCTCCTCGCGCAGTCTTCTTGACCCTGTACTGCGAGTAATCATAACACCGAATTTCGCTTGAGGGCCAGCTTTGTTCTGGTATACTTGGCGCGGCGAGAGGCAAAGCGGCGAAGAAAAGGGAAGGAATCGAGCTAGATGAGTATGTTTGCCTGGTTGGGGGTGCTGGTGAGTGCAGCAGTATCAACGCTGGCATTGGCAGCGTATGCGGTGATGGCCGTGCCCTACTTTGATGACGCCCCATACCTGACAGAACTCAGGAAAAGATCGGGCACTGCCGTCGCGATCGGCCTGGTTATCTTTGCCATCATGTTCATTGTGTTTTATCTGGGTGCGAGATATCTCGATGAAAGCACCAGCGGACCGCTGCTCTTGTTTGTTGCGTTCATTGTAGGGCTGCCGATTGGGTTGCTGGTGGGGTCGGAAACCTGGGATCGGCACAATCCAAAGGGGATGAACAGCCTGCCGGGCATTCAGGCCGTTGCGATTGCCACCGGGATCGGCCTGGCCGAGATCATCGGTGTGTGCATCGGTTTTATGATGCTGATTCGCCTGGCGTGACATGCCAGCAAGACCGGCCCAATGCGGCAATTTCTGATGCATTGGGCCAGGGCGCACACACGTTATAACTGGCCGGGCCAGACTTCTTCTACACCTCCATGCTGGATGGTCAAGCGCTCTTCCACCAGCACGCCGCTGCTGGAATCGAAGTCCGAAAATTCGATGCAGCTGATCCAGGCGTCTTTGAAGACCCAGCGGCGGGTCTCGACTTTTTCGTCCATTGCAATAATGGTCAGCGTGCGGGCAATCTTCGAGGTCGGGTTGGCCAGCGTCTCACGGGTCCACTGGTTGAATGGTTTGGTTGGGTCGCGCTGGACCATTTTGGTGATGATGAGTGGACGCTGGACGATCTTCTGTTTTTCCAGGTCAATGTAGCGCACACACAATCCGCTGACACCGAAGATTCCATCAGCGACCTGTCCGTCGATCTCAACCAGAAACTCATTTGCCGACAGGCTGTCGACCGAAGCTACCCTCACCGATGAATCGACCATCGCTTTCGCTCCTTCGAGGACGCTGCCCCATTACGTAATCTCATAATGTTGCTATCACTTTAGCACGACGTCGCCGGGCAAGCAAAGCGCCCTGCTGTGTATTTCCCGGCAGGGCGCTAGCGGAGCAACGGGTTGCGAGCGAATGTTCAGTGAACTGATTTGGTAATATCGGGCATCTGGCTTTCCACCCAGCGCGCGATGTAGGGGATTCGGTAGTTATGCCCGGCCCATGTTTCCACGGAGGCGATCACTCCGTAGATCACCATGCCAAGCGGCAGCAGCAACGAAGCCACCAGGAAGACCACCCAGGTCAGCGCGACCAATGGGACCAACACGATGCCTACGGCCACAATGATCAGAATGATCGAGACAATCAGCAGGGCGACAGCGAGCGCTGAACCAACCAGGACCAGAGCCAACCAGCCAACGGTGCCCACAAGCTGAAGCGCGAATGCCTGCAAAGCATGGAAGGCAACGTACTCCGACCGTTTGCGGAACGAGAAATAGATGAGCAAGGGGATGAACAAGGTGACCAGCACGCCTACACCGGTCAAAGCGCTGAGCGCCGTTAGCAGTGTGCTGCCGTGTGCCAGGGCCGCCCATTTGCGCTCGTTGTCGTCCGGCGTATAGTCGGGTCTGCGCTTGATTTTGAGTTCCCTGGCTCGTCCACGAGAGGCGGGAGGGACTTCTTCCGCTTCGGTGGCATCATCTTCCAGCAGCGAGCGAGTGCCATAATACCGCGCCTCGTATTCGGCGATGACATCGCGGTCGTCACTTTGTGCGTCAGCAATGCGCGCCTTGAGATCGTCAACTGCTGCGCGCACCCGTGACGGAATAGGGACACGCTCCCCCGCGGGTTCGTCATTTGGCGGCTGGCCGGCAGCGTCATTTACATCATTAGCCTGGTCGTGCTCGTCCATTATTCGTGCTCCTGCTGGAATTCTTCCCCGCTCTGCTCAACAGGTGTTAGCAGCGCTTTTATCATTCAAACAACTATACGTAAAGGTTCGCACCGGGTTGCACACGGACAAAAATTCCGTGACATTGACCGCCTGCAAGGTATACTCGTGCTTCTGGGAGGGTTACCTGATGCGACTGCTGCGCACTATTCTAAGCGATGACTTCACAGTGACCAAACGCCAGTTGGGCGTGCTGCTCATGCTGGCGGGCGGAATCGTTCTGGCGGCAACCGTGGCTGCCGAAATCGTCAACACGCAGACGAGCGATTTCGGCACAGTCCAAAAGCTGGCGACGCTGCTGGGGGCGATCAGCCTGGCTGCCGGGCTGGCGATGCTGCCACTGGGCGATCGTCCGGCATAGAAGGGGACACTGCATGGCGGGTATTACTTTTCATGGAGCTGCGCGCCGCATGGGGCAAGTGGTGCTGGCGCTTGCGCTGGTCCTGATGATTGGCCACTTTCTGATTTATGTGCATTACGCCATCGGGTTGATGCGTTTCCCTTTTGATTATGACCAGGGAGAGGGCTTTGAACTGGTCGATACGGTGATGTTCAGCGAGGGGCGGTGGCCGTACCGCAATACCGAGGTGTACCCATTTTATGCCAGCAACTATCCGCCGCTGTTTCACATCATGCTGGTGCCGTTTGTCTGGGCATTTGGCCCTGGATACTGGTATGGCCGGTTGGCGGGGTTTATCGGCACACTGATCACGGCGGCGGCCATCGGCTGGATGGTGAATCGTGAAGGCAAACACCGGGCATTGGCTGTACTTTCGGGCCTGGCTTTCCTGGCCTCGAACTACGTGTACCATGTGGGGCCGCTGTTCCGCCAGCACATGACCATGGTGATGTTCGAGACATTGGCGGTTGCCGTACTGGCGCATGTTACTGAAGAAAATGATCCCAAGCGCCGACGCCGGGTCAGGATTTTGGGGTTAGCGCTGCTATTGGCAGCAGGATTCACCAAACAGCTCGCTATAGCGAGCTGCGCGGCAGTGTTTGGCTTCTTGTTTTTGCGTGGACCGCGTCGCGCGATCGTTTGGGGAGTGCTGTTCGCAGCGGTGGCCAGCGTGCTGTTTTTTGGGATTGACGTGGCGACTCATGGTGCATGGTGGGACAACATCATCGCAGCTAATGTCAACGAATATTATCCCAGCCAGTTCGTGGATTTGTTCGCCCAGTGGTTTCGGCTGCACGGCGTGTTGGTGATTCTCGCGGCGTGGCTGGTGGTGTATGAGCTTTATTTCGACCGGCTGTCGCTCTACAGCGTGTGGTGGGTGGCGGCACTGGCGATCACGATCTCGGCGGGCAAGTGGGGCGCTGGCGACAGTTACTTCGCGACCGTGATCGCAGCATCGTGTGTGCTGTCGGGTATCACCGCATCGCGCACCGTGCGGGGCACCTGGACCTGGGCCGACAATTACCTGACTCGCCGGCTGCACAGTCTACAGGGAGTGTTAGCTGCCCGGCGCGAAGGCTGGCTGGCTGCTGCTGCGGTCGTCATCCCCGCAGTGTACGTAGTCTACGGCCTGACGGTGGTCAAAATGCCAACCGAGGGGGCGCTGTTTGGCCCGCTTTCCGATCGGTTGGCGCTGGAATCCAGTTATGGAGATCGGTACGCTTTCTATGATTCAGCCGGATGGGTGCAGGGATATGCCACAATCGGCCATGTGCCAACCCGCACTGATCGCGAAAACGGGTGGCGAATCGTGGAGATAGTCCGCGAAGGGGAGCGTCCGGCGCTCAGTGAAGAGGCGGGTTTCAGCCTGCGCGCCCGGAAGGATGTGATCACTAACCCCACACAGCTCAAAAACCTGTATGAGAACGGAATGTACGATCCCTCGACACTGATTGCAGCTATTCGCCAGCACGCTTTCAACGCGGTGGTGTTTCGCGCGCAGTTCTATCCGCCGCCTGTGCTTGATGCGATCTATGAAGCGTATTATCCGGCGCAGAGCATTTCCATGAATGGCTTCCGGTATGAAATCTGGCGGCCCGGCCCATCGGCGGATGTGCGACAGGCTTCTGCCGGGGTTCTGGCACATGCCGAACCGGCTGAGCCTGTAGCCCTGGCTGTTGAACTGACCCCGGATGAAGCAGAAGCATGGTTAGCACACACATTGAGCTATCACAACTGGGAACCTGTCCAGGAATTCGCACCGGATGAGCAGGACTGCTCGCACGCCACCGCGCGACGGGAGGCGCGCCATCTGAACATCACCTTGTGCCCGGCGGACGTGGGCAGCGTTCTCACCCTGGATATCGACTGAGGCGGGCATGAGATTTCTTGCACCTCCCGAACGCCGTTGGATGTGGACTTCGACCCTGCTGTTGCTGCTCATTGCAGGGTGGGTGATCCGCCAATGGCCCGCACGCGGCCTGTGGTATGACGAGACGGTGAATGCACATTTTGCCGGGCAGTCATGGGCGGCGCTGTGGGAATGGTGTACGCGGATCGATAACCAGATGCCGCTGCACTTTGCTTTGCTCAAACTGTGGGGCATGGCGGCAGGTACTGGCGAGTTTGCCCTGCGGTTTTTCTCGGTGATGTGCGGAATTCTTGCAGCCGCCGGTGTGATGGCGTTGGGGCGGCGGCTGGGTGAATCGGCCTGGGCAGGCTGGCTCGCTGCGGCTGCCCTGGCACTGAGCCAAAGCTTTCTTTATGCAGCATTTGAGGTGCGCCCTTATGGATTGTTGCTTGCCCTGCTGGCCTGGTCGAGTGTGGTATTGTGGGAATGGTGGAGCCGCGCAGTGGTGCGCGGATCGTTCCACGACCGGGCAAGCCGGGCGCGGCTGTTCACGTACTGGGTACTGGCATCCGGAATGCTGTATACTCACTACACGGCGGTTTTTGCGCTGGCTGCGCATGGGGTCTTTGCTGCCGGGTGGACGGTTTTACGCCGCAATCGCCGGGGCATGGCCGGGCTAGCGTGGCTGATGATAGGTCCGATCGCTGGTTTTGCTCTGTGGGCGGTGGCGCTGGCCGGGCGCGATGTGCGCGCCGGAACGGCCTACGATGATCACGTCACTCCAGGGAAGGCGTTGCAAACCTACGTGGACTTTTGGGCGCACGGCCAGCGTTTTGTGCCGGAGGGAGCCGCGCCCTATGGATGGGCAATGGTGACGGTGTTGGTCGCGGCAGTCGCGGCGTGGGTGGTGCTGAGACGGCGGACAGCTACAGCTGCCACAGGCACAGGTATGATGTTCGCTGCCAGCCTGGTCGTTGTCCCCTTGTTGGGCCTGCTGATCATGGTCTATGCGGTGCAAGGCAAGCTCTCCGGGCGGCACGGGTGGATGCTTTGGGTGGGCGCGGCGGTATTGCTCGGCGTGGGTTGGGCGTCGATAAGGCAGGCGCAGGGGCTGCGCTGGCCAGTCTGGATCGGGATTCTGGGCCTGATGTGGCTGCCAGCAACCGCACGTTTCCAGCCGATTTATAACAGCTATCTGCGCGAAGCGTTTGCGTACATTAATTCAAATGCTGAAGAGGGCGATGTGCTTGTCCTGCGCGACGGCACACTGTTCACCGCAGCGTCTTATTATGGTGCGGCGCTGCCCTGGGTTGGACTGCCAGGGGACAAACTCACTGACGTCGAGCACCCGCTGATGTTCTCCGATGCGGTGACGGCCCTGGACCGGTTGGTGAGGGCACACGACGCCAACCGCGTGTGGGTGCTGGCCTGGCAGGGGGACGTGATGGACCCACAAAACCTGGTGGCTGGCATCCTTGAAGAGATCGGTCAGCCCGAACCGCTCACAGGTGCATTTGGGTTTGGGGATGTCACGATAACGCGCTACCGTTTGCACGATTTGCCGGAGAGCCTGGCTCACCGTGTGGGAGCGCTCCATGAGGTGGCTCAAGTTCCACCAGACGGTCCGGTTTTTCTGGGCGGCTATGTCGTGGGCGAGCGCGCTGTGGCGCATGGGGGCACCGTGCTGGTTCATCACTGGTGGCGGCGCGGTGACACCGTGATCGATGACCTGAGGATCAGCGCGCGATTATACGATGCGGCGGGCAATTTCTACGCGCCGGTGGACGGTCCGCCTGTGCCAGAGACGCTGGATCAGGCTCACTGGGTGGCCGATCAGCCGGTGTTGGGGAGGGTGATGCTTTCTATTCCAACAGAGATGCCCATTGGCCCCGCCGAGATACGGCTGGTCATCTACGATATGGATGGCTCATTTGAACCGTTTAGTGTGGCGATCGATGTTGTGGACATTGGTGAATGACTATGACGAATCCATTGCCATGATGCACCCGGCCCGGCTGCAATTTCCGCAAACCGGGCCGGTTGATTCAGGCGAGAGGGTGATGTCTCTGGCGTGCTATGCGGTCCTGGGCATTTGCCGCACCACAAAGAACAGGCCAACCAGGGTCAGCACGGAGCCAATGACAATGAGGGTCAGTGGAATGGTGCTGCCGAACAAGTTGAGCTGGTCGATGACGTCTTTGGCATCCTTGGCCGCTTCATTCACCGTGGTGTCGGGCGTGGAATAGGTCAGATCGAACACGGCTACGCGCGAAGCTTCGCGCCGGTCTTCAGGCAGAGCGGAGAGCAGGGGAGAAGACTGGATGAATTCATCACCCAGGCCAACCTTGCGCAGCTCATGCTTTTTGGTGTCGATCAAAACGCCGGTTTTCGGTTCGATCCAGTATTCGGCCTCATACTCATAATAGTAGGCCAGCGGAATGGTGTCTGGTTCCCACTGATTGAGTACGGTGGGCAGCATGGTCTTGAGCGTGTCACTCACATTGGCCCCCTGGATCAAAGCGGCAAACTGCTCTTTGGGAAGCTCGGTGGGCAGCCCGATAGCCGTGACATGCTCTGGGGCAATGGGCTGCGGCGGCTGGCTGGCCTTGTAATAGTACACATCGAGATCAGCGACGTCGTGATGCTGTTTCTCGACAAATTCGAGTGTCACCGTCGAGCGGTAATCGTCACTCCAGCCGGTATAGTCCTTTTCCTCGGAGTCAATGGGCCAGCCCAGGACCAATCCTTCACGCGGCCAAAAGCCCTGGTTCTCTGCCCACGCTGCGGGATAATCGTTGGACCATTCCATTGTCTTGCGATCGATGGCATAGTGCTTGATGAGTACCTGAAGTTCAGTGTCACCCATCATGAGCTTCTGTTCTTCCTTCACCAGCGCGACATCGTCCTCGGTATCCACCGTCATGAAATGGCGCACCAGCTGAACATCCAGATCGCTCATGAACTCAAAGGTCTTTGCATTGAGCAGGGTAGGCATGGTCCCGGTGTAAGTCCGCGTCGTGTCTACATCGTCGGGGAACTGTTTCATGCCGGGGACAATCACAAGCATCAAAAGCAGCCCGGCGAGAACCAGAACAATGCCCAAGATGAGGAGCAAGGCTCCCAATAGCCTGTTCTTCATGTCAATCCTCCTATAGAGAGCGCGATATACATCAATCTTTATAAACACTTTTCACGTTGGGGAGTTGCGCCGATGGTTTCGGGGATGACGGACCAGAGACGTTGCCGGGTGGAGCGGGGGTGGGATCAGCGTGTTTGCCACCATCCCCAAACGGCCAGTGCGCCAAAGGCAACCGCATACAGCGCCAGATAGGATACCATCGCCGGGGCTTTTGGGATAGCGATGATCACGCCGGCGAGCGCGTAAACCGCGAGCACGCCTTCGCCGGCAGTGGTCCAATTGCGCGGCAGGGCATAGTGCAACATCGTGGGGGAACCACTACCCCGCCGGAGGTCAAACTTCGGTGTACGACGAAAAACGTGTTCTCCACGCCGGGTGACGGCTTCGAGCACCGCGCGCGAATTGTTGAGAGTCATGCCCATACCCAGCAGGGTGAGCACGGGAAGAAAGAGAATTCTGCGGGGCCAATCGCGATAAAGCGCGATCTGACCCATCGCCAGGATGAGCGGCGGTGCGAGTCCGGCCATGCCCAGAGGACCCAGCGGTATGTATGGCATCAGGCCGGTGAGCAGCATGGGGGGGGTGAAAAGAAAGATCAGCAGCAGGACCGGCTGAATCGCATACTGGCCGAGGTGGAGCAGTCCCATCACTTTTTGCAGCAGAGTGAGATTCGAGCGCAGCAGCGGGCCAGCGTGCTTGACCAGACATTGGGTGGAGCCTTTGGCCCAGCGCGCCTGCTGAATTTTGTATGCCATCAGGTGATGTGGGACTTCACCAGGCACGGCGACATCGACAATGTAGCGAAAGCGCCACCCACGCAAAAAGGCGCGATAACTCAGGTCGAGATCTTCGGTCAGGGTCTCGAAGGTCCAGCCCCCGGCGTCTTCGATTACCGCCCGCCGCCAGATTCCGCCGGTTCCGTTCATTGACATCGGCAGTTGGCTGCGGCTGCGCGCCACCTGCTCGATGGCGAAATGCTGATCAATAGCCAGGGTCTGCGCGCGAGTGAGCCAGTTAGTCTCTGCGTTGAAGTGGGCGGCGCGAGTTTGCACCAGGGCAAGGGACGGGTCGGCATTAAAGTGCGGCATGACACGCCGCAAAAAATCGGGCGCAGGGGCAAAATCGGCGTCAAACAAGCCGACACAATCGGTCTGGCACTGTGCGAAACCATAAGCCAGCGCTCCAGCCTTGTACCCTTCGCGTGTTGAGCGGCGCAGATGCTGAATATTGAGGCCGCGCGTGCGCCATTCGGCGACCTTGCGCCGAATGCGATCAGTCGTGTCGTCGGTGGAATCGTCCAGTACCTGGATCACCAGCCGATCGCGCGGGTAGTCGAGTGTACCGACGGCATCGATCAATCGTTCGATCACGTGCCGCTCATTATAGACTGGTAGTTGCAGCGTAACCGAAAGCAGGTCGGTTTCGGGTACCTCTGGGGCAGTTGGAGTGCGGTGCCTTTGGCGCAGGTAGAGTGCAATCAACACAAAAAAGCTGCCCGAATAGAGGGCAGTGATCAGGACGGCCAGGGCATAACTTCCAGCCAGCAAAATTGCCAGCAACGATAAGACATCAGACATGGGTCACAATTGGAACAACCCGGATTCCAACCAGTCGTTATCGCCGGACGCCGGTGACGCGGTACATGACGGTAAAATCGGAGTACCCCTTGACTTTGCGCGGCTCCAATGCTTCTACAGTGAAGATATCCTGGACCTGCTGAAGGGTATTAGCGCTGATGATGATCTCGCCAGCGAGGGCGTTTTCTTGCAACAGCTTGGCGAAATTAAAGGGTCTGCCGATGGCCGTGAATTCCTTGCGGCTGGGGCTGCCGACATTGCCCAACATCGCTGTACCGGTATCCACACCGATGCCATAAAACAGGCGTTGTTCTGGCGGCAGTACTTCGTGAAAGGCTCCAATGTCATAGGCCATGGCCAAAGCAGCTCGTACCGCGCGTACAGCATGATCTTGTTGTGGATTGAGTTGCGTATTAAACAGGCCAACCACCGCGTCGCCCATGTACTTGTCGATAATGCCGTCAAACAACTGGATGGCGTCAGTGCTGACCGTAAGATAGCGGCTGATGATCTCCATGATCTGTTCAGGCGCGAGCTGCTCGCTAAAGGTAGTAAAGCCGCGTACATCGGCGAAAAGCACTGAAATCTCGCGTTCATCACCGCTCAGGCCCAGGCTGTCGATGCTCTCGATGTTGCGCACCAGGCTGGGGGGCAGGTAGGTGCGGACGACATTCAGCGTTGCATCACGCTTTTTGATTTCGGTCAGATCATCGATCACAACGGCCATGCCATAGGTCAGGCCGCGGGCATCTTTGAGCGGCGTCAATTTCACGTTGAGGTTCACTGCGCCTCGGCCCGGCAGCACCGGCTCCAATTCGAGGACTTGCTGGCGATCGTAGAGGCGCACCGTTTGGACCGTATCGGAAAACGTGGTGAAGACATCGGGCAGAAGATTATCCAGGCGCTGGCCCAGTGCTTCGGCCTGGGGTGTGCCGAGGATACGCTCCGCCGCCTTGTTGTAGGTGACGATGGTGTGGTGATTATCGGTGGTGATCACTGCGCTGGCGATGGAGGCGAGCACGTTGTTCAGCAGGTCTTTCATCTCGGTGATCTCGGCCAAAGCCCGGCGGGCGCGCTCGAACAGGCGCGCGTTTTCGATGGCGATGGCGGCCTGGTTGGCGAATGCCATCAGCAGAGAGAGTTCAGCGTCGCCAAACAGGTTGGGAACCCGGCGATTGTCGGCATAGAGCGCGCCGGTGATGCGGTCCTTGAAGATCAACGGCACGCAGATCACCGAACGAGGGGCGTGGAATACGATGCTGTCCTTTGTGCCGTAAAACGAATCGAGCATGGCATCACGTGCGACAACCGGCTGACCGGTTGCCGCGACTTGGGCGACGATAGTGTTGCTGACGGTGAAATGTTCGTCCTGAATGGTCTGGCGCTGGCTGTCACGGGCGACCCGAAATTCCAACTCGCCAGTCCGCGAGGAATAAAGCATGATGTAGCCACGCTCGGCCCCGGTGAACGCAATGGCCGTATCCATCACTTCGTTCAATACCTCGTCCGGCTCTAGCGACGAATTGATCAGCCGGAGGGTCTGCGCCATCGCCCGAAGCTGATCCAGCTCCGCATCATCCCCGATCAGACGGTGGGCCAGTTGATCCAGGTCAGCCTGAACCGAGTGCAGTTGTTCGAGCAGGCCAACGGGCAGTCCCATACCGCGCCGCTTGAGTATGTCGTGTTGAGTGCGCAGCGCGTGTTCCAGTTCGCGGAGCTGCTGACTGAGCTGCTGAAGTTGGGCGTGAGAGGTGGGAAACCTGGCAGTCGACATGGCGTGCTATGCCCCAAAACTGCGCTGGATTGCGAAAATTTGCGCGACCTGACGACGTCCTTTGACCTGCAAGCTGGGGCGTTCAAGAATTCGGATGCGATGCGCCGGATTGGTGATTTCATCCTGGCAGTGCTCAAAGGTGTCGCGACTGATGATGATTTCACCAGGGGCGGCATTTTCTTGCAGGCGCTTGGCCAGGTTGACCGAGTCCCCGATGGCAGTGAACTCGCGGCGGTACGAGCTGCCCACGTTGCCCAATGTCGCGATCCCGGTATGGATGCCGAGCCTGTGAAATGGTACAGGTGGCTCACCTAACTCGGTGGTCAAAGTAAGCAGGTTTTCGGCGATGCGCAACGCTGCCTGTACAGCCAGCCAGGCATGGTCATCGCTGGGGTTAAGCTGCGTATTGAACAACACCATGATCTCGTTCCCCATAAACTTGTCGATTACGCCGTTGTACATGTGGATCGCTTCGGCGCTTCGGGTGAGATAGAGGTTGAGGAACTCCATCATTTCCTGGGGGTTGAGGTTGGGCGCAAAGGACGAGAAGGGGCGAGTCTCCACAAACAGGGTGGTGATATGGCGGCGTTCACCCCCCAATCCCAAACCATCGAGGTTCTGAATGTTGTCTACCATGGCAGGTGGCAGATAGCGACGCACGACATCGAGCGTAGCGTCGCGCTGCTTGATCTCGGTCAGATCGTCAACCACAATGGCCATGCCTTCGGTCACGTCGTTGTTTTTGAGCGGAGTCAGGATCAAATTGAGGTTAGTGGGGCCACGGGTGGGACCCTCCGGTGCAATTTCCATGATGTGCTGATGATTCTGCTGCATCACAAGCGAGATCAGATCGCGGACATGGTGATAAATCACCGGGAGGCAGGTACTCAAGCGGTAGCCGAGCACAGCAGTTGAGTCGGTCGCCAGGATGCGGGTGGCAGCGGCGTTGTAGGTGGTTACCGTTTCCTCAACATCGGTCGTGATAACTCCGCTGGCGATAGAAGCGAAAATGTTATCGATCAGTTCTTTGGTCTCGGTGACTTCGGCGAGGGTGGACTGGACATGCTTGAACAGGCGGGCATTCTCGATGGCAATGGCGGCCTGATTGGCAAAGGTGAGCAAAAGCGAAAGCTCTTGATCGCCAAACAACCCGTCACGGATGCGGTTGTCTGCATAGACCACGCCGGTAATGGTGCCACGGACAACGAGCGGCACACACAGGATTGAGCGCAGCGCGTGGATCATCACGCTTTCCTGGCCGCTGAACCGCGGATCGGATTGGGCGTTGGTCGTCACCACCGGCTCACCGGTGCGCGCAACTTCTTCAACGATTGTCCGACTGACGATGAAGCTCCCTTTTGTGATCGTCTCGCGATCGAGGTTGCGGGCGATACGGAACTGCATCTCGCCAGTCTGCTCATCGCGCAGCACGATATAGCCGCGCTCGGCTCCTGTCAGGCTGATGACCGTATCCATTACCTCGTTGAGGACGGTATCAATATCCAGCGAAGAGTTGATCAAAGCGCCGGTTTGCGCCAAAGCCCGAAGCTGGTTCAGTTCAACGTTCTCGCCCGCGAACTGGCCGGCGATTTGATCAAGCTGCTGGTAGATTTCAGCCATGGTGGTCAGCGCACCAGGGGGAAGACTCATGCCGCGCTGACGCAGAACGTCGCGTTGAGCACGCAGCGCGTCGGTCAGTTCCGCGATGGCCCGGCTCAGCCGCAGTACTTCGGCCTGGGGGTTAAAACTGCTGGCACGATCAACCATACCCACCGCTTATCTTTAGACCCCGATTGTCTAGACAGGTCAAGGGTCATTATACTCCTTTACCTGCCGCGAACAACCGTCCTCAGTCAGTCTTGGTTTTCTTGCGCCCTTTGCCTTTGGTGGAAGGTTTCTGCTCTTGTTTCTTGGCGAGCAGATCGAGGGCCTGGGCCAGGGTGAGGGTTTCGACAGCCATCTCTTTGGGCAGAGAAGCGTTGATCTTGCCGCACTTGACGAAGGGGCCGTAACGCCCATCGAAGACGGCGATTGGCTCGCCGCTTTCGGGGTGTGTGCCCAGGTCGCGCAGCGCGACGGTTTTGCGGCGCGCGTTTTTCTCTTGGGCGAGCAGTTCCACCGCCCGTTCGAGCGTGATGGTGAGCACGTCGTCCGTTTTGGGCAGCGAGCGATAGACGCCGTCGTGCCGGACATAGGGGCCAAAGCGCCCGATCCCAGCGTCGACCATCAAGCCGGTGACAGGGTGTTTACCCAACTTACGGGGCAGTTCCAACAAGCCTAACGCTTGACTGAGTGTGAGACGATCGGGCTGCATCCCCTTGGGCAGCGAAACACGCGGGGGTTTGGTGCCGCTGCTGCCGTTCTGGCCATTTTCGCCATTGCCGCCATTATCACCAAGCTGTACATAGGGGCCATAGGGGCCGACCAGGACATAGATCGGCTCGTGGGTTTGGGGATGATAGCCGAGCGGCGTGGGGCCATGTACCTTTTGGTGCAGCAGGCGCATCGCCTCATCATCATCAAGATCGGCGGGAGGCATGGTGTCGGGTAGCGAGACCCGCAACGGCTCCGTATCTCCCCCATTTTGTTCGAGATAAGCTCCATATCGCCCGACGCGAACCTTTGCGCCGATTTTGTCAAGGGACAATGCGTATAGATCGCGTGGATCGATGGCTTCGGCTTTGGCCCTGACTTGCCGATCCAACCCATCGCTGCCCAGGAAAAACGATTGCAGATAGGGCTGACTCTGCTGGCGACCCTCGGCAATCTCGTCGAGCACACGCTCCATCTGGGCCGTGAATTCCATATCGACCAGATTCGGGAAATGCTGTTCCAGTAGCTGATTGACCGCGAACGCTGTGAAGGTAGGGATCAGCTGTTTGCCCGACTTCATCACATAGCCGCGATCCTGAATGGTGCTGATGATGGTGGCATAGGTGCTGGGACGCCCGATACCCTCACTCTCCAATGCGCGGACCAGCGTGGCATCGTTGTAACGCGCAGGGGGAACGGTTTCGTGTTTGACCGGCTCAAGCGCGGCACACGTCACGACCTCACCAACTGTGAGCGGTGGCAGAAGGGCTTCCTGATCGTCAAGGGCGGCATCTGGATCGTCGGCCCCTTCGACATACGCGCGGAAAAACCCGGGGAAAACGATCCGCCTACCCGAAGCGCGAAATTCGGCATCTTTTACCTGGATGGTGACTGTGCTCAGGCGAAGCCGGGCATCGGCCATCTGGGTGGCGATCGTGCGCTTCCAGATCAGATCGTAGAGTTGATATTCTGGACCGGACAGACCCAATTCATCGGCAGTGGGCATTTGGTGACCAGCGGGCCGGATGGCTTCGTGGGCTTCCTGTGCGCCTTTGGTGGTCGTCGTGTATTGGCGTGGGGCAGGGCTGAGATAATCGGCCCCGTATTTGTCTTTGACTCGCTCGCGTATCGTATCGAGGGCCGGCTCGGCCAGATGAACCGAGTCAGTACGCATGTAAGTGATGAGACCGCTCTCGTAGAGACGCTGGGCGACCTGCATGGTCTGCCGCGCTGCAAACCCCAGCTTTCGGTTCGCCTCTTGCTGAAGAGTCGAGGTGGTAAACGGCGGGGCAGGCGTGCGGGTCTGGTCGCGCTCGTTGACTTCGCTGACTTTCCAGGTGCCGTCATCCAGCCGGGTCGCGAGGGCCTTGGCTTCCTTCTCGCCAAGCAGCAGCACGTCTTTGCCGGGGAGCAACTGGCCGGTGGTCTCGTCGAAATCTTTGCCTGTCGCAATTCGCACTCCGCCAACCGTAACGAGCTGAGCCGGGAAGCGCTCCCGCTGTTTTTCGAGCGTGGCTTTGAGGTCCCAATAGGCACCGGATTTGAAAGATCGCCGCTGTTGCTCGCGTATGACCAGCAAGCGTACTGCTGCGGACTGAACTCGCCCGGCAGAGAGCTTGGGTTTGATCTTTTTCCACAACAAAGGAGAGACGGTATAGCCCACCAGCCGGTCCAGAATCCGGCGAGTCTCCTGCGCTGAGACCAGTCTTTCGTCGATAGGGCGGCAGTTGGCCAGGGCTTCCTCAATGGCCTCACGGGTGATTTCGTGGAAGACCATACGCCGCACGGGGACTTTGGGTTTGAGCACCTGGGTCAGATGCCAGGCGATGCTTTCGCCTTCGCGGTCTTCGTCGGTGGCCAGCAGCAGTTCTTCAGCATCTTTGAGCGCCTGGGTGAGTTCCTTGACCACTTTCTTCTTGTCTTTGGGGACGACGTAGAGCGGCTCGAAGCCCGCGTCAACATTGACTCCCAGACGCGACCATTCCTCGTCTTTCACCCTGGCTGGAATCTCACTGGCCGAAGCGGGCAGATCGCGGACATGGCCCATGCTGGCTTCGACCCGATACCCTGAAGGCAAAAAGCTGCCGATGGTGCGCGCTTTGGTTGGGGATTCGACGATGACAAGTTTGCTCACGGCATCACCTGGACACTAGCCAATGGGACCAACACGGCTGAACAGCCGGAAATCGTGCGAAGGGTACCACTATGTACGCAGGCTGACAAGGCCGAGTCTCGAATTGTACTTGCGTGATCATACTTGCATCAGGACCGATTGGGCGAAGGTTGCGGCCCATCACTATTTGAGGATGGGGGCAGATCGAGCAGGCCGTCCACGTCTTGCAAAAGGACATCACCGGGGGTCAGATTAAATGCCAAAAAACAGTCCTGAGGCACGGTGAGGCCAAATTCCACGCGCGCGATCTGGCCGACGATATTCTTCCTGCGGGCGATGATATAAATCCCTGCTTCGTCCTGTTCGGCGGCCAGTTCCAGTCCAAATGTGCGCGCTGTGCTGGTCTCCAGAGTGACTTTGGGCTCGGTGGTGCGGCGTACTGTAACGCGACAGTGACTGGCGCGCACGTATACGGTGAGTGGGGGAGTGACCTTGAACACCTGGGTGTATGACTGCTGGCCCACCAGGGGCACCGCATCGATAGCCGCGCCTAATGTGGAATCTACTGCCGAACGTCCTCCCTGGCGCAGGATCGTATTAATTGCTCTGCGGCTGGCGAAGAACAACATGGCGCTCAAAAGTCGCTGTCTCAATTGGCGGCCCAGCCAGAGAAAGATACGTCTCATGCAAAAGTCTCCAAAAGGGCGAACGATCCTGAGCTAACCATGTCAAGGTTGAAATTGAGTGTACGCTGGATGCAGGGGTTTTGCCACCTGATAAACGGGTGTTCTCGCGCTTTCAGCGTGCTTGACGTGACTCTCCGCTATGGCTATACTTCACCCGGACAAGGAAAAGGCATTCGAATCGGACCGTTTGGTTTGTGGGTGAGGAAATGTCCATGACCGATTATACGATTGATCCGGAAATCATCGAACTGCTGCGCTGCCCGGAGGCAGTACGGTACACGGATAAGGGGGATGATCCCGGACGGCTGCGGCTGGTTCACGGCTGCTGGCTGGTGTGTGATGATTCCGGTAACAAATACCCGATTCGAGACGGTATTCCGGTCATGATGCTCGATGTGGGTACCAAGTACAAAACGGTGAGCGAGGACGATCTGCCGGTCCCGCCCCCTGACGAAGATTGAGCCGCGTTTGGCCATCTGAACGCGAAATTTCGTGAGCTGTGTTGCTCATAAACTGGACTGCGCCCGGCACCCTACCGGGCGCTTTGTTGTGATGGGTCGGCTAGTCTTGCTAATGAGCATCTGCTATACTGCATCGTGGTAATGCACTCCCTTTTATTCTGTCTTGGGCAGGTGGTCAATGAATCAAAAACCCCTTATTACGCACGAAACGCCTATTCATGGCAGCCAAAACCTGGTCGTACGGCCTCCTGAACAGCTTGTCGGGCGCGATTCGGACCTTACAGCGATTCATCTGGCGCTCAAGGCAGGCGCGGCGGTGCTGCTGCATGGGCCGAGCGGTATCGGCAAAACGGCCCTGGCAGCACACCTGGCTGCTGGTTATTCCGAGCTTCCTGGCGGGGTGTTGTGGTTCGACGTAGATGGGGATTCATTCGAAATTCTGGTCAACCGGGTGGTACGCGCTTATAGCCCTGCGTTGAATCCTGGTGATGAGGTTTCGACCAGCCAGGTGCGCGCCGTCTTGCAAGAGAATCGCCCGCTGGTTGTGCTCGATGGTCGCCTGGATGCAGAAGCTGCGCGGGAGTTCGTGAAGACGATTGCCAGCACCATCCCGGTTTTGTTGGCCTCGGATAGGATGCTGCCCGGTCCCTGGACACCGCATGCTGTAGGACCACTAGACAAAGAGTCTGCCGAGGCCATGATTTTCCACGTGGCCGGCGCATCGCTTGAGTCGTACCTGGATCAGATCGACCGCCTGGGGCGTGCTATGGAGGGTTACCCGCTGGCGCTGTACGTGGCAGGGCGAACGCTGCGCAGCACGGGCAAAACGCCTGCTGAACTGCTGGCACAGATCCCCTCTGTGCCGCCAGGGGACGCTAACCAGGTGTTAGCCGTCATTTTGGGGTCTTACCGGTTGCTGGCCGCGCCGCTTCAGGGGTTGGTGCTGCTGACCGGTACTGCGTTCGCTGCGGGGGCGAGCGCTGAACTGCTGGCGGATGTGAGCAGCGCACCGCTCGATGTTATGACCAAAACGCTCAGACAGCTTGTGGCGCACGGGTTCGCGCATGAACGTACAGTTCACGGCCAACCCTATTTTGTGGTACACGACCTGGTTAAGCGGTTTGCGCAGACCTTCTTGCAGGCCAGGGGCAAATATGACGATATGGTTAAGCGCCATCAACAGGGCCTGCTGACCTATCTACGGCGCGGGACGCAAGACGGCGACCGCTCGCGATCTGCCCACCTGGCCGTTGAAGTGCCGAGCCTGTTGGCCGCCGCGAGATGGGCACTGAACCATGACCAGCGCGGATATACCGAGGCGGTAGTCGGGTTGATCGATCAGATGGGTGATGCTGTGCGCGAAGGTGCGTTACAGCCGGAAGTGCGCTATCTCAAGCGCCTGTTGGAACCGGAGATCGAACTGCCCGTGATTCGTCAGGTTTCGCAGGAAGCAGTCCCTCAACCTGAAGTGCCCGCACCGTCGCAGCCCGAAGCTCCGCTGCCCGACGATTTCATTCCAGAGCAGGAAACCTCTGAGGCGTTGATGCCAGGTCACCCTGATCTGTATGAGCCACAGGTACAGGAACTGGATACCACGCTTGGACCGAGCCTGGTCGATGCGGAATTGGAAATGCTTGATGAAGAGCCGCCTGCTGCTGTGGTAACTGCAGCAGGACCGCCGGAAGAGTTGCCAGAATCAGTCGAACGATATACGGAAGCAATGACCTCAGTTCGGGCGGACGGCAATATCGAGGATGAACTGGCGGCCATCGAAGCGCTGGCCATGCTCAACCTGGAGCAGGCGAATTATGAAGATGTGCTTGCTTATGTCGATAAGGGGATGAAGCTGGCGAGCGAGGCGGATAACCCGCACCGGGAAGGCCAGTTGCTGGTGGTGTTGGGCGATTTGCAGGCGATGTTGAACAACTATACGGGCGCGGAAATGGCCTACAAGGAAGCAGTTCAAGCTTTCCGACCTACTGAAGCATGGCGTGATATCGCGTTGACGCTGGAGAAGCTGGGCACTCTCTATGCCGAACATGGGCGACAGCCAGATGCAGCCGTTGTATGGGACCAGGCCATCCCGATCTTTGAGCAGGTAGGTGATCAGGCTCACCTGGGGGCGGTGTTGGATCGACTGGGGACTTTACATGCTCAGAATTTTCATTGGGACCAGGCGATCAAGTATTTTTCACAGGCCTTAGAACTGGCAAAAAAATCCGACAACAAACAGGCCATGTTCGAAGAAATGTGGCGGCTGGGCCGTGTGCTCGAATCCAGCGGATCACGTGATGGCGCGCTGAACTTTTACCAGCAAGCTTTGGGCCTGGCTTTTCAATTGGGCGATGAGGCACAACTGGGGCATACCTTGCTGGCCCTCGGTCGTGTTTTGATGGAAGATACTATTCAACTCAACCGGGCTGTACAGTTGCTCGAGGCGGCTCTAGAGCGATTGCCCGACAATGTCGAGGTGCAGCGGCTGCTCAAGCGCGCCAGGGCACGGCAGGAACGCCTGATTGCGGCGGATGTGACTCTGCTGTTGGGCGAAGAGTCGATCGAGGCTTATGCTAAAGAGGTGTCGGGGGGTAGGGCGCTCAACGGGCTGGGAGAGTTCAAAGGATTGTAGGTCGCACTCGTCATAGTGGATACTGGAATACGCCATGTCACAAAGGCGCGCGGCAAGTCCGCTCCGGACTCTCCGCGCGCTTTTTGACTTTTTCGCAGGGTGACAATCAGGACCCAAATGTGCGACCAGCACCGAAGATTCGGGCGCTGAGCTTGAAGCCCACTTCTTCCAACCGATCCGAAAAGCTAGGCCGGAACCCGGTTGCATTGAGGGTGCCGCCACCAGTATGGCTTGGCCCAGACGACTTGTGGTCAGGAGTCTGGTAGACGAATATGTCCTGCAGGGTGACGTTTTCACCTTCCATACCCTGTACTTCCGTGATCTGGACGATCTTGCGACTGCCATCCTTGAGACGCGCCTGCTGAACGATCAGGTCTACCGCGCTGACGATCTGCCGCCGGATGATGCTCACCGGCAGGTCCATGCCTGCCATGAGCGCCAATGTTTCGAGGCGCGCGATGCAGTCACGGGGGCTGTTGGAATGGATGGTGGTGAGCGACCCGTCATGACCGGTATTCATTGCCTGGAGCATATCCAGTGCCTCGCCGGACCGGCACTCGCCGACGACAATTCGATCCGGACGCATACGCAGGCTGCCTTTGACCAGGTCGCGGATGACCAGCTGACCTTGATCGGTGCCGGGCACGGGCGGACAGGTTTCGAGCCGAACGACATGACGCTGCGAGAGCTGAAGTTCAGCCGAATCCTCGATGGTGACAATGCGCTCGTCTTCGGGGATGAACGCTGAAAGCACATTTAGCAGCGTGGTTTTGCCAGACCCTGTGCCGCCGGATACAACGATGTTCAAGCGTGCGACCACACAGGCGTGCAGGAATTCCGCCACATCTTCGGTGAATGATCCCCATTCGATCAGATTCTGAACGGTCAGGCGTTTTTCAGGGAATTTGCGGATGGTGATCGTCGTGCCGTTCAGCGCTGCGGGAGGCATGACTACATGAACGCGCGATCCATCGGGCAGTCGCGCATCGACCATAGGGTGATGACGATTGAGAGTGCGCTGCAGCGGGCGAACGATGCGCTGCGCTGTCCATTGAACATGATCTTCGTCATCGAAGGCGATGTCGGTTTCGAGAAGTTTGCCCTTGTGCTCGGCGAAGACCTGGCTGCTGCCATTGACCATGATTTCTGAATAACTTCTGTCTTGAACGAGCGGCTCAATGGCCCCGAAACCGAGTAGATCGTTGATCAGGCCCTCTTCAAGCTCGGCGTATTCCTCAGAATTCAGCCGAATACCGGCGCGCTCCAGAACCACCTTGAGCCGGTCGTGGACGATTTGCCGGTGTTCAGGATTCTGGGTACTCATGTCATCCAGTTCGTCAGGGGCGGAAAGCAGCTTGGGGCGGAGCTGCTTACGTAGCGCAGCGACTCGCGGCGAGCTGTGAAGTTTGCCGTTGGTCGGGGCAGGGGTGACAGAGGGTTTAGGGGCAGGTTCGGGCGCGCGTGCGGCCTCGGCGATCGGTGGCGAGGGTTGACGGGGAGGGGCGCTTTCGGGCGAGGCCGGGCGGTTCAGGCGCGTGAGTCGTGATCCCATGGCAGAGTCCTGTCTCTCATCGAATGGCGGCAAATCGTTAAGAAAAAATAAACTTCTAAATACTAACACTATAGTAGTGTAGACCGACTTTGGAAATCATTCAAGTCCTGATTTGTGGTTGGTTATAGAAGTGGAGGGAAACGGGTATAATCAGGGCACAAGGATGAGCCAGGATTGGGCGAAACCTTACAGCGATTAGGGCGTAATGGTTTACGATCTACCCGAAATTGGGGCCTTCTAGGTGATGCGGAGCATGGTACGATTGGGTTGATTCGGCGCAAGAGGATATGCCCATGTTTCAACAAAGTTACCGGGGTACACTGGTCTGGCTGCTGATTGTCGGGGCGGCATTGGCATTGACACTGGCTGCGGGCGCGATCTCAACTGGCGTGGGGGCGCTTCTAATCGCGCTTTACCTGCTGCTGAGCCTGGTGGTTTTGCGTGGATCGTCGATTGACTCCCTGCGCGATGCGCTGCCCAAGCGTGAGGCCACACCTGCGGTTCCATCCGAAGTGGCCCGCGAAGCAACTGCACGCGCGCGCAATTTGCCGGATTTTGATTCGCTGATCCGCCTGCTGGATGTGGGGCTGATTGTGGACGAGCACCGGCCTGATGGCTTGTCGCTGAGGCGCGGGCGCTTTATCTCATTGGATGATGACGGCATTCGCCCATTCATGATCGTTCATGTGCCGGCCGGGTTGGGTGATCGGCTGGCGCGCGTGCGGTTCGAGATTCGTGACGATACGGGCAAGGTTCATTATGCCTATGAGGATGATGCCTATTTGCAGACGGGTGAAAACACCCTGGTGCCCGATTATCGTTTTCCTATTCGCAAGCGTGCCGACGGCATTGCGCCGGGCGCGTGGTCGCTGCGCGTGATGGTGGATGACGGCATTTTGGGCGTGCACAATTTCAACATGTCACCTTCACTGGAAGCGCGGCGGCGGCTGATGGGGTCAGATGGCGAACTGCGCGACCGTGTGTGGCAGAGTCATGGTGAGGATGAGTCTCTCCCGCTCAGCCTGGAAGAATTGCTGCGTCAGCAAAGCCGAATGCAAAGCCGCCAGGGGAAGGGTGGTTAGGGTCATGATGGCTGGCATGTTCGTTTTTTTTGTGCTGATCGCATTCGCCATTTTAAGCTTTGGCCTGTTTGCGATGGCTGAGGGCTGGAAACCCTCCGGCGGACGCCGTGAATCAGCTTACCGCCGTTCGCTTCGGCGTCGGGCCAACGCGCGGACAGAGCATGTTCCACCTACTGCGCGAGCAAGACGTATTTCGCGAGTCAGTCCCTCGGCAGAAGCGGCGATGCAGCGCGCAGGATATGACGCAGGCCCCGAATATGCCCATGTGGTCGATATCGGGTTGCTGGCCTACCGCACTACCTCCGATCCCCGTTTGATTCGGTCGGGCAGCGTGATGACCGATACCGACTATTTGCGCCCGTATGCCGAGCTGTGGGTTCCCTATAGGTCGCGTGGGCCGGTACGTTTTGAACTGATTGATGGTACAGGCCGGCTCCGCTATGCCGACGAGGGGCGTTATGATCTCGAGGCGGGGCGTAACCCTTTGCTGCCAGGCACCTGGCTGCCGCTAACCGGAAAATGGGTCGAGACGGATCGTACATGGCAGCTGCGGGTTTCGGCGGGCAAAACGGTGTTGGCCGTTCATGAATTCTCGTGGCAGGCGGTTGGTGAGAGCGACTTGCGGTCTTATATCGAGAGCGATGGCGAAATCAGCCCAGAACTCCAGGCTGCCTTGCGAGAGAACGATCTTCAGGCGATAAGCCTCGACGAGCTTCTTAGCGATCAGGCGAAGCAATAGGCAGCAGGATCGCTGTTTTTGTGGCGTGTTCATCGCTATCAGGTTGCAAGATCATGGAGGACCTCACATGAGTGAGCGAAATTGGTGGGGCACGCCCAGCAGGGTGTCGACACGGCTGCGTGCCGAAGTGGAGATGATGCGAGCGACATTCGCAGATACTTTCCGCCTGACTGTTCCCAAAGATGGCCTTTTATATTGGGTCGGCGATGTTGAGATCAACATGCGCGGAATCCCGGAACGCATCCATACGCTCAAAATCCTGTACCCGGTGGATTATCCGAATCGACCGGCGGAGGCGTATGTATTGAAACCCACCGTCTATAGCGAGAAACACCAGTTTGAGGACGGCCAGTTGTGCCTGTTCAACCCCAGAGACGGCGTGACGTATGGCTGGAACCCCAGCACATCGACGGCGGTCACGGTAGCCGGTTGGGCGATTGAATGGCTTTATGCGTATTATACCTGGCGTGCAACCAAGCAGTGGCCAGGCATCGAGGAAAACATGCCGCTGCGCAAATCCGGCGAGCGCGGTGGAAGGAGACGGGGATCATGAGTGAGCAGTTACCTGGACGGGTGCGCGATGTGCCGCGAGTCGTGGTGGCCGAGCGCGTAGTCAGGCGAATTATCGAAGGGGCGATATTGTACCCTGAACCGGAGACTGGCGAGGCGCTGGTAGGTCTCATCATGCCCCAGGCCGGATGGCAAGAGCCGGACATCTATGTGCTCGATACGATCAGCCCTGGCGAGCACGCAGTCCGCGAGTGGGGAATGTTTGAACAGGGCAGCGACTGGCAGGCGGATGTATTCGTGTGGCTCTATGCTAACTGGGAAGCATTCCGCGACCTGCGGCGGTCGTCTTACGGCAGCGCGATGGCGGCCAAGTGGGATGTCTCGCTCAGCCATGTGGGCGACTGGCACAAGCAACCGGATGCTATGACCGAGCCTTCGGGTGCAGACGCACAGACCGCCCGTGCCATGATCAACGATGCGGAAACGCCCACCCAATTCCTGGTCGCACCTATTGTGACGCTGTACCCGGTGCAGGATGTTCCCCGCGTCCAAAAACTGCCGCCTGCGTCGGTCACCAATGCATCTGGCAAGGCAGAGTCCTCGGTTGATAGTGTATTTATCAGCCTGGGTGCGGTAGAAACCGAGGGTGATGATATCGGCGAGGACGTGCCTGATGATGTTGCCCAGGGATCGACCATGACTGAAGGGGAGGATCCGACTCGTGATGTGCCGCCCCATGCTCTGGTTGAGCGTACGCCCGACGGCAAGTACATCGTCCGGATCGATTTCTGGTATATGAGCATCCATACGCGGCGGTTTATTCCGATCAACCCGATCGTCTGGTCGGATGACCGGTTGCCTGGGCTGCCTCCTATCGCGTGGCACCTTGCGCATCCCAAGCGGTTTGATCAAGAAATGAGCCTCTTGCTTGAAGCGGGTTATTCGGTGAGCATGGCACGCTGGGATGCAGATGGTCGCCCGCCGTATGAAATCTGTTTTTCGGTACATAAAGCCGGGCAGACTCATGTTATCCTGTTGATCACGCCCGTGGACTATCCGTCGCGGCAGCCTGCGATGAGGATCGCCCCATTGGTCAGCGTGGCCGATGATGAAGATGCTTTTGAAAAGCTGTATACTGCTTCCAGGCCGGTGTTGGTCACCGACATGCCGGAGTGGTCGTGGGATTCTAAGCGGACGCTTATCGAACTGGTCTGGCATATCGAACAGCGACTCGAAAAGGATGCCGCAAAGTGAGCGCGGCGATGAACTGGGATCGGATTGAGCGTTTGTTGGGTCGAGACGTGCTCGACAGCCTGAAAACACGGACTGTCGGCGTGATCGGCCTGGGGTCAGGGGGCAGCGTCGTGGCTGTCAGCCTAGCGATGAGCGGCGTCGGTCGGTTTATTCTGATCGATAATGACACGTTTGAGCTTGAGAATGTGGTACGTCACGCCGCCGATCTTTGTGCTGTGGGGCGTCCGAAGGTCGAAGCGGTGGCTGACCTGATCCGCCAGCGTAATCCTCAGGCCCAGATCACTGCCGTGATGGGCCGTATCGAAGACCATCTGGATCTGCTGGACCAGATGGATGTGATCGTCGCCGGTCTGGATAAAGAAGCGCCCAAATATACCATCAACCAGGCCGCGCTGGATCATCAGAAGGTCGCGATCTATGCAGGGGTATATGAGCGTGGCGAAGGCGGCGATGGGTGCATGAGCGTGCCGGATGAAGGGCCATGCTATGCGTGTTGGGCGGAGCATCTGCGCGAGGGCTTTTCGGAAACGGCAGACAGCGGCGAAGAACTCGACTATGGCATGATCGGGCCGGATGGTACCCTGGCAGCAGAACCGGGGCTGTGGCTTCATGTGGTACGGGTGGCGGTTGCCCAGGCTGATATGACTCTCAATTACCTGGTCAAGGGAACGGTTGTTCACCGGGAACTGCCAGCCAATACTGTCGTCATCGCCAATACATTCCTTGAAATCTATGAGGGGCATGTGGCATTGCCCTATACTGCGGAATGGATCGGTGTGCCGCGAAATCCAGACTGCCTGGTGTGTGGACATCTTCACCGCTTGTCGGAGGCTGAAGACAAGCAGATGTCGCTCGACGATCTTGCCAGCCAGGGCAGTGTGATATTTGAGCCGGAAGACGATATGGGTGAACAAAGGATAGAAGATCATGACCGATGAGCAGAACCCACCTGCCCAGGATAATCTTGATGTTCCGCCGGAAAACCAGAATCCGGACGCGGGTGAGGCGAGTCCGGCTGACGACCTGGGGCCGCGTTTGGAACGCCTGGGAGGCGAGCCTGCACCCGATATCACGCCGGAGGAATTTGCGCGCTTGCAGCAGGCGGGCCAGATTCATATCGATCCACGTGGGCGTGTCCGCGTGGCGCAGAAGAGTGAGGTCGATGTTGGTATATCGCTCCGCAAGCGGCGCGCCTGGTATCTATGAGCACTTCGATCACCGTGGCGCAAGTACAAATGGCACTGCGCCTCGAGTCGTTTGACAGCGAAGCCGCCCGCCGCGCGATGACTCCGCAGCCAAGGCCAGGTGCATTCAGTGGACGGCGTGCAGTAGAACCAAAACACGCAGCCGTCCTTCTTCTCCTTTTCCCGCTGGCGGATGACGAACTGGCCCTGGTCCTGCTGCGGCGAGCCAGCCACGAACATGACATTCACAGCGGGCAGATCGGTTTGCCGGGGGGATCACTTGAAGCGGGTGAGTCGGTCGAACAGGCGGCACTACGCGAGGCACGTGAAGAGATCGGCTTACAGTACCCTGTGACCCTCTTGGGGCAGCTGTCATCGCTGTATATTCCTCCCAGCAATTTCGAGGTTCACCCGGTGGTAGGTTGGATCGACTCTCATCCCGCATGGACGCCAGACCCGCGCGAGGTAGCCGAGGTGATCGAGTGCCCGGTGGCGTGGCTGCTGGATGTGGGACGAAAAGTGGTGGAAGACTGGAACTACCAGGGTCACACCGTGTTGGTTCCCTGGTACAACATCGAAGGACACAAGGTCTGGGGAGCCACAGCCATCATCTTGAGCGAGTTTGAGCAGCGTTTGAGGCTGGTAGTGGGGTGACTTGCATCAGGTTTGTAAGCATGGTACAGTGCTCAAAACAAAGGTTACCCGTGAGTGTGCCTGGTCAGGCCTTCGGCGGGTAGCTCTCACAATCCAGGGATACCCGGTCGGGTGATTACGGTCAGGGGATGTAGAGGGATGGCGGAAAAAATCCTGGTTATCGACGACGAAGAAATGACCGTTCAGCTGATTTCGATCCTGCTTGAACGCCGGGGCTATGAGGTGATCAAGGCCTACCGTGCCGAGGACGGGCTGCGAAAAGCCTATCGTGAACATCCGGACCTGATCCTGCTGGATATCATGATGCCAGATATGGACGGGTGGGAAGTCTGCCGCAGGCTGCGCGAGCTGTCGGATATGCCGATTGTTTTCCTCACGGCGCGAGATGATGTCCGCGATGTCGTGAAGGGCCTGGAAATGGGGGCCGATGATTATGTCGTCAAGCCCTATGACAACAACGAATTAGTCGCGCGCGTGCGTGCTCACCTGCGCCGTGCTCCTAAGCCGGCTGTCTCTGAAGAACTGGTATTTGATGGTGGGCATTTCCGGATCAATTTCATCAGCCGCGAGGTCCGCGTGCGCGGCGTGCAGGTGCACCTGACGCCCAAGGAATTCAACCTGCTGGGAGTCCTGGCGCGCAACGCGGGCCGCGTGATCACACGCACGGACCTGGTCAAAGAGGCGTGGGGACCAGAATATGGGGATGCCATCGACAGCTTGAAACTGTATATTCACTACCTTCGACAGAAAATCGAAAAAGACCCGCAGCGGCCCACATACATTCTGACTTCGCGCGGGGTAGGGTATCGATTCGCCAATATTTGAACTTGGGATAGGTCGAGGTGCGTTAAATCAGGTTAACGGTGAGCGCAAGCGCCAATACGATCGACACCCCGATAGTCAGCAAAATGAACAACATCAGCCAGCGTGACGATGACGCTGGCTTTTTTTTCCTGGTCGATCCAGATGCCGCCATTGTCTCGGTTAGCGCTTTCTCTTCCAGGCGTTGCAGCTGGCGAGTTGCCAGGGCATTGTCGGGGTCTAGTTCCAGGACGTTTTCGAAGCAAACTCGCCGGTCCTCATCGGTGCTGACGACACTGGCCAGCCACAACCACACTTGTTCGTGATAAGGATCAACCTCAATCGCCTGGCGAAACAGATCGTGGGCCTGTTGTTTCTGACCGGATTTTGCTGCTTCTTTGCCAGCTTTAAATAGTCGAAGAAACTCCTTGGGCGCATTCAGCAGATCGGATGACATCCCGCACGCATCCTGTCAAATATGAACCCCACAGATTACAGCTCTATTGTAACATGGATAGCGTCGGGCAAAGGTTAGGGTGTCGTTTGCTCAATGGCATAGCCTGCTTATTCAAGTCTCACTGTTCAAGGCTGCCAGGCTGGATAGCGGAATGTGCCTTCTTCAAAGGTGATTCGCTGTAGTGATGAGCCATCGCGACGCACAACGAACAGCTCAAAGGCAACCGACTCGCGGTTGGAACTGAAGACGATCCATTCGCCATCGGGTGACCAGGCGGGATCGCGTTCCTCTGCTTTAACGTCGTTTATCAGCAGCTGCCGATGACCCCGGCCCTCGGCGGTCATCAGGTAGCAGTCAGTCACCGTGTTCTGGTCGCTCAAGTAGAGAATGGTCTGCCCATCCGGTGACCAGGATGGTGCAAAGCTGTTATGGGAGTTCAGGGTAAGCTGGAGTGCAGATTGATCCTCAAGAGTCATTCGCCAAATGGCCAGCGCACCCGGTGCAGCGCGATCGGATGTGAACGCGATCTCAGTGCCGGTGGGCGACCAGGCGGGGTCGCGGTCGATCACCAGATTATCGGTCAAGCGTTGGGGCGAACCGGCGTTCTCTCCCTCAAATGCTGTCAGGTAGAGTTCGTAATCGCCATCGGCGTCCGAAGCAAAAACGATGCGGCTGCCATCCGGCGACCAGTCTGCTCCGCGCGTATGGTCGGCCTGGAGCGTTGTCAGCCGGGTGATTGAGCCTCCTTCGGCTGGGGCAAGGAACAGCTCCTCGAAATCCTGTGAAGCGCCGGTTATGTGCCCGGTGAATACAATCCGCGTGCCGTCCGGTGACCAGTCGGCATCGAAGACTTCCTGCAACACCAACCCCTGGGCTGCCATAGAATCCGGCAGCTCAAAGCTCAAACGTTCCAGTCCGCTGCCATCCGCTTTGAGCCGGAAGAGCGCCCAGTATGCTTCACCGGCAGGCTGGGCAGAGGCCAAAACGGTGTAGGCGTCGGGCGGTGGTGCGGTGACCGTGGGCGGCGGAACCGGCGAAGCTGTCCAGGTGGGAGAGGGAGTCCAGGTGGCCGGGGTGATCTGAGGGCGCGGAGTGCGCGATACGCTGCCAGCAGGTGTTTCCGAAACAAAGACGATGATCGGTGATGCTGTCGGCAGGGCGGGAACCATTGCCTGAGCCGTGGGTGTTGGGATCGCAGTGGGTTGGTCTTGCTGCTCAAGTTCGCTGCGCAGCAGGATCAAACCTGCTGCAATCATTCCCAAAGCCGTTAGCGCAATAAGGGTTTTCAGAAGACCGCGCGCAGAGATTTCGGGTAGGCGGAGACGAGGCCCGCGGCTTTCGCCAAAATCATCCATCTCGGTGCCTGGGCGTGCAGTCAGCAGCGTGTCGCGCTCAGAAACAACCTGAGGGATGGGTGGTTCAGGCGCAGTTTTGAGCTTTTCGAGCGCATCGCGGGCGCGGGTGTTGGCAGGATTGATCGCCAGCGCCTTTTCCAGGCACTGGCGGCGCTCGCTGACGGTATCGACGACAGTCGCCATCCAGGTCCAGGCGAGATCGTTATTGGGATCAAGGTCGATCACCTGTTGAAAGATGCTGCGTGCGATGGCTTTATTGCCACTCTGGGCAGCCTGAATACCGGTTTGGAGCAGTTGGTGCAGTTCATCACTCGACAAGGTGAGTCATCCTGTCTCGATGGATATGTATCTGGAAGGCAGTACATCAAACCCTGGCGCGGCAGCCTGCGCGGCGGCTCAGGTTAACGACAGTGCAAGGACGACCAGCAAGATCATCACCGCGACGATGGCCAACCCGGCCAAACCGTAGACGAACGCCTGACTGTTGCTGGAGGCGCGCTTTTTGTGAAACTGGCTTAATTCCCGCTGGGCGCGTGCGTTTTTGGGGTTAATCTTCAGCACGGTCTTCAGGTAGTTGATACGCTCGGCGGGGGTTTCGGCTAGCGCGGCCATCCACATCCAGGCCCGCTCGTTTTTTGTATCGGTGGCCAAGACTTGCTGGAAAATCATCCGCGCGTTTTTTTTGTTCCCCTGGCGAGCAGCTTGAATGCCCAGCTGCAACAATTCTTCGGTTTTTGGAGCATTGTTAGAAGACGGATTAACAGCCATCAAAATACTCCTGACTAGAGTCTACGCGCACTAATATGGGGTAACGCCAAAGCATATCATCTCTTTTATAGACTACACTGCACTGCCTGACAAGTTGAATACTACAAGATTTCGGTCTCCTGGTTGTTTCTGGCCCTGTATCGCAGAAACCACACAACTCGATTACCAGAGTCACCAGGGCAATGGAACACCTCACTTTTCTGCGCTTTCATGGCGTCAAAACAGGATGTCACTGGTTTAGTGAAGGCTTTGCACTCATAATCATTGTATGGACAGAACTTTGAAACGAATCAAGAATAGAGAACAGATTCCACTTTCATCTCACATGCGAATCTTTACCCACAACCTGCGAATATTACGGTGAAAAAGCGCTCATGACCATTGCCATAAAACCACTCAAGAAAAGTCTGAAAAAGCACCTCTCTCCTGAGAAAAGAGCGAAGTTACGTGAGGCCCGTGATCTATTCGTTCGGATGGGGTACCGATTCATCGATTGGCAACTGCGCTGGTTTCCCGGCGGAATCGATCAAATGATGTGTTTCAGGTTTGAGCGCCTCCCTTTCACCGCTGAGCTTGTACTGCGCGGTTTCGAAGAAGGAATCTTCGCAGCTTCAGAGGAGTCGTCCGGGCGCATCCGATGGTACAGCCCAGCTCAACGGGGTGTCTTACCTATTCACGGTTTTCATGTCCCCAAAGATGCCCGGCGTCTGGCCCGGAAAGCTGAGTTTGAGATCACGGTAGATACTGCTTTCGAAAAGGTCATTCAGGCGTGTCGAAACGCGCGAAAACAGTCCTGGATTGACTCCAATATCATTTCGGTCTTTTCCGATCTGCACCGAATGGGTCATGCGCACAGCGTCGAAATCTGGAAAAATGGTGATTTGGTAGCGGGAGCCTATGGCGTCGCCATTGGGGGACTATTCGCAGGCGAAAGCCAGTTTCACCGCCTTCCGAACACAGGAAAACTGGCGATGGTGTACCTGATGCACCTGCTTGAGCAGGGTGGTTTTGTGCTCCACGACACCCAGTGGATCAATCCTTATCTGGAGACTTATGGGGCGTACGAGATTTCGCGCGAAGAATACAAACGTCGTTTAACCCAGGCGCTGATCACTCCGGCAGTGTTCAAGCCATTGGACCATTTCGAGTTAAGTGGTGATCCGCAATAACCTTGCCCCTTGTGGAGCGTGACGAAATACGCGTGAAAGCCACTACTTTCGCAATGCACCGGCTCGCTTGCGTTCCTGGTAATCGTCGCACCACTCGGTTAATGGGCATTCCTCGCAACGAGGCATCCGCGCATGGCATATTTCGCGCCCGTGCCGGATGATGTTCAAATGCGCAGCGTAATATTCATCCTCAGGGATGATCGCTTCAAGCTCTTGGTGAGCCTGCTCGGCTGAGGTTTTTCGTCCGATCAGGCCGAGGCGCTGTGTAACACGGTGGACGTG
>DAOUFU010000140.1:0-2304 GCA_034429275.1 Anaerolineae bacterium | reverse complement strand
GCGCTTCGTAGTAGGCACTGGCGAAGTGCACTTCAACATCGTTTCCGCCCAGGTCGAAATATTCTTCCTGGCCGTTAAAGCGTACGATCAGTACCTTTTTCACACCCTCGTCTTCGAAGAAGCTGGCGGGGTCAACCACCATCCCGACGGAGAACCGGCCCAGGGGAGTCACCAGCGAAGGGCTGTCAAAATCGATGCTGACTTCACCGTTTGTATCCACCGACAGCGTGACCATCAGCACTTGCCACGAGAACTTCAGTCCCGCTTTTGGTTGCGGCCCGCTGCCGTCTTGCTCCGTCGGCACGCAGCCCGCGAAGACCGGCAGCACGACCAGGAACAGAATCGCCAGCTTTGTACCGCGCATCGCCCCCCCTCGCTGCGAATGTCGCACGGTGCCCCCCCCGATCGCAGACGCCACTTATGAAACAGAGGAACGCCTGTCCGGGGCAGCCGGAACATCGCTTATTAACATTATATGGCAGGCGGCGCGTACCTGTTAATGCCCCCAAGCAAAAAACGGTGTATTCCAGATTGGGGGCGAAATTGCGAGGACTTCGCCCCCGTCATGCATTCTGATAAGGTGAGCGGATAGGGGGTGGGCGAACGGCTGGCCTCACCCCCGACCTGCGCGCCTCTTGCGAGGCGCTTGGGCTGCCCCCTCTCCGGTCTATACAAATTTTCGGAGAGGGGGCGGAGCGGCCCGGTTTTGGCCGCGCGGGGGTGAGGCCGGGCAATCCCCACAGTCTCATGCCCCGAAAATGGAATACGCCCCAAGCAAAAAAACAACCCGAATGATCCCCGCGTGCCGTCGTTACCCGCTCGCCCCAGATGGTCGCGGGCGCTTCAGAGTCTCCGGCACGGCGCGGCCAAACGTCAGCGCGGCCAGCATCGCCATCAGCGCGAGCGTCCCCGCCGCCGCCGGCAGGGTCAGCAGGTCCGCGATGCCGCCCACCAGCAGCGGCGCGCCCGCCGATCCCACATCCGCGATCAGCCACCACACGCCCAGGAATTGACCGCGCCCTTCCTCCGGCGCGAGGTCGGCCCCCATCACCATCATCGAGCCGGAGCTGAACCCATTGCCCAGCCCGATCAATACCCCTGCCGCCAGCAGCCCGGCGAAACTGCCCGCCAGCGCCATCACGATCATGCCCGCCGCCTGGATCACAAAACTGGGCACGATGGCCCATTTGCGCCCCCAGCGGTCCATAATCACCCCGGCCAGCGGGAACAGCACCACCTCAATCGCCCATCCCAGACTGACAATCACGCCAATGGCGGCTACGTCCAGCCCGATCACGTCCGCGCCGATCAGCGGCAGGATCACGTTGCGCGCGCGCCGGACCAGCGTCACCAGCATGACGCCCAGGCCCGCCGTCATCAGCACGCGGCGATGCGCGCGCAGCGTAGCGAGCAGGTAGACACCTGCGTGTCCCACGCTCACCTGCCGCCCCGAGTCGGGCAGGTAGCGTGCCACCAGCGCCATCGCGGTCAGAGTTCCGGCGATCACCAGCCAGAAGGGCGCGCGCAGCCCCAACGCGCTCGCCACCGCCCCACCGATCACCGGCCCGGCGAAGTTGCTGATCCGGCTCATGCCGCCGCTGACCGCCGAAGCGCGTCCGCGCTGCTCCAGCCCGACCGCGCTGGTCAGCGTGATGTGCTGCGCCACCGCAAACATCGCCATGCCGACCCCGGCGACCACCTGGCTGATGACCACGATCCAGATGACGCGGGCAAACACCAGGGTGAGCATTGCGCCCACATTCAACCCCAGCCCGGTCAACATCACCGCGCGGCTGCCCCAGCGCCCCATCAGCGCACCGGAGGGCAAATCGCCCACCATGGTCCCGATGCCCTGGCAGGCCAGTACCAGCCCGGTCACGCCGTAGGACACGCCAAAGTCATCCACATAGAGCGGCAGCACCGGCAGCAAAAGGGCCTGCGCCCCGCCGAACAGCAGCGCGGGCGCGTAATAGTACAGGATGAGCGGGTGACGGGCATAGCGCCGCAGGGCAGCAGTGCGTGGCAAGAGGGATAACATCACAGTCTCCGGCAGCAGACGGGCGCTGGTTCCATCAGGCCCCATCCGCCGAGTGTAGCGCACCCCGCACGATCCGTCATGGGCAGTTGGCCGCCGGGTACGAGCAAACGCATCAAAAGCACTGTTTCAGTTGACGCGCATCGCCTGCCCCTGATACACATTGTCCATGTGATCGGATATGAGGGCGGCGAATCTGGCCTCACCCCCAAGCGGCCAAAATCGGGCCGCTTCGCCCCCTCTCCGAAAATTTTCGGAGAGGGGGCAAC
>DAOUFU010000139.1:0-3147 GCA_034429275.1 Anaerolineae bacterium | reverse complement strand
GGGCGCGGCGGGGCGACGGTGCCCAGGTCCGAGCGCCAGTACGTCGTTGCGCCGAAGCTCGCCGGGTCGATGGCGAGCAGCGTGCCGCGCAGGTCCCCATCGACCCGCGTGCTCAGGTTGGCGTTATAGGCCCGGTAGGCGAGGCTGGCGGCGCTCACCGCGCCCAGCGATTCGTAGTCGGCGGCGGGACGCGCGCGGTTGGCGTTCAGCGCGGTGTCGCGCTCCACCAGCCGGAGATCGGTCCCCACGCGGTAGCGAGCCTGGTCCTGGTGGCTGTTGGCCACCGTCGCGCGGAAGCTGGTCGCAAACCAACCGATGCCAATCGCCAGCGCCAGCAAAAAGGTGATCCGCCCATAGTGCACCGGCTCGCGGCTGACCTGCCAGCCCGCCAGCGCACCGATCACACCGCGCCGCCGGGCTGCCGCCCGCGCCGCGATGCGCGCCATCACCGGGAAGAAGCGAAGCGCCAGGCTGCCCAGCGCCAGGAACAGAAGCGCCGGGGCCATCAGCATGAGCGGGTCGGCCTGTTCGCCGCCCAGGTTGACATCGCTGAGCGGCGACCCGCGCCGTACCAGCAGCCCCAGCGCGCCCAGCCCGACAACCGCCAGCACCGCATCCAGGTAATAGCGCTGCCACCAGTGCTGACCTTCGGCGCGGGCAGCCGCCCCGCCCGCCAGGATCAGCGGCAGCCGCAGCACCGGGCGCAGCGTGCCCAGCAGCGCCAGGAAGGTCACCAACGCCGCGGCCCCGGCATAAGCGAACGCGTCCGCCGTGAGCGGCAGCGGGAATTCCTCGGTATTCGCCACCGATGGCCCCAGTGCCGTCAGCACCAGGCGCGCCAGCAGCGGCGCGAGCGCAGTCGCCAGGGCGCAGATCACCAGCGCCTCGATGCCGCGCAGCAGGATGATCTGGCTGTCCCACGCCCCGCGGCTTTGCAGCATGGCGATTTCGCGGCGCTCGCCACGCCGGACCAGCGCCGCCGTCACCATCAGGTAGAACAGCACCAGCGCGCCCACCTGCAGCAGCAGCAGCCCAAACGGCGCATCCAGCAGTTCCACTTCGCGTGCATAGGCCAGCAGCAGCCCGTTGTCGCGATCTTTGCGCAGCGTATCAAAATCGATCAGGCGTGTGCTGCTGCTGTAGCCCAGCGAAGGCAGCCGGGAATCGGGCTGGGCATCGGGGGGCGTTTCGAGCATGAAGGCAGCGGCCAGGTGGCGCTCCAGCGTGTGCAGCGCCTCGCGCGCACGGTCCAGCCTGGAAAACGGCAGGTTATCGTGGGCAAACAGCACCCGCCAGCCAATGCGAGTCGGCGTATCGGGGATGAAAGTCGTCACGACGTGCAGCACCGAGTTCTCGGTCGTCAGCCAGACGAATTCGGCGTCCCACTGCCCGGCCCCACTGCGCCGATCCAGCAAGCGCAGCGGCGACGGTTCCATCCAGTACGGGCTGAGCGCATCTACCGGGGCCACGATGCCCACCAGCCGCGCGGTGACCGGCTGGCTAGAAGGGTGCCCGCGCCCGGTGACGCCGCGCTCGCTCATGCCCTGGTCGAGCACCAGCAGGCTGTCCACCGTGAGATTCAGGGCGTTGGCGACATTGAGGCCGATAACCACTTCGAGATCGGCCCCGTCAGGATCGTCAACCGGCAGCCGCCCGGCGACCACCTGCACCGCCTCCGCCCAATCGCCCACCCAGGCCACCCGCGCCCGCGCGCCGATCATGGGGACCGGCTCGCCCGATTCATCCACCACCGAGAAGCCCATCGGCTCGGATTCGATGACCGGCACGACTGCCTGCACCCAGCCCGGAATCTCGCCCAGGTCGTTTCGCACGATAGTTTGCACAACCTGCGTCGCATCGACGGCCTTCTGGGGCAGCCCGGCTCCATCGGCCCACTGTGTGCTGGCGCGCAGGTTGATGCTCGCCTGGAAGTGCACATCGCGGGCGGGCTGCGCGGCCAGCCGTTGAGTCATGCCCACCTGGGCGATGGCGGTGGTGTAGAGCGGGACCAGCGCCCCAATCGACGCAGCCAGCACCGTCCCGGCGATGACGGTCAACAGCGAGCGCCACTGGGTGATCAGCCGCGCCACCGCCAACCGGATCGCAAAGCGTACCGGGGTACGGGCAAGTTCGCGCAGCCCTTCAGACAGGCGCGCCGCCCAGCGAAAGCGAAATCGAACGCGAGCACTCATGCATTCCTACCCGAATGGATGCTGTGGGCTGGACGACCGGCAGCCGGTCATGCCTGACAAAGCGAGCCATTGTAGCGCAACTGGCGATCAAAGGGGAGGGGTGCGTAAGTGCTCAACAGGGTGATTGCATCAAAATACGTGACCCGCGTGAGTCCGGCCTCACCCCCACCTTCGCCGCGCCCTGCGGGCGCGTTGTCGGTTGCCCCCTCTCCGAAAATTTTCGGAGAGGGGGCGAAGCGGCCCGGTTTTGGCCGCGCGGGGGTGAGGCCAGCCGTTCGCTGCCTTCATATCCGATCTCATGTCCAAAGTGCATCAGGGGCAGGCAATGCGCATCAACCGATACAGTTTTTTGATGCGTTTGCCCTGAAGTGCTCAACCGCGCGGCCTGGGGCTGATCTGCACGCGGAAGGTGACCAGATCGTCCCCCTGCCCCATCACCACCATTGAGGTTTGATCCGGTGGGCGGAAGCGGTCGGTCAGCGCGCGGATATACCCATAAGCCGCAAACGGCTCATACGGCGAGTTGAAGGTGACATGCAGGACCTCGCTCGAAACTTCCTCATAGGTCCACCCTTCTTCCGGCGGGATATTGCGGTGAATCGCCTGGTATATCTGGTGCAGCCGCGCCAATGCCTGCCCGATCGTCTGGACATCGGAGGGAAAACCGATGGAATCGATAGATTTGACCCCGATGGCGACCAGGTCGCCGGTGAAGTGAGCCATGTTTTCGGCCATGCGGCGCTGCATGTCGCACACCACCTGCTGGGGATAAAAGGCATCGGGGCGCACGTCTTCCAGGTCATACACCCGGACCAGGTACGCGAGCGCGCTGCCCCGCAGCACAGACAGATAGGGCAGCAGCACCTGCCCGTTCGCCTGCGCATCTGGCGATGATGGTTGGTAACGTACTGCCCGGTACATGATCGCGCCCCTCCCCCCAACCCCAAAAGTGCGC
>DAOUFU010000138.1:0-4178 GCA_034429275.1 Anaerolineae bacterium | reverse complement strand
TTGAGGTCATCTTCGCGGATGCTCAACTGGCCGCAGACATCGTAGCCCCGTTATTTGCACAAGCAGAGGTAGTAACCAGTACCGCGCCGCCGGTCCCAGGCGGGACGCATCTTGCCGTAGTTGTCATCCTGCAAGCCGCGCGGCATCGACACCAAACACCGTGCGCAAAACACCCGGTCATGCAGCACATACGTCCGCCGCCGGTTGGTCGGCATTCGGTGGCTGACCATCCCTTCGCGCACCTGCTGGCATACCTCAAACAGCTCATCCGAAATGAAACCCTGGTGTTTGCCTTCATACCACGTCTTACGATGGCGACTGGACTTCTTGCCCTCCCCCAACGTGCCGTTGTAGAGAGTCTCCGAATAGGAAACACGACCGGTGTAGGTCTTGTTCTGCAGCATGTCGCGCACCGTGTGTTTGTTCATGGGCTGCCTGTCTGCCCGCAGCTTCTGGATTTCCCGCTGCGCATTCATCCAGTCCGCGATTTCGGCATCACTGTAATTCCCGGTCGAGTACATGATAAACGCCCGGCGAACAATGGCCGCCTGACGCGGGTTGATGTATAACCCCGCCGGTCGCTCTTCTGTCCCCTCATCCACACGGACCAGGTCGTACCCAATTGGCGGTATGCTGCCGTTGAACTCCCCACGTATGGCCCGCTGATGCTTGGCCCGCTTCGCCTCCGTGCTCAGATTGCGCGAGTAAAAGGCGGCAAAGACCGCCAGCATCTGCTCCATCATCGCCCCATAGGGACCGGCATCTTCGTCATCCTCACTGAACCCTTCCACGCAGAACAGTTTCAGTCCATACTCGCGGCGCAGCAGCATCTTAATCATGACTGCATGGTTGTGATCACGCGCCAGACGGTCGAACTTCCACATGACGACTGCCTCGAACTTGCCGCGTTCAGCCGCCGCCCGCATATCCTGGAAACCCTCACGGTCCAGGCTCCAGCCGGTCTTGGCCCCATCCTTGTAGACGCCCACCACGACGCCGCCCCTCTCCGCCACCATCTGGCGGCACACTGCTTCCTGGTCTTCCAGGCTGATTTCGGTCTGCATGTCCGACGAGTAACGGGCATAGATCGCATACCGGGTTCGCTTTTGAGTGGTCATGACCTTTTGCTCCATTCTTGGATCCAATTGCTGTATCGGGCCAACTTTTCAAGGGGAACCTTCCCCCAGATGGGGAAGGGTTCCCCCATCACGCACGTCGTCTACTGCTCGTTGACAGCATCCTGGAAAATGCGCCGCACCTGTTCCGCCTGATCGGGCACGATCTCTATTTCCGTCCCATTCCAGCAGTAACCAAATGGCAGGGGTGCTGTACCCAGGTGCCGGGACCGGACATAGTACGTTCGCTCGCAGCTTTCCATGACATCCAAGCTGGCCTGGATGAGCACGGGTGGCACGGCACGGGTGTCCGGTTCCCCGGCGCAGCACAACTTTACGCCCAGCAAGAGACGAAACACGCTGTGCACGAGGCCGGTTGTGACGGAATCGTGTACCAGTGACTCATGTGGGGGATAGAGGATCATCCCGGCGGCACCCGCCAGGATGGTGTCCATCAACAGTGAGATGTCGTTTTCGGCGAAAACTTCGACAACTTCACCGTGCCGGCGTGCGACCGTCTCGTGGCAAAGCTGTTCCAGCGCCACCGCCTGATCGGGCGAACAGCCAGCAGGCAGCAGAACTACGTAACGAGAAGACCGATACTTATGCTTTGGGGTCATGCGAGTTCTCCTTGTCCATACCAATTGTGGATACACGTTGTCCTTCAGCGCCTTGGAGCGGAATGACGATCAGCACGCCGGTCCGCGCCAGACGCCGGTCTTTGCGGACGACGGGCACATACACCCCCGCTTCCGCTATGACCCTGCCCTGGGAAAAGGTGTATCTGGTCATCGCCTACACCCTCTCCCAGCCCGGAACAACAAAGCGGCCCAATCCGACAGAGGAGTCAGTTGGGCCGCGGAATCCACACAGGACAGGAGTCCCATGTTTCTGTATAATGCTATGCAGCCCGGTCACTGGCTGGTTCAGTGTCGGGTGAGAACCGTGTGGGGTGTTCCCGCACTCCGCACGGTTCGCCTTTTTGTTCTCGGCTGCCATCAAACTACAACACGTTGCCCCGTTTGTCAAGCGCTTGTGGGCCATTCTAGGGCCTCTGAAGGCCATTTTCATCGCCTGTCTCCTCCCTTTTCTAACGCGCCGGTGGAGTCACCATCGCGTCCTGGCGCACCCGGCGCAGTTCGTGCGCCAACCAGGTGAACACCTCCCCACCCTGCAGATGGAATTCGGTGATGTCCTTGCCATACGGCACACGGATGACATGCACCCGTCTGGAAAGCGCCTGCAAGCGGGCAGCGCCTTTTGCCCCGGCCTGATCCACGTCATACGCCACCAGGATCAGCGGCACCGTCACCAGGTCGCCGATCCACTGGTCGCTGAGATTTGTGCCCGCGCTGCCCAACGACACCGCCGTGACCAGCGGCTCCGCTTCTTGGTGCGCGATGAGGGCGTCGAACTCCCCTTCGCAAAACAACACGGCTTTCGCGCCCGGCAGCGCATCCCCCCGATACAGCCCGCTGCTGCTGCCGCCGGCGATCTGAGCATACTTGGGCTGCCCGGCAGCGCGCCGCACCTTCACCGCCCACAGCGTCTCACCGGTCATCCACGGGATGGTGATGCCGCACGGCACACTCAGCCTGGCGATGGTCCGCCACTGCCGATAGCCACCCGGCACCACGCCGAGGTGCGCTGCCTGGAGCGTCTCGCCGGCCAGCCCGCGCCCGGTCAGGTAGTCCAGCGCCGGTTCGCCACGCACCGACCACAACGTTTCTTCGGCCCCCTCCACCACCTGCCGGGCAGCGACCTGCCACTCGCCGGGCGGCGGCTCCGCCGGCAGCGTGGGATGGTTGGCCGGAAGTCTGGATGCAGAGCGCGGCATTTCGCCCAACGCTTCGAGCGCCGCCTGGAAACTCAGACCGCGATAGCGCTGCAGCCAGTCGAAGACGTCACCACTCATCTGGCACTTCCCGAAACAGCGAAACCCGTCCGCCCACACCGCCAGGCTGTAGCCTTTGCGTTCGTGGTGGAACGGGCAGCGCCACAGCAGCGCCTGCCCGCCGCGCATGGGGGCCGGTCCCAGGTCCTGCTCAACGATACGCCGCAGGTCAACCCGCGCTTTGAGAGTCCGTGTATCCACGTCCATCATCGGCCCCCCTCATTTGAATGTGTCACCAGCAAATGACATGGGACAGGTTGACAGGTTCGTGAACCTGTCGCGCCGCCGTGACACGTTCGGCCCCGACTGAAATGCTGCATGTGCTTGCTCCAGATATGGGATGTGATGAGTTCATTCACCGCAAAACCCCCGCATTTAGGCCCGCTATGGCATATAGCTTCAGGCCGCCCAAAAGGAACCCGTCACGCCTGGCGACAGGTTGACAGGTTCGTCAACCTGTCACGCCCCCTCTATTCCGACCAGCCGGTAACACTCCGCTTTCGGGCCGTGCTGGCCGCTGCGCGCGTAGTGCTGTTCGACCTGCCCATCCTGCTCCAATGCCTTGAGCGCCTCCATCACCGGCTTGCGCGGCGAGCGCAGCGCGCGGTAGATGTCGCGCACCGACAGACCGTTGGCATTGGACGACAGCAGCTTGAGGATGCGCATTTCCAGGCGCGCCTCTTCACTTTCGCCCAGGTCATGCAGCAGCCGGTGCGCAGATGCCCGCCAGGTCTCCACAATCTGCCGGGCGCGGTACCAATGTGCGGCGCGCACGACCGGCCTGGCCTGCCGCCGCTCGCCCAGAGCGATCCAGTCCAGCGCCGCCAGGATAATGGCGACTTTCAGCGCCTGGACGTGCAGCCGCCCGTAGACCGTGCGCAGACGGTCATCCAGCGGCGCATTCGGTGCGGTCATCTCACGCAGGACGCGCTCGTAGGCATTCAGGGGTTCCCAGATTTCAGTGGCAGTCAGCGACCAGGGTTCGATGACGGGCTGCGCGTCGCCGATGGTCTGCGGTTCCGGCGGCGCGGGCAGCGTCTCGTGCAGTTGGCGCAGCAAGCGCACCAGGTCCTGCGGCATGGTCGTGTCGCGCGCGGCGATGCGCTCGGCGTAGTCCGGCTCCGGCGTGAGCAGCACAAAGCGCGCCAGTGTCCCGTTGTGCCAGTCGT
>DAOUFU010000137.1:0-11619 GCA_034429275.1 Anaerolineae bacterium | reverse complement strand
GGCCGAGAACGTGGCCCTGGGAATGAAATCGGCGCGGGAGCCGCTGCTCGATCTGGACGTGGTCTCGGAGCGTATTGTCAAGCTCGCGCAGACCTACGGCCTCTCGGTAGACCCTTCCATGCCGGTGTGGCAGCTGGCAGTAGGTGAGCGGCAGCGTGTTGAGATCATCAAAGCGCTCTATCGTGGTGCGGCGCTGCTGATCCTGGACGAGCCGACAGCCGTGCTAACCCCGCAAGAAGTCGACGAGCTGTTTGTGACACTGCGCCGCATGGTGGACGATGGTCACGCGCTGATCTTTATCTCGCACAAACTGCACGAAGTACTCTCGATCAGTCATCGGGTGACGGTGCTGCGCGATGGTCGCAACGTGGGCACGGTGCCCACGAGCGAGGCCACTCGCCAAAGCCTGGCGCGGATGATGGTGGGGCGCGAGGTGATGCTGCAGTATGAGCGCGAAACTGTCGATGCAAAAGATGTGCGGCTGAAGCTCGATGGGCTGCGTGCCAATAGCGACCGCGGGACAGAAGCCCTGCGCGGAATATCGCTGACTCTGCGGGCGGGCGAAATTGTGGGGCTGGCGGGCGTATCGGGGAATGGACAGCGCGAACTGGCCGAAGCGATCTTCGGACTGCGCCCATTGACCGCCGGGACGATCACACTCGAAGGTCAGGACGTGACCGGGCAGCCGCCGTCAGTGTTGAACCGGCGCGGGATGGCGTACATCCCCGAAGAGCGCATGGTCGATGGCGTGATCAAAGATTTCACGGTAGCCGAGAACCTGATCTTGCAGGATCATGGGCAGAAGCCGTACTCGACGTCCATTTTTCTACGTCCACGCGCGATTGCCCAGGTGGCAGCGCGCCTGATCCGCAACTTCAATATCCGCACGCCCACCCAGCAGACCCTGATCCGCAGCCTGTCGGGTGGCAATATTCAAAAACTGGTGCTGGCGCGCGAGCTGTCGCGCGTGCCGCGGGTTTTGATCGCTGCCCAGCCCACACGAGGTGTGGATATCGGCGCGACGGAGTACATTCATCAGCGCCTGCTCGAACAGCGCGCTAAGGGGACGGCCATGCTGCTGATCTCCGAAGATCTGGATGAAATTCTCGCGCTGGCCGACCGGATTGCCGTCATCTACGAGGGCGAGATCGTGGGTATCGTGGACCGCAGCCAGGCCGACATCGAGCAGTTGGGGCTGATGATGGCGGGCGTGCATACCGAAACCACCGAGGCGTGATTATCCTGCGTAATGCGCCGAAAGTGCTTGAAGAGGCGCAGACATTTATGTTATATTGCTTTTGATAATGTTCAAATTTGGATACCATAGATTGACTGTGAAAGAGCACGGTTGTTTTTCCGTGCCCCTGGTTTTTGAGCTTTCCAATTCCTCTGGCGGTGAGTCGGATCGCCCGGCATCTGAGCGGGTTGGTCCGGCGTTGAGCATCCTCGCTCATCGAAAAGTGCCCGCCGCCATACCAACCGCAGTTCAATGAGTCATCCATAGTGAAGCGAGCGATCCCATGTCTGGCTGGACGCATTACCATACCCCCGATTCGGTTGATGAGGCGCTGGCTCTGCTCAAGTCTTATGGCGGCGCGGCGCGCGTCATCGCGGGCGGCACCGATCTGCTGCTCGACCTGCGGCATGGTCACATGCCGCCTGTGGAGGCCTTGATCGATATCACCCGTATTCCTGAGCTTACCGAGCTGCGCCAGGAAGGTGACAGCCTGATCATCGGCGCGGGCGTGACCCACAGCCGGATCGTACAATCCCGGCTGACGGCGGCACGGGCGACTTGCCTGGTTGAAAGCTGTGGCGTGGTCGGGGGGCCACAGGTGCGTAATGTGGGCACACTGGGTGGCAACGTGGCTCACGCGCTGCCCGCAGGTGACGGCACGACCTCGCTAGTGGCGCTGGATGCTGAAGCCGAAGCAATCATCGCCGGAGAACGGCGCTGGCTGCCGATCCAGGCGATGTATCGCGGGCCGGGTCAGTCGGTGCTGGATTCCTGTCGTGACTTATTGATTCGCTTCCGTATACCGCTGAGCGGTGTGCACGAGGCCAGCGCCTTCAAGCGAATTATGCGACCGCAGGGGGTCGCACTGCCGATTCTGGGCTGTGCGGCCTGGATACGACTGGATGCTTCCGGTGAGCGGTATGAGGCTGCGCGGATTTGTATCGGCCCTGTGGCCCAGGTGCCGGTGCGCGCGGAGGCCGTCGAGGCGGCGCTGGTCGGCCAACCGGTAGGTGAGGCGGCGGTAGCGCGCGCGGTTGAGGTAGCTCACCAATCGCTGCGCCCGCGTACCAGCACCTACCGCGCGACTGCCGATTACCGGCAGGACATGATCGGCGTGCTGTTGGGGCGCGTTCTGCCCCTGGCTGCCGAGCGGGCCTGGTCAGGTGAGGCGGTTCCCGAAGGGGTAGGAATAGAGTGAGAGACGAGAGACAATGATGAGCGAGCTACGACTGACGGTAAACGGCCAACCGCGAGTGCTGGATGTCCCTGAATCACGCACGCTGGCGCAAGTGCTGCGTTATGACCTCGGCCTGACCGGGACCAAGATCGGCTGTGAGGAAGCAGAGTGCGGTATCTGTACGGTGTTGGTGGACGGTCTGCCGGTCGATTCGTGTATCTATCCCGCCTTCAAAGCGCAGGGAGCTTCAGTCACAACGATTGAAGGACTGGCGATGGGCGGCGAGTTGCACCCTTTGCAGCAGGCATTCATTGAGCATGGCGCGGTGCAGTGCGGATTCTGCACGCCGGGGCTGATCATGACGGCCAAGGCGCTGCTCGATGGTAACCCCACGCCGGATGAGCATGACATCAAGGTGGCGCTCAAAGATACCTTGTGCCGCTGCACGGGCTATGCCAGCGTGATCAACGCGATTCAATCGGCGGCGAGTGAGCTGCGCGGTGAAGGTGCGATTCCCTGGCAAGCGCCGCAAACTGTTGCGCCAGGTCGGGCGGTCGGTCGCCCGGTGCCGCCCCAGGAAGCGGTTGATAAAGTGACAGGGCGCGCTCGTTTCACCGATGACTATACTTTTCCTGGAATGCTGGTGGGGCGCACACTGCGCGCAAAGTATCCCCATGCGCGCATCCTGTCGATTGATACCAGCCGCGCTGCCGCGCTGCCTGGTGTGGCAGCAGTGCTGACTCACCGGGATGTACCCGGCGACAACATTCACGGACTGGTGTACAGCGATTGGCCCGTTCTCGCGGCGGACAAAGTGCGCTATATGGGGGATGCCGTCGCGATTGTCGCCGCTGAAACCGAGGATATTGCTCAACAGGCGCTCGACCTGATCGCGGTGGAATATGAGCCGCTGCCGGTAGTGGGCGATCCGATCAGCGCACACGCGCCGGATGCGCCCAAAGTCCATGAGGATTGGAGCACCGGCAACCTGCTCAAGCATATCACCGTCAAACATGGGGACGTGACGCAGGGGTTTGCCGAGGCGGATGTGATCATCGAGCGTGAATACCGCACCCCGACCATCGAGCACGCCTTTATGGAACCCGAATGCGCCATTGGCGTCCCGGCGGGGTATGATGATGAGCACCCTAAGCTGACTATTTATGTCGGCTCACAGATTCCCTATGACGACAGGCGGCAGACCGCGCGCGCGCTGGGCGTGGCCGAAGACCAGATACGTGTGCGCGGGACGCTGATTGGCGGCGGATTTGGCGGCAAGGAAGACATCGCCGGGCAGATTCATGTTGCCATGTTGGCCCAGGTGACAGGCCGCCCGGTCAAGATGCTGTATTCGCGCCAGGAATCGCTGCTGTTTCACCCCAAGCGCCACGCTACCGTGATTCGGCTCAAAACCGGCGCGCGGCGAGATGGCACGCTTACGGCGGTCCAGGCGACGCTCTATGGAGATGGCGGGGCCTATGCCAGCCTGTCGGACAAGGTGATGACGCGCGCCACCACACATGCTACCGGACCCTATGTGGTGCCAAACGCTGCGATTGACTGCTACGTGATGTATACCAACAACCCACCGTCGGGCGCGTTTCGCGGCTTTGGAGTCACCCAGTCGGCATTCGCCGTCGAGCAGAATATGGACCTGGTGGCCGAGGCGTTGGGCATGGACCCGGTGGAGTTCCGCATCAAAAACGCGCAGCGGGTCGGTGAAGTCACTGCAACAGGACAGCTCTTGCGCGAGAGTGTGGGGCTGGTCAAGACGCTGGAATCGGTTGACCGGGTGATTCGTGCCGAGAAACCGGAGACGTTCAAGTGGGGATGGCGCGAAGGCCACAAAGCGTATGGCTGGGGCGTGGCAGCCGCTTACAAAAACACCGGGTTGGGCGGCGGCGCACCGGATCGCGCAACTGCCGAAGTGGAAATGTACCCCGACTCACACGCTGAGGTACGAATTTCATCGGCAGATATGGGGCAGGGCCTCAGCATCGTGCTGGCGCAGATTGCCGCGGAAGAGTTGGGCTTGCCGGTTAACCAGGTGCGCGTGCTGTTGAGCGACACCGACCTGACCCCCGACGGCGGGCCAACTACCGCCTCGCGCCAGACTTTTGTGAGCGGTAACGCTGCCCGCCATGCGGCGATCACACTGCGCGATGCTCTGGCGGCGGTGGCGGCTGAGCGTTTGGGAGTCTCGCCGGATAGCCTGCGTTTTGATGATGGGCAGGTGCGCCACAACGGGACATCGGTGGCCTTGGGCGATGTTGTGCGCTGGATGGAGCACGAAGGCCGGGCGGCGAGGGTGCGCTATCAATATGACGCTCCGGCGACTCAACCTCTGGGCACTGGCGGCGATATGCATTTCGCTTTTTCGTACGCTACGCAGGCGGCGCTAGTCGAAGTGGACCTGGAGACGGGCGCGGTGAAAGTGCTCAAAATCGTAGCGGCCAATGATGTTGGGCGTGCCATCAATCCCAAGATGTTACAGGGACAGGTCGAGGGCGGCGTGGTGATGGGGCTGGGTAACTGTCTCGCCGAGCAGTAGATCGTCGAGAACGGCGTGCCCTGGAGCACCCTCTTTGCTCGCTACAAGATTCCCAGCATCAAGCACGTGCCGGAAATCACCTCGTTGATTGTGGAGGAACAGGTGGCAGCAGGGCCGTTTGGAGCCAAAGGCGTCGGCGAGATCGTCTCGATCAATACCACCCCTGCTATTGTCAACGCTATCTATCACGCAACAGGCGTGCGCGTGTACCGCATCCCGGTTGACCAGGACGCACTGCGCCGCGCACTGCGGACCGGGGCGGGCGAAGTGCATACAACCTGGCAGGATGTGCGTTGATCTGATCGTGCGGGCGGCGGTATGGAGCATATCGCCGCCCCGGCTCATACTCTCGCGGGACCATTGGCAAAGTAGAGCGTCGGGGTGACAAAGTTCACCCTGGATTAGTTCGATTCGGTTCTGGCGTGGCCCGCTATTGACGTGTATTATCGCGCATACTGCGCGCAAATATACTTACTTCTCGATTTTGATCGTCGTCGGCGCAGACAGCAGTGCCCTTACTTAATAGTCCCTTAAGTTCCGCTTCATCTCAGCCGCTGTCATTTTACCAACCGTATAAGGAAGGGCCGTCCGTGATGATTACTCCCCAATCCTCCCAGGCTATCGATCGGAAAAAGAAGATCAACCTGCCACCACAGTCTGCCCCTTTCCGCCCGCCAGAGGAACGTATTCACGATTTTGACCCGATCCTGTTGAGCTTTGATGCGCCTGCTGCCATTGCCGAGGCCAGCCGTTGTATCGCGTGCCCAAAACAACCGTGCGTAGCAGCCTGCCCGATCGGCAATGATATTCCCGGAGCAATGCGCTTGATCAGCGAGGGGCAGTTCGTTGAAGCGGCGAAACTTTATTATCGCACCAGCACCCTGCCGGAGATTTGTTCGCGCGTGTGCCCCCAGGAAAACTTATGCGAAGGGGCGTGCGTTCTGGGCAAGCGTGGAGTGCCGGTGGCATTGGGCGCGCTGGAACGCTTCGTGACCGATTACGCGCGTGCCCATGCCCCCGAAGTAGTCCGTTCGCAGCCCGGCGCACCAACCGGCAAATCGATCGCCATCATCGGTACAGGCCCGGCAGGGCTGTCGGCAGCCCGGCGGCTGCTGGAGATGGGTCATACGGTGACGCTGTATGAAGCGTGGCCGGCGGCGGGCGGCTGGATGACCTATACGATCCCGACTTACAAACTGCCGCGCCCGGTGCTCGAAGCCAAGATCGACGAGATCGCGGCGTTGGGTGGGCGCTTTGTCTTCAACACACGGGTGGGTGTAGACATGGCGCTGAGCGATCTACGCGCCCAATACGACGCGGTGTTCGTCGGCGTTGGTGCGATGAAAGACCCCGACCCGGAATTTCCGGGTTCGTCGCTGCCAGGCGTGTATACGGGGACGGATTTCTTGCTGCCGGTGTACACACCGCCAGAGCGCTGGCCGGAAGGCAAGACGATGCCTCAGATCGGTGAGCATGTCGTGGTTTTTGGCGGCGGCGACACGGCGATGGATTGTGTGCGAACGGCGCTCCGGCTCCAGGTGAAGGCCGGCCTGGCCCCTAACGTTATGCTGATGTATCGCCGCATCCAGGAAGAGATGCCCGCTTCGCACAAGGAACAGCACGCGGCACTTGAAGAGGGAGTTCGGTTCGAGTTTCTGGTGGCTCCGGTCGCTTTTCGGGCCGGGGCAGATGGCCGGGTATATGAAGCTGTCGTTCAGAAAATGGTGCTGGGCGAGCCGGACAGCAGCGGGCGACATCGCCCGGTGCCCCTGGAGGGCAGTGAATACACCGTGCGCGCGGATGTGGTGGTACTGGCGTTAGGCTACTGGCCCGATCCACTGCTGAGCGAGCACGAGCCAGCGCTGGCCTCGCGCAAATGGGGGCTGATCGTGGCCGATGCTGAGACGGGTGCGACATCGCTGCCAGGCGTATTTGCCGGAGGTGATGCGGTGCGCGGCCCAAACCTGGTAAGCTGCGCTGTGCATGATGGCACCGTGGCCGCTCGCGCCATCGATTCTTATGTGATGGGGCGTGCTGACAAGTGACACCTCACACATTGGGGCATGGTCATTGTTACTGGCAGAATGGGCCTTGAGGGGCGTATAGTACATCTAGATAGTGCTCGATCGTGTATTTCGACCGGTGGTGCTTTAGCTCGCGCTCTGCAGCGCGGAGGATGAAGGGTCGCCGCTTTTTCAGGAGAGTGAATACCCATATGGCTGATGTGTGGTCGGCGCGGGCTGCGCTGCGTACGCAGGGGATGAGCAGCTCGATCATTCGTGAGATTCTGAAGTTCACCCAAAAACCAGAAGTTATCTCTTTCGCCGGGGGACTGCCTGCGGCGGAATACTTCCCCGTTGAACGTTTCAACGAAGCGTGCCAGCGCGTCCTGGCAGACCAGGCTTACCTGGCGCTCCAGTATGGTCTGACGGAAGGATACTTCCCCTTACGTGAGCTGATTGCCGAACGACTCCGCAGCGAGGCGATCCCCCTTACGGCTGAAAATGTGCTGATCACCTCTGGATCTCAACAAGCCCTGTCTCTTCTTGGGGCTTTGTTGATCAATCCGGGGGATAAGGTGTTGATCGAAGAACCTACATACCTGGGCGCGCTGCAGGCGTTTTCGATGTACCAGGCGCAGTACGTGAGTGTGGAAGGGGACGATCATGGCATCCGGGCCGAGGAAGTTCCGGCGGCGCTGCGCTGCGGCCCAAAGTTTATGTATATCCTCCCGAACTTCCAAAACCCGGCGGGGGTGACGATCAGCGCTGAACGTCGCGAAATGTTGGTCCGGTTGGCGGCAGAAACCGGCGTGCCGATCGTGGAGGACGATCCTTATGGTGCGCTGCGGTTCGAGGGCAAACATCTTGATTCGCTGTCGGCGGTGGACGCAGCGCGGCGTGGGGCCAGCTCGGTAGACGGCGGAAACGTGGTTTACCTGGGCACTTTTTCTAAGACGCTTGCGCCCGGCCTGCGAATCGCCTGGGCTGCCGGGCCGCGCGAAGTGATCGCGCAGATGGCGCAGATCAAGCAAAGTGTCGATCTGCACACCAGCACGTTCGCACAGATGGTGATCTACGAGGTGGCCAAGGATGGATTCATCGACCAGCATATCCAGACACTGCGCACGGTTTACCGCAAGCGGCGCGATGTGATGCTGGCGGCACTCGATCGTTATGCTCCACCCGGTGTGGAGTGGACGCAGCCGGAAGGCGGATTGTTCTTGTGGGTGCGCCTACCTCAAGGGCTATCGGAGAAGGCCGTGTTTGACGAGGCTGTGAAGCGGAATGTTGCTTTTGTGCCAGGTGGGGCGTTCTATACCATTCCAAACCCGCCACCTTCGGCGCGCCTGAATTTCTCGTGCATGCCCGAACCCCAGATTGAGGAAGGTATCCGGCGGTTGTGCGACACCATCGGTGCAATGTGTAGTGATAGACGGCCCGAACCCAGCCCATCTGCGGGGGATTGATGATTCGTAGTGATGGAGCGACGTATGGAATGGCTTAGCCGTTATGAAACGAAAATAGTTACTGCTGAAGAATCGGTTCAGGTGTTGAAGTCGGGTCACCGGGTATTTGTGACCGGCAACTGCTCTGTGCCGCAGACCGTAATGGAGGCGCTCAACACCCGCGCCCTCGAACTGGACAACATCTCGCTGATCCAGGTGCTGACGATCGGCAAGGCGGATTATGTGCGCCCGGAGTTAATGGGGCACATTCGGGTGAATTCGTTGTTCATTAGCGCGAATGTTCGTGAGGCAGTGAATGACGGACGGGCAGATTTTACGCCCGTCTTTTTGTCAGAGATACCGGGGTTGTTCAAATCCGGGCGTTTGCCGATTGACGTGGCGCTGATCCAGGTATCGCCGCCGGACAAAAACGGATACTGTTCCTATGGGGTTGAGGTTGGCGTGACCAAAACGGCAGCCGAGAGCGCGAAGATCGTCATCGCAGAGGTTAACCCGCACATGCCGCGCACCCTGGGCGACAGTTTCATCCACGTCTCTAAGATCGATTACGTGGTCGAAGTGGATTATATGCTGCCCGAAGTGCAAATGGCGGACTCGTCGGAGGAGCAAGAGGCGATTGCCAACCACCTGGCGGCCGTTATCCCCGATGGTGCGACTCTGCAAATGGGCATCGGCGGCATTCCTGACGCGGTGTTGCAAAAGCTGCGCAATCATCGCCATTTGGGGGTCCATACCGAGCTGTTCTCCGATGGAGTGGTGGACCTGGTCGAGGCGGGGGTGCTCACCAACGAGCGGAAAACTTTCCATCCCGGCAAGATTCTCGCCGGGTTCATCATCGGAACTCAGCGCCTGTATGACTTTGTGGACGACAACCCCATTGTCGAGCTGCATCCCACCGAGTACATCAACGATCCATTCAACATCGCGCGCAACGATCGGATGGTATCGATCAACTCGGCCATCCAGGTTGATCTGACCGGGCAGGTGTGCGCGGACAGTATCGGCACGAAATTTTACTCTGGCGTGGGCGGGCAGGTTGATTTTGTGCGCGGCGCGGCTCGCAGCAAGGGCGGGATGCCGATTATCGCCTTTCCCAGCACGGCCAAAGACGGCGAGATCAGCCGCATCGTGCCCACACTGACGCCCGGCTCCGGCGTGATCACGTCGCGTAACGACGTGCATTACATCGCCACCGAATATGGCGTGGTCGATCTGTATGGGCGGACGGTGGCCGAGCGCGCCAGGCTGTTGGTGAGTATCGCGCATCCAAAGTTCCGCGCGGAGTTGGCCGAGGCCGCCGAAAAACTATATGGCATTCGCAGGTTTTTTGTCCCGGCGGTGCCTGGCCATAGCGAGTAGTGAGGGACTTGCATTCTGGATTCTGGCGAGGGCGCAGTGTATGGGCGCGCCCGGTGAGTGGAGATGTATTGGAAGGAGCGAAGTTATATGGCTAAAGGCCGCATTGAGATCAACGAAGCACGGTGCAAAGGCTGTTCATTGTGTACACTGGCCTGTCCACAAGGGGTAATTGACATGGCGACCGACCATGTCAATGCAAAAGGGTACTATCCTGCCGTTTTGCTCGATCCTGATGGGCTGTGTACTGGCTGTGCTCTGTGCGCGGTGGCCTGCCCGGATGTGTGTATCACGGTGTACCGGCAGACCCTCACCCGCAGTCGGGAAGTGACTGCCGTCTTGTGAGCACCATGATCTGAACAGTGCAAGGAGCTAAAAATACTTATGACCGCTGAATTGATGAAAGGAAATGTTGCCCTGGCCGAGGCGGCGATCCGGGCGGGGTGTGCTGCGTACTTTGGATATCCCATCACGCCCCAAACCGAGCTGCTTGAACACATGGCCCGACGGATGCCTGCGTTGGGGCGCGTCTTTGTTCAGGCGGAGAGCGAAGTGGCCGCGATCAATATGGTCTATGGTGCGGCCTGTACCGGCGTGCGTGCGATGACATCGTCGTCCAGCCCTGGCATCAGCCTGATGCAGGAGGGGTTTTCGTACATTGCCGGGTCGGAAGTCCCGGCGGTGGTGGTGGATGTGATGCGCGGCGGGCCGGGGTTGGGCAATATCCAGCCGTCCCAGTCGGATTACTTCCAGGTTACGCGCTCTGCCGGGCACGGCGACTATCATCCGATTGTGTTGGCACCTGCTTCGGTGCAGGAGGCCATTGACCTGATGGTCGAGGCGTTCGAGCTGGCTGAGCGTTACCGGCACCTGGTCATCATCGCAGCCGACGGCTTGTTGGGGCAGATGATGGAACCGGCAGAGCTGCCACCCATGATGCCGCCGGGCACAGAACGGGCGGATTGGGCGCTAACCGGGGCCAAAGACCGCGAAAAGCGGATCATCACTTCGCTGCAGTTGAACGCCCCCGATCTCGAGGCGATGAACCACCGGCTGCAGGCAAAGCTGCGTGACATCCGTGCGCGTGAGCAGCGCCACGAGGAGATACTCACCGATGATGCGCGGCTGGTGGTGGTGGGGTATGGCACGGCAGGGCGTATTGCGCTGACAGCAGTGCATCGAGCGCGGCGCGAAGGCAAAAAAGTCGGGCTGTTCCGCCCCATTTCGCTGTGGCCATTCCCGGAAGAACGACTCTCGGCACTGGCCGATCAAGTCGATGCGTTCCTCGTGGTCGAGATGAATACCGGGCAGATGCTCGAAGATGTGCGGCTGGCAGCGGGGGGGCAGGTTCCCGTTGAGTTCTATGGTCGAACAGGCGGGGTGGTCCCCATGCCGGAGGAGATTTACGACGCCGTCATGGCGTTATACGACAAGCTGTTGGCGTAGCGTAAGGATGGCGAACAAATGGCAGCACCTGTTCTTGAGGAGAAAATAGTTTATCAACGTCCTGCCAGCCTGGAAGATATTTCTACCCACTACTGCCCAGGCTGCACACATGGGATCGCGCATCGGCTGGTGGCGGAAGTGTTGGATGAACTGGGCATACGCGATCGCACGATCAGTGTTTCGCCGGTGGGCTGCGCGGTCTTTGCCTACAAATACTTTGCAGTGGATGGGGCTGAGGCTGCGCATGGGCGCGCCCCGGCAATGGCGACCGGCATCAAGCGCGTGATGCCCGATCATATCGTTTTCACCTACCAGGGCGACGGCGACCTGGCGGCCATCGGCACCGCCGAGCTCATTCATGCGGCGACGCGCGGCGAACACTT
>DAOUFU010000136.1:0-10040 GCA_034429275.1 Anaerolineae bacterium | reverse complement strand
TCGTCAAAGAGACGGAGTGGCAGGTGATCGCGGCAGTCAAAGAGGGCCGGGTCTACCGTCTCCCCGCGTATGTGGCTCCCTGGGACCTCCCCATTCCGGAATCGGTGCTGGGCATCATCTGGATGACCGATGTTTTGTATCCCGACCTCGTCGATCTGGAGTGCTCGACCGAGACCGATTATTTCTACCGCACGTTTTACCATTACACCCTGACGGAAGATGAGATCGCCGCGTTATGCGGGTTTTAGGCGTTCGTAAGATATACAGCCAAGTTGCTGCTTCGCACCGGTGGCGCGACGTGGAATACGTCGCGCTGCTGGTGCTTCCCCTGGTGCTGATCGCCATCGCACTAACGCTCGGCCTGTACCCGGTCAGCGTGCCGAACGTGGTGCGCATCCTGCTATCTCCGGTGATCCCCGGCGCGGCAGAGGGGATTGACGAGGTGGCCAAGACGCTGGTGCTGCGTGTGAGACTGCCGCGCGTGCTGGCGGCCAGCCTGATCGGGGCGTCGTTGGCCGGGACGGGCACGGCCTTCCAGGGGATATTCAAGAATCCGCTGGTCGATTCCAACCTGCTGGGGGTGACTTCGGGAGCAGGCTTTGGCGCGGCGCTGGCGCTGACGCTGGGCGGCGGCTCGTCGCAGGTGCAGGCGTTCGCGTTCGCCTTTGGCCTGCTGGCCGTCACGATGGCGTTTCTGGGCAGCCGCCTGTATCGCACTGCCCCGATGATTGTGCTGACGCTGATGGGTGTGTTGATCGGGTCGTTTTTCGGCTCGCTGACCTCGCTGCTGAAATATATCGCCGATCCGCTCAATACCCTTCCTGCGATCACTTTCTGGCTGCTGGGTGGGCTGACTGGCGTCACCTGGCAGGACATCCCCTTGCTGATGCTCATCACGGCGGCGGGCGGGGCGCTGCTGTGGATGGTTCGTTGGCGGCTCAACATCCTTTCGATGGGCGATGAAGAAGCGGTCACGCTGGGCGTCAACCCCACGCGGATGAAGCTGGTCGTGATCATCACCGCCACCCTGATGACGGCAGTGGCCGTCTCCGTCGGTGGCGTGATTGGCTGGGTGGGGCTGGTGATACCACACGCCGGGCGAATTATCGTCGGGCCGGACCACACGCGGCTGGTGCCGGTGTCGTTCAGCCTGGGGGCGTGCTTTTTGCTGACGATTGACACAATCTCGCGCGCGCTGCTGCCCGCAGAGGTGCCGTTGGGCGTGCTGACCGGGCTGGTCGGCGTGCCCATGCTGATCCTGCTGCTGCAGCGCAACCGGACGGGATGGTAGCTATGCTGGAAGCCCGGTCCATCAGTTACGCCTATGAACCGGCCCAGCCGGTGCTGCGCGAAATCTCGCTGCAGGTGGTTGCCGGTGAGGTTACCTTCCTGCTGGGGCGCAACGGCTGTGGCAAAACAACCCTGATGCGCTGCCTGGCCGGTATCCTGCGCCCGGATAGCGGGTCTGTGCAGCTTGATGGCCAGGATATTCGCACTATTCCGCCTGCCCAGCGCGCCCGTCGTGTGGGCCTGATTCCCCAGATTCACAGCCCGGCTTTTGCCTATACCGTGCATGATGTGGTGTTAATGGGTCGCGCGCCGCATCTGCGCTTGCTGGAACGGCCCGGCCCGGCGGATCACGCCGCCGCCGACGAGGCGCTGGAGCGCGTGGGTCTGATCGCGCTGCGCGACCGGCCCTATACCCGGCTGAGCGGCGGCCAGCGCCAGATGGTGATGATCGCGCGCGGGTTGACGCAGCAGTGCGATATCCTGCTGATGGACGAGCCGGATGCCCACCTCGATCCCCGCAACAAGCATCACCTGATGACCCTGGTGCGTGGGCTGGTCCGCGCCGGCCTGGCTTTTGTCATCTCGTCGCACACGCCCAATCACGCGCTGAACTACGCCGACCGGGTGCTGCTGATGCGCGAGGGGGAGACTCTCGCGCTGGGCACCCCGCGCGAGACCCTGACCGAACCCCTGCTTTCTGCCGCCTATGAGATGGATACCGAGATCATCTACCAGGACAGCAACGGCCAGAGGTTGCCACGCGCGATCGTGCCCCGCTGGGATAATGAGGTATCATAGACGCCACCACCGATTTTTTTCGGGTTCTCCATTCCACCAAGGATGCGCCTATGAATACCGTACAACCTGAGCCGTTCTCGCGTGTACGGGTCACTGCGCCGGACCAGGCCCGCGCCGAGATCACGCCGCACGGCGCGCACGTGGTCTCGTGGGTGACTCCCGATGGCATCGAGCGGTTGTTCCTCAGCGCGCGCTCCGAGATGACTCCCGGCTGCGCCATTCGCGGCGGCGTGCCGGTCTGCTTCCCACAGTTTTCACGCTTTGGACCCATGCGCCCGCACGGCTTCGCGCGCAACCTGACCTGGCGTGTCGCCGGTGCGTCGATGGGCGTGGATGGCGCGTCTTCCACCTTGTTCAGCCTGAGCGCCAGCCCTGCCACGCGCCGGGAATGGGACCACGATTTTGTGCTCGACTTGTGGGTGACGGTGGGCGGAATGCAGCTTTCGCTGGCGTTCGAGGTCACCAATACGGGCATACAGCCGTTCGACTTCACTGCCGCGCTGCATACCTACTTTCGCGTGGGTGATATTGCTGCGGTGACGGTTGAGGGGCTGGGCGGCATGGCCTACCGCGAATTCGGCCATGATGCGCGCCAGGACGAGGACACGCTGCGCATTGTGGGCGAGGTGGACCGCATCTACTGGGATGTGCCCGGTCCCATTCGGCTGAACGATGGCGAACGGGCGCTGGAGATTGCCCAGGAAGGCTTCTCGGATGCGGTAGTGTGGAATCCCGGCCCAGAACGTGCGGCTGCGCTGGCCGACATGGACCCCGATGGTTATCGCCAGATGCTGTGCATTGAAGCCGTGCAGATCGGCCAGCCGGTGACGCTGGCCCCTGATGAGTGCTGGCGCGGCGTGCAGCAGATCACGGCGCTGGCCTGATTTTGGGACTGCTGCTCCTGCTGTTTGGGAATCGCACACAGAGAAACGAGGTTTTACCGATGAAATTTGAAGAAGGAACGTGGCGACTGCTGCCCGGCACCACCGCCATCTATGCGACGACGGTGGTTGATGTCCAGATCGAGCCGGATGCGCTGGTGGTGGTGGGCTATGATCGCCCGGTTCACGCGCGCTGGAGCTATCTCGACGGCGTGATCATCACCGCGCGGTTCTCGTCCCCGATGCCGGGAGTGATCCGCGTGCAGCTCACCCATTTCAAGGGCCGCCGCCCGCGCCTACCCGCTTTCGACCTCGACTACAGCCGGCGCGCGCCCAATGTCGAGATCGGGCGCGACGATCAGCAGGCGTGGCTGCGCTCCGGCAGCCTGGCGGTCAGCGTGCCGGTGGAAGGTCCCTGGCAGATCACATTCCTTCGCGACGGTCAGCCCTTGACCGAGAGCGGCCCCAAAGCCATCGGGCTGTTCGAGCAGGGCGGCGCGACTTATCTGCGCGAGCAGCTTTCGCTGAGCGTGGGTGAAACGGTGTATGGCCTGGGCGAGCGGTTTGGCCCGTTCGTCAAGAACGGTCAGTCGGTCGAGATCTGGAACGCGGATGGTGGGACCAATTCCGAGTATGCTTACAAGAACATTCCCTTTTATGTCACCAGCCAGGGTTACGGCGTGCTGGTCAACCATCCGGGGCGGGTCGCGTTTGAGGTCGGCTCGCATCACGTCCAGCGCGTGCAGTTTAGCGTCGAGGGCCACAGCCTCGATTACACCCTGTTCGGCGGCCCGACCATCAAAGATGCGCTCGATCAGTACACCGCGCTGAGCGGTCGCCCGGCCCGCCTTCCCGAATGGTCATTTGGCCTGTGGCTGTCCACCTCGTTCACCACCAACTATAACGAGCAGGACATCCTGGCCAATATTGAGCGCATGGAAGCGGCGGGCATTCCGATCAGTGTGTTCCACTTCGACTGCTTCTGGATGAAAGAGCTGACCTGGTGCAGCTTCCTATGGGACAGGCGTTTCTTCCCCGATCCCGCCGGGATGCTCAGCCGCATCAAGGCCAAAGGCATCAAAATCTGTGTGTGGATCAACCCCTACATTGCCGAAGCCTCGCCCTTGTTCGCCGAAGGGGCCGAGCACGGTTACCTGCTGCAAACGCCGGAAGGCGATGTTTGCCAGGTGGATCATTGGCAGCCCGGCATGGGATTCGTGGATTTCACCAACCCGGCGGCGCGCGAATGGTTTGCCAGCAAGCTCCAGGCCCTGATCGAGATGGGCGTGGACGCCTTCAAGACCGACTTCGGCGAGCGTATCCCGGTGAACGTGCGCTATCACGATGGCTCGGACCCGGAGCGGATGCACAACTACTACACCTACCTGTATAACAAGACGGTGTTTGAACTGCTGGAACGTACCAAAGGCAAGGGCGAGGCGGTGCTGTTTGCGCGGTCGGCTACGACTGGCGGGCAGAAATTCCCGGTGCACTGGGGCGGCGATAACAGCTCGACCTATCCCTCCATGGCCGAGACTCTGCGCGCCGGGCTGTCGCTGGGCCTGTGCGGATTTGGTTATTGGAGTCACGACATCAGCGGCTTCATCGGCACGGCCACGCCGGACCTGTACAAACGTTGGGTGGCCTTCGGGATGCTCTCTTCGCACAGCCGCCTGCACGGCAACGACTCGATCCGTATGCCCTGGCGCTTCGATGACGAATCGACCGATGTACTTCGCTTCTTCAACAGCCTGAAGCGCCACCTGATGCCCTACCTGCTCGATACCGCCGCCGATGCACATGCGCACGGCTGGCCGATGCTGCGCGCCATGATCGCCGAATTCCCCGGCGACCCGACCTGCCGCTATCTCGATACCCAGTACATGCTGGGATCGTCGCTGCTGGTTGCGCCGGTGCTCAGCCCGACCGGCGATGTCACCTATTACCTGCCGGCGGGTGAGTGGCGTCACCTGCTGACGGGCCAGCGGGCCAGCGGTCCCGGCTGGCGCAGCGAACGGTACGATTACTTCGGCCTGCCGCTGTGGGTGCGTGAACCGCAGGGCAGCGCCTGGCCGTGCCTGGCGGCGACCTTCAGCCGCTGAGTCGGCGTGGTTTTACGGCGTCCAATAACACCGGGGCAGGTTGCGAAGACCTGCCCCGGTGTTTTGATGAAGCTTGAGACAGCCTACGGCAGCCTTTTAGAGCTTCACATCTCCGCACAGGTGCACGGTGACACCCATAGCGGCCAGCATGGCGGCTTTGGCTGCCAGGGCTTTGTCGGCTTCTGCCGCCGAAGGTGCGTAAGCGACGTTGAGATGGTTGGCCTTGTGGCGCGCCATCATCTGGTCGCGGCTGACACCATGCAGCACCCCGTGCATGATCGGCCATTGCGGGGTAGTAGCATTCCACCGGCGCTGAGTTTCCTCAAGCGGCAAATGGATCGCAGAGGCGCGGCCCAGGTCCACGTGCAGCGCGCCATCCATGACAAAAACACGGCTCCATACGATTTCACCCGGCTTGCTGATGCCGGTCAGTGTCGCACCACCCAGCCGGAAGTACATCGGCGGCTGGCGTTTGCCGACCGCGCCCGCGTACCCGCCGATCAAATGTGAAGCCGGGACCGCGCCGGAAATTTCGAAGACCCAGACATAATCATCGACGGTGCCGCCCAGGCCGTCCGGGCCGCTGTAGTGCTCGCCCCAGCGCACATCGTGCAGGGTTGTGGCCGGGTCGAAGCCCATCGCCCGCCAGACCCGGTTGGTGACCAGGGCATCCAGCCCGGCGCATTCGTCCACTTCGTTGAAATGGGGCAGCGCCTGGCCAGGATAGAGTTCTTCGCCGGTAGTGGCGTGGAAGACCGGCGGGCGCTCGACGTTGTTCAGCAGCCCTTCGACCAGGTCCGAAGCCGGGACCAGGTCTTTCAGCCCTTGCTGGTACTGGATGCCGACCGCCGCACAGCCGAACTCATGCGCGATGCGCACCGCAGCGACATACATCTTGCACTGCTCCAGCACCTGGGCATCGGTCAGGTTGGTGGTTTCGTCTGGGCCTACGTCGAAGGTCATGCCGCGCGCGTCCAGCCAGGCGCGGACGGCCCTGGTCTCGGTATCGCTCACCTGCCGCATTGCCGCGTACAAGGCCGATTGGCTCAACCGCTCTTTATAGACGCCGGTCGGGTTGAGCATCTCGTCGTCGATGATGGCGTTGTACATGCCCATGCAGCCTTCATCGAAGATGCCCATGATCGCTTTTTCGCGGTTCAGTTGGGCGGCCAACGCTTCACCCAGGCGGCGTTCCCCGGCAGGCAGTGCATCGACGTTCAGCGGGTGGACATGGCTGAGATCGTGGTCGATTTTGCCCTCACGCAGCCACTGCCGAATGCCCTTGAGGAAAAATTCGTCATCGAAATGCTCGCTCCAGATTGTGCTGTAGCGCACCCCCATCTTGGTCAGCGAGCCGTTCAGGTTGAGCATTCCCACCAGCCCCGGCCATTGGCCCGACCAGTTGGCTACCGTCAGGATTGGGCCGCGATGGTCGCGCAGGCCATGCAGCACATGGTGGCTGTACTGCCATACCGATTCGGCCACAATCAGGCGGGCGTCGCGCGGGATAGTGGCGAACACCTCCATGCCGCGCTTCTGGCTGTCGATGAAGCCGTGCTGCTGGACCGGGTCGTAGGCGTGGCCGCGCTTGACGGCGATCCCTTCTTTAGCAAAGGCAGCGATGACCGCCTGCTCCATAGCAGCCTGGGCGGGCCAACACGTCTGGTTGGCGCTCAGGCGAAGGTCGCCGCTGGCGATCAGAATCGCTTCGTTGGACGCCACCGGCGTGGGATCGTGCAATTCAGGTAAGCTGTAACCAGCCATCCAGGGTCATCCTCCACATCAAAGGCAATAAGATGCTGTAGGGGCGGATGTAATGAGTCCGCCCCTACAGTGGCCGGGCGCTTAGCCCAACCGGGAACTACCAGGCAATCTTATTCGTACAGCAGCGGCTTGATGGTCTCGTCGTCGATGTTCTCGGCATCGTACCAGTGGAAGCCGGTGTCGATGTTCTTTTCCAGCTCTTCGCCACGCAGCGCCATGACCGCGGCTTCAACCGACTTGTAGCCGATGCCGATCGGGTCCTGGGTGATCGCGCCGGCTTCGATGCCCGCACGGCTCGCTTCCATCTGCTGCACGCCGGAGTCGTAGCCGATGACCACGATGTCGCCTTCCATCTGCAGCGCACCCACCGCGTTCAGCACGCCGATGATCGAGCCTTCGTTCGCGCCGAAGAAGCCCTTCAGATCGGGGTGGGCCAGGATGATGGCTTTCGCCAGGTCGGTTGACTTGAGCTGATCGCCACCGCCGTACTGGATGTCCACGATCTCGATGTCGGGATACTCTTCTTCGATGCGGTTCTTGAAGCCTTCCACGCGGTCGATGCCGGTGCGGCTGGTCTGGTCGTGCGCGATCACCGCGACCTGGCCTTCGCCACCGATCAGTTCGGCCATCTTGTCAGCCGCCATGGCTGCCGCGGCGACGTTATCCGTCGCGGCGGTCGCCAGCGGGATGTCGCTGTCCACGCCAGAGTCGAACGCGATCACCGGGATGCCTTCTTCCTGGGCGCGCTCCAGTAGCGGGATGGCGGCCTTGCTATCCAGCGCGGCGAACACCAGCGCAGCGGGCTTCTTGTCCAGCGCAGTCTGGAGCATGTCCAGCTGCTTGTCCACCATGGACTCGGTTTCCGGGCCTTCGAAGGTGATGGTCACACCGCAGTCCTCAGCAGCCTGTTCCGCACCGGCCTTCACCGCTTGCCAGAACTGGTGCTGGAAGCCTTTAGAAATGACCGGGATATACAGGTTCTGAGCGGCCATTTCCTCGCGGATTTCTTCGGTGCAGTACTTCTCGGCCTCTTTTTCCTCGTCATCATCGCCCTGGGGATAAGCGACGCCGATGCCGAAGACCGATGTTGCCAGCAGCACGATCAAAAGAAGAGACAGCAGTTTTGCGAACTTCATTATCGATTCTCCTTATGGTGTACTAAGTTTTGCAGGCAGCCATCAGACCAGGGGTATGGGCCGCCAACCGAACGAATTGAGGATATACCACGTGGAGCGCAGACCCCTCCTTTCACCCTTGTGCCCGGACATTTGCTTAGCGCAGTTGCCGCCTGGGTTATGACCGGCGGCGCACGATGTCGATATACACCACCACGACCAGAATGGCCCCTGTGACGACAATCTGCCATTCCTGCGGGACCGAGAGAATACGCAGGCCGTTGGTGAGCACGCTCATCACAAATGCCCCGATGATCGTGCCCATAATGGTGCCCTCACCGCCGCTGAGCGCTGTGCCGCCGATCACCACTGCCGCGATAGCGTCGAGTTCGTATCCCTGGCCCAGCGCCGGTTGAGCCGAATTCAGACGCGAAGCCATCAGCACGCCGCCCAGCCCGGCATACGTCCCGCAGACGGTATACACGGCGGTTTTCCACGCCTGCACCTTGACGCCCGAAAGCCGCGTCGCCTCTTCATTGCTGCCCAGCGCGAAGGTATAGCGCCCCAGAATCGTCTTGCTCAGCAAGAAGCTGCCCACGATGGCGGCGGCAAATAGAATCCAGACTGCGTTGGGGATGTCGTAGCCGCGATAGGTGATGTTGAATGTGTTCCCCATCGCGATCTTGCGGAACATAGGGTCCTGGTAGAAGTAGATCGGGCGCAGGTTCGAGAGGATGAGCGCCAGCCCCTTCGCCATGTACATCATGCCCAGCGTAGCCACAAAAGGCGGCACGCGCATCCACGAGATGATGACGCCGTTGACGAATCCTGCGAGCGCGCCGGTCAGGATTCCGCCCAGCACCCCCACTGCGATCGGCATGTCCCACTCGGTGATGAACATGCCGGTCATGACCGCCGAAAAGGTCATCACCGTGCCGATGGAAAGATCGATGCCGCCCGTGATGATGACAAAGGTCACGCCCAGCGCCAGCACGCCGTTCACCGCAGTGGCCAGGAAGATACCGATGATGTTATTGAACCGCAGGAAGTTCTCCGAGAGGATGGAGAACATCACGATCAAAATCACCAGCGCACCAAAGGCCAGCAGCCGGCGCGCGGTTTCTGTCCGTAAGAGCGATACCGAGAGGGTTCTAGAAGCGGGCAGCGTTTTTTCCATGCGTCGAACGTCCTGTATTGTGAAAAAAAGGATTACCTTTAACCGGGCAACGGGCGGCTATGCTTCGCCTGCAGCGACGGTCTCGGCCCGGCCCGACCCGTTGCGCAGGGTGGCGTAATACATGATTTTTTCCTGGGTGGCCTCAGCGATATCTAGTTCGCCGGAGATGCGCCCCTCGCACATGACAATCACGCGGTGACTCATGCGCAGGATTTCGGGCAGTTCGGACGAGATCATGATGATCGATTTGCCCTGGCGGGCCAGCTCGTTGAGCAGCCGGTAAATCTCACTCTTGGCCCCCACGTCGATGCCGCGCGTGGGTTCGTCAAAAATCAAAATCTTGGTATCGACGGTCAGCCATTTGGCGATCACGATTTTTTGCTGGTTGCCGCCGGAGAGATTCTTGGCTTTCTGGCTCAGGCTGGGCGTGCGGATCGACAGCATGGTGATCGCTTCTTCGGCGGCGCGGCGCGTTTTGTCGCGTTGCACGATCAGCCCCAGCCGTCCCAAAAACCGGCGAAATGCGGCCAGCACGATGTTGGATTCCACATCCATGCCCAGGGTCAGGCCGTAGCGCTTGCGATCTTCCGAGAGATAGCCGATCCCGTGCCGGACCGCGTCGGCGGGATGGTGGATGTAAACCCGCTTGCCTTCGACGTAAATTTCCCCCGAATCGACCGGGTCCGCTCCGAAGACCGCGCGCGCCACTTCTGTTCGCCCCGCGCCCATCAGCCCGGCGAAACCCACGATCTCACCCGCCTTGACGTGGAAGTTGATGTCCTTGAGCACCTTTCCCCGGTTGAGATTGCGCACTTCCAGCACGATCGGGCTGTCTGTGTTGTCGGGGACTTCGGGCGCGGCCTGGTAAATGGTTCGCCCCACCATCAGGCTGATGATCTGATCGATCGTGGCT
>DAOUFU010000135.1:0-7095 GCA_034429275.1 Anaerolineae bacterium | reverse complement strand
GTTGCCCGGCCTCACCCCCGCGCGGCCAAAACCGGGCCGCTCCGCCCCCTCTCCGAAAATTTTCGGAGAGGGGGCAGACCAGGCGCCTCCCATGAGGCGCGCAGGTCGGGGGTGAGGCCAGCCGTTCGCCCGCCCCTATCCGCCCATCTTATCAAAATGCACGACGGGGGCGAAGTCCTCGCGATTTCGCCCCTGATTTAAAATGCACCCTGTACACACGGGTCTTTTCCGGTACAGGGTACAGTACGCTATAATCCGGTACAGTAATGCATGCAATCGTGTATAACGTGTGGAACTATCAACAGAATATCAGGGTATGAGCCGCTGCCTGTCAGGAGGAAGTTTCATGGCCCAAGTACCGACCGCAGTCTTCCGAAAATACGATATTCGCGGCACCGTGACCGGTGACGATGCACAGCTCACCCCCGCCCTGGGCGAACTTGTCGGCAAGGCATATGGGACGTATGTCCAGCGCCATTTGGGGATCAACCAGGTGTTTGTCGGCGGCGACAACCGGCTGAGCACCCCGCCGCTCAAAGAGGGCGTGATCGCCGGGCTGCTGAGCACCGGCCTGACCGTGACCGACATCGGCGGCGTGATGACCCCGACTGTGTATTTTGCCTCTGCCTCGCACCCCAACGCGGGCGGCATCATGATCACCGGCAGTCACCTGACCACGAAATACAACGGGATCAAGATGGCCTATGGCAAGCTGGCGCTGGCTGATGAGCAGATTCAAGACCTGCTGCGGTTGATCCAGTCCGACGATTTCATCGTGGGGCAGGGCACGCGGCGCGAAGACCGCGAGATGGTGGCCAAGCATATGGCGGCCATCAAGACCAAAGTGAGCATGGGGCCGCGTAAGTTGTTCGTGGGGGGGGATGCGGGCAACGGGCTGAGCGGAACGTTCATGCCGCCGGTGTTCGAGGCGCTGGGGGTGGAGGTGGAGTGCCTGTTCTGTGAGGACGACGGCACCTTCCCGAATCACCTGCCCAACCCGGAAGACCCGGAGCTGACCAAAGACCTGGAAGCGGCGGTGATCCAGCATGGGGCCGATTTTGGCATCGCCTTCGATGGCGACGCGGACCGCTGCGGGCTGATTGACGATCATGGGCATCACGTGGCGGCGGACCGGCTGCTGGCGCTGCTGGCGCGCGACCTGCTGAAGCGGCATCCCGGCACGCCGGTGGTGTTCGATGTCAAGGCCAGCCAGGTACTGCCGGATATCATCCGCGAGAGCGGCGGCGAGCCGGTGATGTGGAAATCGGGCCACAGCCTGATGAAGGCCAAGATGAACGAGATCGGCGCGCTGATCGGCGGCGAGGTGAGCGGGCACATGTTCATCGGCGAGGACTATTACGGCTTCGATGATGCGCCGCTGGTGGCGCTGAAGGCGCTGGAACTGATGAGCAAGACGGACAAGACGCTCTCGCAACTGCTGGGCGAACTGCCCTCGATGCTGGCGACGCCGGAGATCATCATGTCGGCCCCGGACGATGTCAAGTTCCAGATCATCACGGCGGTGCGCGACCGCCTGCAAGATAAATATCACGTGGTGACGGTGGACGGCGCGCGCGCTGAGTTCGAACACGGGTGGGGATTGGTGCGGGCCAGCAATACCCAGCCCGCGATCACCATGCGGTTCGAGGCGCACACCAAAGCGCAACTGGTCGAATATATGCGGCGGTTCGATGCGCTGCTGGATGATTATCCCCAGGTGGACCGGGACGGCCTGCGCAAGCAGATCGCGGCGTTTGGGGGATAGGGCGCGCAGTGGAGCGCCCCGTTCGGTTGGCGGGTACCACGCAGAAGCCGGGCGGCTCGAACGATGCGCCAGTCGGCTCACGATGAGTTGATGAGCATTTGATGAAAGCCGTTCCTCAAAGTGCTTGTGCGTGGTATAATGCGCCCGGAATCACCTTTTGAGGGGAGATCATATCGTTGGTTAGCCCACTTGACTGGCTTCTAGGGCTGTTTTCCCTGGATATCGGCATCGATCTCGGCACCGCGAACACGCTGGTGAGCGTGCGCGGCAAAGGGATCGTGATCAATGAGCCGTCATACGTCGCCATCGAGCGCAAGACCCGCCGCCCGATCAGCGTGGGACGCGAGGCCAAAGAGATGTTTGGCAAGACGCCCACTGCAAAGTTCATGGTGGTGCGTCCGCTGCGCGATGGCGTGATCAGCGAGTTCGAGATCACCGAGGCGATGCTCGATTATTTCATCCGCAAGGCCCACGAGCAGAACTGGGTGCCGATCCCGCGTCCGCGCGTGGTGGTGGGCATCCCCTCCGGCGTGACGGAAGTCGAGAAGCGCGCGGTGTATGATGCGACCATCAGCGCCGGTGCGCGCGAAGCATTCCTGATCGAGGAACCGGTGGCTGCTGCGATCGGGGCCGGACTGCCGATCCAGGAAACGCGCGGCAGCATGATCGTGGACATCGGCGGCGGCACGACCGAGGTGGCGATCTTCTCGCTGGGCGGCATCGTGATCAGCCGCTCGATCCGCGTGGCGGGCGACGAGATGGACGAGGATATCGTCCAGTATATGCGCGCCAAGTATAACCTGCTGATCGGCGAGCGCACGGCAGAGCGGGCCAAGATCGAGATCGGTTCGGCCTACCCGCTGCCGGAAGAGCGCACCATGATTCTGCGCGGGCGCAACCTGGTGACCGGGCTGCCCGAAGCGGTTGAGATTTCGTCGATCGAGCTGCGCGAGGCGCTCAGCCCGTCGGTGAGCATCGTGATCGACACCATCCGCGACGCACTGGACGAGACCCCGCCCGAACTGGTGGCCGACCTGATGGAGTCGGGCATCTGCATGGCGGGCGGCGGCAGCCAGCTCAAGGGGCTGACTGAGCGCATCGCCGACGAGGTCAATGTGCGGGTGTGGCTGGCGGAAGATTCGATGACGTGCGTGGCGCGCGGTGCCGGGCGCATCCTGGAAGACTACGACAACTTGCGGTCGCTGCTGGCCGGGCTGGAACGCGGCTCGACGCAGCACTAGCGGCCAGCAATCCTGCTGGCAACCAGGTGAACAATCCTGCGGCCCCGGAATCTCTCAGGTTCCGGGGCTTTTTGTTGGGCATGATGCACGTTGAAAAATAACCGGCTATGGTGCCCCGCGAGAGTCCGGCCTCAACTCCGATCACATGGCCAACGTGCATCAGGGGCAGGCGATGCGCGTCAACTGAAACAGCCCTTTTGATGCGTTGGTCCTGGGTGGGCAGGATGGGCGTTTTAGCGCCGGGCGCGGCTGCGGTATAATCCGGCAGCGCGCGAGGGCGCGCCGCAGCGGTTCGTGACGGGAGAGAATGATCGCGTGTTTCGTTCGAGTGGTGGGCGGGTGTTGTTTTTTGGCGTGACGCTGCTGGGCGTGCTGATGCTGATCGCGTTGAGCGTGCGCGGTACGCTGGCCCCGGTCGAAGGGGTGGTCGCCGTGCCGCTCAACCTGGCCCAGCGCGTGATCGGTGGGGCCAGCGGCGGCGTGAGCGGCCTGGTGCAGAGTGTGCGCGACTATCGCCGCCTGGAGCAGCGCAACAAAGACCTGGAAGAGGCGCTGGCAATCTATCAGGCCCAGTTGGCCGAACTGCGCGAGAAGGCACACGATTATGACCGGCTGGCCGCGCTGCTGGAATATGACCGCGCGGGGCCGGAGGATCGCCAGTATGTGACGTGCGACGTGATCGGCAAGGACAGCACGGGCTTCGTGCGCGCGGTGCAGATCGACTGCGGGCGGCGCGATGGGGTGAGCCTCTATGACCCGGTGGTGACGGAACTGGGGCTGGTGGGGCGCATCGTGCAGCTTTCGGCGACGGGCGCGCAGGTCCTGCTGCTGACCGATTCTAACAGCGCGGTGACGGCGCGTGTGCAGCGCTCGCGGGTAGATGCTGTGCTCAGCGGGCAGTTGACCGGCGACCTGCTGCTGTCGTTCATCCCGCCCGATGGCGATGTGCGCGAAGGCGACCTGGTGGTGACGAGCGGCCTGGGGCAGATCTTCCCTGCCGATGTGCTGCTGGGGCAGGTGCTCAGCGTGGGCCTTTCGGAGAATGAACTCTATCAAGAGGCTCGCATCCGAAGCCTGGTGGACTTCGACCGGTTGGAGATGGTCCAGGTGATGACGAACTTCGAGCCGGTGGACCTCTCGGTATTCGAGCAGCAGCAGCCATAGCATGGCGACGGGCAGCGGCTGATGGGACGTTATCTTGGCATTCCGATCTTGTTTCTGGCGGCGATCCTCGATACCACGCTGATGGCCGAGCTGCGCATCGGTGGGGGCGGGCCGGACCTGGTCTTCCTGCTGGTGGTGTCGTGGGCGTTGATGGCGGACCTGCGCGAGGGCCTGCTGTGGGCAGTGGCCGGTGGCGTGATGGCCGACTGGCTGTCGGTCGCGCCGCTGGGGAGTTCGGCAGTCGGGCTGGTGATCGTGGTGTCCGCTGCGAACCTGGTGTTCGGGCAGGTCAACCGCCGGAACGTGATCATCCCGCCGGTGGTGGCGCTGGTGGGTCTGCCGATCTATCACGCGGGAATCCTGCTTGGGCTGCGCTGGGGAGGCTATGCGGTGCCGGTGGCGACCGGGCTGGTGTATGTGACGCTGCCCGCGCTGATCTATAATGGAGTGCTGATTCTGCCGGTGTTCCGGATCGTGGGGCTGGTGGCGCAGTCGCTCCAGCCGCGCCGGGCACGGCTGGAATAGATCAACGGATGTGACGTATTGGAAATTGTGGACCGGGTGAGATGAGGATAAAGGGCTAGATGAACCGACGACTCATGCCGATGCAAGGCTGGCGGCTGACGTTGTTCCAGGCCATCGTGGTGTGCTCGATGCTGGTGCTGGTGCTGCGGCTGGCTGAACTCCAGTTCGCGCGCGGCGACCAGTTCCGCCGGGATGCCGAGGAAAACCGCCTTCAACTGGCACTGCAAGCTGCGCCGCGTGGCGCGATCCTGGACCGGAACGGGGTGGCGCTGGCCAAGAACGACCCCGCCTATAATGTGAGCATCACCCCCGCCGATCTGCCAGATTCGCCCGCCGCTATCCTGGAAGTGTACAACCGGCTCTCGGCGTTGATCGATGTGCCAGCTACGCGCGCCATCGCTGACGCCGCCGGGCGAACCAACGAGCGCAGCCTGGAAGAGATGGTGTTGGAAGGGCAGGGTATCGCGCCTTTTCGCCCGGTAGTGGTCAAGACGGACATTCCATTCACGGTGATGGGGCGCATCGAGGAACAGCTTCAACTGCTGCCGGGCGTCTCGATCCAGGTGGCTTCGGTGCGCGAGTATCCTACCGGCGCGCTGACGGCTCAAATCATCGGTTACCTGGGGCCGATTGGGCCGGAAGAAGAGATGCGGCTGCGCGAACTGGGTTATGACCCGGCCTTCGACCGCATCGGGTACGCTGGCATCGAGGCGTTCTTTGAGACTGAGATGGCCGGGCAGCGCGGTACGCAGTTGTGGGAAGTGGACGTAGCCGGGCAGCAGTTGACCCTGCTGCAGGAAACTCGGCGCAAGGCGGGCGCGACGGTGCAGTTGACGCTGGACATCGAGCTTCAGCAGGCGGCCCAGGACGCATTGACCAAGCGGATCAACCTGGTGAACGCCGCCGCGCAGCGCGTAGTTACCCAGCAGGGTGTGGTGATCGCCATGGACCCGCGCAACGGTGAAATCCTGGCTTTGGTGAGCTGGCCCACCTATGACAACCGGCGCTTCGCTCGCAACATTGACGGGCCGTACTACTTCGACCAGGCGGCGGACCCGCTGCGCCCGCTGGTGAATCACGCCATCAGCGCGTTGTATCCGCCCGGCTCGATCTGGAAGATGGTGACGGCGGTGGGCGTGGTCGAGGAAAAGGTGATCGACCCCAACCAGCCGCTGTTTGACCCCGGTCAGTTGGTGCTGCCGAATGCTTACGCGCCGCGCGATGAGAGCCGGGGACAGACCTTTGTGTGCTGGGACCGTGCCGGGCACGGCGAGGTGAACCTGATCCGGGGCATAGCGGAAAGCTGCGACGTGTACTTCTACCAGGTGGGCGGCGGCAATCCCGAAGTCTCACCGGCGGTGCTGCGGCCCGGCGGGCTGGGTATCGTGGACCTGTACCGGTGGGCGACGGCGTTTGGCATCGGCTCTGAACTGGGGATCGAACTGCCCGGCGAGCGGGCGGGGCGAATGCGCGATCCGCAGTGGAAGCGCCGAATCTATGGGGAAAGCTGGTCTACCGGCGACACGTACAACGCGGCGTTTGGCCAGGGTTACCTGACGCTGACGCCCCTGCAGCAGGTTGCTTCCATCGCGGCGATTGCCAACGGCGGCACGCTCTACCAGCCGACCATCGTCCGCAACCTGCAGGACGCCAACGGGAATATTTTGGTGGAGTTCGAGCCGAAAGTAGCGCGGACCATTGTGATGCCGGAAAACGGCGAGATGCCCATCCTGCTGCTGCAAGAGGATATGATGCTGCAGGGCGAGAACAGCCTGGTTTGCCGGTGCGAGCCAGACAGCCCCTACTATGATGAAGCACTGTGCAACCCGGAGTCGTATATCGGGCATGTGGCCAAAGACCCGAATCCGAATGACGACGTGGATGAAATCTTCGAGCTGGATTACCGGGTCAACGTGCCGTATAACTACACCTTTAACGCGGGTGTATGCGACGAGCTGGAGTTCAAAAGCTTTGAGCTGAACGCCAACCGCCCGTTCATCCCGGCCTTTGCCGACCGGAGCACGATGGACCTGTTGAATCGCGGGATGCGCGAAGTGGTCGTTTCCGGGACGGCGGCGGCGGGCCGCGTGCCGGAAGATGCCCAGCCGTTGAGCTTCGTCAACGAGGGGGGCAAGACGGGCACGGCGGAATACTGCGATGATATTGCAAACTCGCTGGGATTGTGCGTGCCGGGGCAGTGGCCGTCTCATGCCTGGTATGTGGGCTATGCGCCGTGGGAAGCGCCGGAGATCATCGTGGTGGCGTTTGTGTACAACGGCGGCGAAGGATCGCAGGTGGCGGCCCCGGTCGTGCGCGAGGTACTGACGGCGTATTACCGGCTGAAGAATCAGCGCGGGGAATTTTAGGACCGGCGGGGGCAGGGCGTATTCCATGAGACTG
>DAOUFU010000134.1:0-4671 GCA_034429275.1 Anaerolineae bacterium | reverse complement strand
CCATATACCCCTCGCCCCCGAATTGCGCCGCCATGTCAGACCCCGTATAATACCGCTTAAGTACAAATAGCCCTGGACCTGTTGCCCTGGGGAGATTGAATGACATGAGCTTTCAAGACGTTGCCAGCCGGATGCGCAAACACGCCGATCATAAGGCGGCGGCATCCAGCGATACCCCCCCAACCAACTTTGAGGAACTCTACCGGCTCCGCGCGCGAATCCTGGGCGTGCTGATCCGCGACGCGCGTGAAGCCGCCGAGTTGAGCATCGAGGCTTGCGCCGCCCAGATCGGTGTGCCCGCCGACACGCTCGCCGAGTGGGAGTTCGGCAAAGCCATGCCCAATCTGCCCCAACTTGAGCTGCTGGCCTATACGCTCAACCTGCCCATCAGCCATTTCTGGGGCACGGATACCACGCTGCGCACAGACCGCGAGCTGCACAACCCACAGGAATACGTGCTGATCCGCACCCGCATCATCGGCGGAATGCTGCGCGCCGCCCGCGAACAGCAGAATCTCTCGCCCGAAGACCTGGCAGCCCAGGCCGGTGTCTCGCCGGGGCACATCAATGCCTACGAGCTTGGCCAGCGCCCGATCCCGACGCCCGTGCTGGTCAGCCTGGCAGCAGCCTGCAAAGTCAACCTGAACTATTTCCTCGAAAACGGCAACCGGGTTGGCAGCTACCTGCTGCTGCAAGAAGATGTCCGCCAGTTCAACGCCCTGCCCGCCGACGTGCGCCATTTTGTCGCCGCGCCGATCAACCAGCCTTATATCGAGCTGGCGATGAAGCTGGCCCGCCTGGGCACCGATGAACTGCGCGCCATCGCCGAAGCGATCCTGGACATCACGCTGTAGGGACGATCTGCGCGTGACTTCGCCCACCCCTTCTCGCCCCAGCCTGGGAACCTGGCTGCACGCCATGCGGCTGCGTTCGCTGCCGCTCGCCCTGGCCAGCATCATCCTGGGATCGTTCCTCGCCGCTGCCGATGAGTCGCTGCGCTGGCCGGTGCTGATCCTCGCCGCGATCACCGCTGCCCTGTTGCAAATCCTGTCCAATTTCGCCAACGACTACGGCGACACCCTGCACGGGGCCGATCACGCCGGGCGGCAGGGTCCGCCGCGCGCGGTCGCCAGCGGCGCGATCTCGCCCGCCGCCATGCGCCGCGCGATCGCGCTGTGCGCGGCCTTGGCCACCGTCTCCGGCCTGGCCTTGATCGCCGCCGGAGATGGCGGCATCGCCCGTGCCCTGCCGTTTGTAATCCTGGGTGGCGGTGCGCTGGCTGCGGCCATCACCTACACAATGGGCCGCTACCCCTATGGTTATGCCGGTCTGGGCGATTTGATGGTGCTGGTGTTCTTCGGATGGGCGGGTGTGGCGGGGACCTATGCTCTGCACACCGGCGATTTCGCGCCCGCCGTGATGTTCCCCGCCACAAGCTGCGGGCTGCTGGCCGTGGCCGTGCTCAATGTCAACAACACGCGTGATATCGCCTCCGACCGGCTGGCGGGTAAAATCACCATCCCGGTACGGCTGGGTCCACGCGGCGCGCGGCTCTATCACGCGGCGCTGCTGATCGTGGCCGTGTTGGCCGCCCTGGTCTACGTCGCGCTCAATTATCGCAGCCCGGCGCAGTTCGCCTTCCTGCTGACCGTGCCCCTGCTGTGGCGTCATGGCTGGGCCGTCTGGCGCGCCGATTCTGCCCACACACTCGATCCCCAACTGCGGCGTGTAGCTCTGATCACGCTGGTATTTGCCATCACGTTTGGCGCGGGTCAATGCTTCTAAAATTGGCGCTGTGACTGAGGCGAACGACCCCGTTGACACGGCACAGAAATCCTTGTACACTGTCGAATGTGTAAGAATGTGGTCAGCAAGCACCGAAGTTCGAATCTCCGGCCCGCTTTTCCACCGGAGATTTTGTTTGCCACCCGCTGTTACACCTGTGACCCGATTTGAAAGTGTAAGGAGTAAGTTCCAGAATGGCCGAGCGCATTACCGGCACCGTCAAGTGGTTCAATGCCCAGAAGGGGTACGGATTCATCGCCCGTGAGTCCGGACCGGATGTTTTCGTTCACTTCAGCGCCATCCAGAGCACGGGTTACCGCGAGCTGGTCGAGGGCGAGAAGATCGAATTCTCGATTGTCGATGGCCCCAAAGGCCCGCAGGCTGCCGAAGTCGTCCGCCTCGAGAAGTAACCCGTTCTCCGTCCGTTTTGTGAGACCTGCCCGCTGCCCCGCAGCGGGCTTTTTGTTGACGCTTCGCCGGTTGGCCCCCCAGCCGGGTTCAGAGACCATTTGCAAGGGCTTTTTTGGCCCTCACCCCGCGAACTCGAAGAGTACGCTGAACTCGAAGAGTTCGCTGAACCCTTTCGGGTTCGTTCCCCTTCTTCCTCAGGGAGACGGGGTAATGGACTGGTTTTCCCTCGCCTGAGGGAGAGGGAACCGGCGTACGCCGGAAGAGTGAGGTTTTTTTGAATGGTCTCTGACCCTATTCGCGCTCGCCTGTTCGCGGTACAATCGCCCCCCATGACCAGACACTCACCTTCCCCGACTGTTCGCGCCCGCACGCACGCTCACTGGACCTTCTGGGCCATGCTGGCCGTGCTGCTGCTGGCCGCCTATACCCGCATCCACGACGCCAATGCCCAGGGACTCTGGGGCGACGAAGGCTGGTCGATCTGGCTGGCGCGTGGCGATTCGCTGCGCGATCTCACCATGACGATGGTCGCCGATCACCACGGCCCAACCTGGTCCGCTATGCTGCGCGGCTGGGAGCTGCTCGTCGGCGAGAGCGTGCTGGCCCTGCGCTGGATTGCGATCCTGTTCTCAATCGGCTGCGTCGCCCTCATCGAACGGCTGGGCCGCGCGCTGTTCAATCCCGCCGCCGGGGTCGGCGCGGCGCTCGCGTTGACTCTGCTCGACAAGCAGGTAGTGCTGGCGCAGGAAGTGCGCGATTACCCGATGGTCTTCTTCACCATGATCGCCATCGCGCTGTTCTACGTGCGCTGGTGGCGCGGCGCGCCGGGCTACAACGGCTTCGCCTTCGTCGCCGCCAGCATCTTCGGACTCTACCTGCACTACTACTGCTACATGGTTAACCTGGCGATCCTGGTGCACGCCGCGCTGACTCTGCCCGGTCGCCCCGTGCCACCCGGCAAAGTCTCGCGCTGGCGGCACTTCCTGGCGCTCAATGCCCTGATCGCGCTGGCCTTCCTGCCCTGGACGTTCGTCGTTGTGCACCAGTTCGTCAACACGCCGGTCGATAGCGAAGTCCTGAACATTCACGGGATGCCGCTCAACCGCGCCACCATTGACTACCTGGCGCGCGAGTCGCTCGGCACGCCCCAGGCGCTGTTCGGCCTGTTGATGCTGGTCGGCGCGCTGGCCCCGCTGATGCGTCACCTGCCCGGCTCGATGGGCCGCCTGCCCCGCGCCGACCGGGTGAGCGGCGCGCTGCTGGCCGTGCTGTGGTTCGGCCTGCCGCTGATCATCACTGCCGCGCTGCACAGCCGCTATCCCCTGCTCACCGACCGGAACATCGCGGTCATCATGCCCGCCATCGCGCTGCTGGTCGGCGCGAGCCTGATCGTCTTCGAGCGGTACGGCGCGCTGTTCCTGGTCGCGCTGATCACCGTCAACGGCGTCTTCACTACCAGCAGCTATTTCGAGAAGCACCCCTGGCGGGCGATGGCCGCCCAGGTCGCGCCCTACACCCCGCCGGGTGAGCGTGTCCTGCTCGATGTAGAAGGCGAGCACGCCGCCCTGTGGTATCACATGACGCTGGCCCTGGCCCACGACTCCTCCGAGGTGGATCGCGTCGTCAACCTGCTGCCGCCCGAAGCCGAAGGCGTCGATCGGGCCGTCTCGCTCTACGACTACCGCAAACGCTACCGGGGAAATTTCATCCCCGCCGTACAGGGAATCCTGGCGCAGCAGGACGGGCTGTGGCTGGCCTACTGGGGCGATTTCGCCAAAAAGCACGACGTCTTCGACCTGCTCGATGCCGAGGGCTTTGTCCGCACCGCCACCCTGCATTACCAGCACAAGGGCTACCCGATCTACGCCTACCGCTACGACCGGCTCAGCGTCCTGCAGGACGTGATCGCGCGCTTCACGCCGCCGGATGCCCCCGAATCCGCGCTGCGGCTGCACCGCGCCACCTGGCCGGATTCGGCGCGGGCCGGTGATACGCTCAGCGTGCTGCTGTGGTGGAGCGCCGCCGCGCCTCCACCGGTCGATTACACCGTCTCGGCTTTCCTGCTCGATGCTTCCGGGCTGCGCGCGCAGGCGGACAGCTACCCGCTCAACGGCCAGGCGCCGACCTCCGGCTGGATCGCCGACCAGGTGGTGTTCGATCCGCACGTCATGCGCCTGCCCGCCAATCTGCCGCCCGGCGAGTATTCTGTCGCCGTCAAGCTGTACACCTGGTGGGATGGAGCCGTGCTGGGGCCGGACTCCGTCGGCAGCGCCGGGAACGCCGAATACGCGGTGCTCGGCACGGTGCGCATCGAGTGAGCGGCGCGGGGGCGCGGCACAGGGGTGTATTCCATTTTCGGGGCATGAGACTGTGGGGATTGCCCGGCCTCACCCCCGCGCGGCCAAAACCGGGCCGCTCCGCCCCCTCTCCGAAAATTTTCGGAGAGGGGGCAGACCAAGCGCCTCCCATGAGGCG
>DAOUFU010000133.1:0-73406 GCA_034429275.1 Anaerolineae bacterium | reverse complement strand
GGCCGGAAGCGCCCCCAGCCGGTCAGGTTCTGGCCCAGGTCCAGCACGGTTTCGCCCGCCGGAGTGGGGATCACCGCCACCGGCGCGATCTCTTCCATGATGCGCACCGGCAGCGATCGGCGAGCTTCCAGCCGGTTCTTGTCCATCTCGATCGGCCTCACGCCAGCGGCGGGTTCTGGCGACGGCACAACCTTCGTGATCCGCGCGTCGTAGGTCTCGCCGTCGAAGATGTCGCTGAACAGCACCGGTGACCGCTGGGCCTTCCACGAAGGATCGCTGACCACGATCATCTCGTCGCCGCTTTCCAGCGTGATATGAATCTCGCACAGCAGCGCGAACCGGTCCCCATAGAACTCCGTGCAGCCCCCGCCCGCGCCATAGCGGCCCTTGTACCACCCGTTCCCCAGCATCACCGAGACCACGTTCCGCCCTACAGCGAGCTGATCGGTGATGTCAAACGTCTGGTACTGGATCCACCGATCATAGGCGTTGCAGTAGGGCGTGAACACTTCATCACCCACCTTGCGCCCATTCAGCTCCAGGTGATACAGTCCCAGCCCGCAGATATACGCCCGCGCCGCAGTCGCCCGCAAAGGCAGATCGAACTCCCGGTACAGAATGGGGTGAATCTGGCGATCGTCCCAATCCGGGGTGATCCACTGTGCCAGCCAGTCCTCGTCCATTTTCGCCGTCTCAAACCAGGCTGGCTCACTCTCGGCGCTTTCAGTCTCGCCCCAGACCCAGACCTTCCAGTAGTAACGGGTGCGCGGCTCAAGCCGGATCGGCAGGCGGCAGCCCAGGCTGTCGAGGCCATTCCCCTCGACTCTGCCGCTGTCGAAAACCACCTGCCGAAAATCGCGGTCGCGGCTGATGATCAGCCGCGCAGCAGTTTGTACGGCATCGCGGCTATCCTCAACCTGCCACGAGAAAGTCGGCTGATCGAGAGCAAAACCCAAAGGGCATTCGATATGGTTGGTCTTGAGATGAGTTATTTTCACGATTCAGCTCGCAGGTAGGGTTCAATCAATCGCCTGATACAATCTATTGAACGTATTCATTATCGGGGCAGCGGAATAGCTCGCGACCCCGTGTTGATCCTTACACTCATTGCGCAGAACAACGGGGCAGCCCGGCCAGGAAGAGAGCAAACCACGACCAGGCTGCTGAATGCACAGGGATGGATTCGCCGGTACACCAGGATTGTGTTCCGGCAAACGGCGCGAATGTGGAATAATATCATGGCGAACAACCCATGTCGATATTGCGCACATTATTGGAGCACCCCATGAAAAACGCTGACATCCACATCCGTGACCCCTTTGTGCTGCCGGTCCCAGAGGACTCGCTGTACTACCTGTTCGGAACCACCGGCCCGGAATGCTGGACTGGCCTTGCTTCCGGGTTCGATTATTACACCAGTGCCGACCTGCACGACTGGCAAGGCCCATTTCCCGCCTTCCGGCCCCCTGCGGGTTTTTGGGCAGATCGCAACTTCTGGGCGCCAGAAGTCCACCGCTATCGCGGGCGCTATGTCCTGTTCGCCAGCTTCAAGGCCGAGGGAGTCCGCCGGGGCACTCAAATCCTGGCCGCCGACAGTCCGCGCGGACCGTTTGTGCCGCTCAGCGAAGGACCGGCGACTCCCCGCGATTGGGAATGCCTGGATGGCACGCTGTTTGTGGATGCCGGGGGCCACCCCTGGATGGTCTTTTGTCACGAGTGGGTGCAGGTGGGCGATGGTGAAATCTGCGCGCTGCGCCTGAGCGACGACCTGGCCTCGCCGGTCGGGGAACCGCGCCTGTTGTTCCGCGCCTCCGAAGCACCCTGGGCACTGGAGATCAATTCCAAAGGCCGCCGGGGCTACGTGACCGATGGCCCCTGGATGCACCGCCTGGCCAACGGCACGCTGATCATGCTGTGGTCCAGCTTTGGAGCAGGCGGCTACACCGTCGGCGTGGCGCGCTCGGCCTCTGGCGATGTGCTCGGCCCCTGGCAGCAGGTCCCCGAACCGCTGTACGCCGGCGATGGCGGTCACTGCATGGTGTTCCGCACCTTCGACGGCCAGTTGTGGCTGGCCTTCCATCGCCCCAACGAATCCCCCGCCGAGCGCCCGGTATTTGTCCCGCTGCGCGAGTACGAGTCGTCGGTCGCCCTGGGATAGACCGCCAGCCCCACAGATCGGCAGGGTCATGTGGGGCTTCTGCTTTTTGCGCATCTGCGTAATCGACCAATCTCTTGATGTACTGTATAACTGGCCGTAAACTGAATTTACACGTGTCAATTGACACGATTGAAATTATAAACGAAAACGTACCTCTGAGTAAAGTACCTGGCTGCACCACCGAGTCGGTCCCTGCGCACGACAGACCAGACGATGGAGGGGGTGGCAGCGTCCAGTGGATACCGGCGATCCCGCTGGTCCTCAGGCCCAACACCTGATCTACGGAAACGGCACGGCCACAAGCATAGAAATAGGCACAACCATCGGACCCAGGGGATATTGCTCGCCTGGGTCCGTTGGTGAACGGCGCATGGCGGCTGTGCCCACATTCGGCTAAGTTCTAATATATCGCCCATGTTCGCCTCGTGTTCGCTCAGGAGTGTCGGCAATGAGACCTCACCTGTGGACTACTGCCATGTTGATCCTGCTCACGATCGCCCTGGCCGCCGGACCGTTGAATCAGGTTGGGCGATCGGCGGCCAGTTCCACGCAGGCTGCCGCGCCGTTCGCGCTGCCCCAAGCCGAAGGCCCGGCCCCATCCTATCGCGTCGCGGCATTTTATTATCCCTGGTACGATACTCCGGCCCTCACCGGGGCATGGAAACACTGGCACGAGCCGGGCTTTGCCCCGCCGGACGACATCAGCAGCGACTATTACCCGGCCCTGGGAGCCTACAGCGCGGTGGATCGGGCGGTGGTGGCGCAGCATTTTGCCTGGCTGCGCCAGGCCGGAGTCGGCGTGATCATCACGTCGTGGTGGGGCCGGGGCACGTTTGAGGATCGGGCGGTGCCGCTGCTGCTGGATGTCGCAGAAGAGTACGGCATCAAGGTCGCCTTCCACATCGAGCCGTATGGTGGACGCACGGCGGAGCGCCTGGTGGAGGATATCGTCTACCTCTACGACCGCTACGGCGATCAGCCCGCCTTCTACCGGACCCAACAAGCCAGCCGGTGGAGTCCTGATTCCCGGAATAAGGGGCTGTTCTTTGTGTGGTTGATCGAGTTCGCCGATCCCACAGGTCCGCCGGTAGAAGCCTCGTATTGGCGCGATGCGATGGACGCGATCCACGCCCTGCCCGATGGCGCGCTGGTGATCGCCAATACCACCCGGCCCGATTGGGTGGACGGCGGCCATTTTGACGGCCTGTACAACTATGTCACGCTGCGGCTCGATCAACAGAACGGCTTCGCCTGGGCGCAGGGGCTGCCGCCGGATGCCTGGTATGCGCCCAGCGTTGCGCCGGGTTTTTCCGCGCGGCGCATCCAGTACAGCGAGGATACCTATCTGCCGCGCGAGGATGGCGCGACTTATCACGCCCAATGGCAGGCAGCGCTCGGCACCGGGGTCGAACCCCAGATGGTCACCATCACCTCGTTCAACGAATGGCACGAAGGCACCCAGATCGAGCCGATCGCCGTCGGCAAGGAGAACGGGCGCGGCTACACCTATGCCGACTATGGCACGCTGCCACCCGATGGGTATCTCACGCTCACGCGCGAATGGGTCGAGCGTTTTTTGAGCCTGTCGTGGCCAACTGCGACTCCCATCCGCTTCCGCATCGTCACCACCTCCGACTGGACCACCTTCGGGTTGGTAGCGGGCGCGCAGTGGATGCACCCCACGATCGTGTCAGCCAGCGCAGAGGCCACCTCTGCCACCCTGGAAAACGGGCGCTACCTGCTGGCGCAGCCGCTGGATCGCGCGCAGGCCGGACAGCCGGTCGAGATGGTGGTGGACGTAATGCTCGGCGGCCTGGAATCGGCGGAGACGCTAACCTTTGAGATCGAGCGCGGGCATGTGGGGGTCACCACGGTCACGCTGTACAGCCTGCAAAGCAGCGAGCCGGTGATGCTCCAGCGGTGGGTATGGGATGGCATCGCGGGAAATGCGCGGAATTCGCGGGCTTTTCAGATGAGCGCACAAGAGATCGTATCCTGAGCGATGTACGCTCATATCACCCAGGATGAGGTGCGCGTTTTGTGAGCGGCGCGCGGCGGCTGTCGGGTGTGCGCACCGCGCGCCGCGTGTAGGTTCCGGTTACCGCTCCGGCAGGCGAACGAACACGAAGTTATCCACCACCTGCACCGGGAAGCGCGTCAGCCAGTGCGACTGCAGCGGCGACTGCCCGCCTCCCAGGTAGCGCCCCGTCTTCAGACAGTAGCGCGCGCCGTTCGCGGGCGATGTGATCGCGCCGTTGAGCACTGCGCCGTGGGCCAGGGATCGCCCGGTCTGGGGGCAGCGGTCCTCGATGGCGAACACCTGCTGATCGCACACAATGATCAGCACGCGACGGCCACCGAGCTCCATCACCCGCTTTCCACGGGTGGGCAGCTCGCTGACTGCGCAGGCCAGCGTGTAACCTTCGGGGGCTTGAAGTTGTGTCGTGGTCATCGCCGGTCTCCTTGTTCTTTACGAACGGCTCACTGGGGACGGCGTGACTTGCTGACCAGGGTGGTACAGCAAGGGGGATAGTTCCTTAATCTCATTATACAACAAAACAGGGCGGTCCTAAGCTTAAGATGCCGTCAGAATCCGGGCAGTGCCGTGTTGAACCCGGCAGCAACCGCTTGAAATACACCCGGAATCTCGTTATGGTATGAGCAGCATTAGATCATGAGTGTCAACACCAAACGATGGCCCCCAAACGCAGCATTTTCTTTGAGGATTGGCGCGCCTGTCTGCACGCCCATTATGAATACGTCATCCGCGCCGGTGATACCATCACCGAGCCGACGCTGCGCCAGGTCTTGCAGCAGACCGGCCTCTCGGATGACGAACTGGATGCAATTCGCGCGGAAATCTTGAGCAGCGCATCGCTCGAACATGCGACCGCCAGCGGTGAAGTCGAGCAAGCGGATTCGTTCCTCGGCGACTTGCCCACCCCGTCGGCAGAACCGCTGCCTGAAGAGACCTTCGACGACGTCCCAACCCCAGACACCGCGCCATATGAAGACCCGCAGGCAGACGCTGGCGAACTGCCGCCAGACGACTCCCCGCCCCGTGACCCGACTCCACCTCGTCCCAGCCAGCTCTCGCTGTTCTAGGCTTCTCTCCAAGAAACTGCTGGCCCCCTCTTGTCGTGCAGAACCGCTCGTCTGAATTGATCCGGGTGCTGCCGCGCCTCTCCGCCGAAAAACAGCTCGCCCGGCCTTCCCTGTCACACGGGATGCCGGGCGCATGAATGGCTGCTCAAAGCGCGGGCTGGCGGCTCACAGCGTGCGTGCGTAGAGATGCTGCGTGCGGCCCAGCAGCGCGTAATCGACCTCTAGCAGGGGCAGCACATAATCCCACGCGAAGGTGATCATGGTTTCATATTCGTTGCGCTCGACCCAATCGCGCAGCGCCATCACCAGCAGGTTGTTCACCGGGCGCTTGGTCCACACCCAGGCGTGAACCTGCTTGGGATTAAAGCGATCCTGCTGCATCAGCGCGTAGGCTTCCTGGCCGGTGACTGTGATATGCAGCCGCGCCGATTCCGGCTCGACGATCTCCGGCACGCTGTTCCAGAACCCCGGCGTCAGCAGGTCCCACATCTGGCGCGCGTTTTGTGTGCGGCCCAGCGGCATGTGCCAGCCTTTGATCTGCTCCGGGTCGAAGGATTTGAGCGGGCTGGCCTGGTAAAAGACGCGGCCCGCGTGGGCCTGGATGGCGATGGCGTGCCCAATGTGCTGCCGCGTGAAGCGGTGATGCTCATACAGCGCGGCATCCGCTTCCCCATCGCAAACAGTCACGCGGCGGCAGCGAATCGCTTCGGCGATCTGCTGCGCGTAGGTGATCAGCGCGCTGCCCAGCCCTACATTCGCAAAATCGGAATGCACTACCAGCCGCGCGATGTTGACATGGTGGCCGAACGGCTCCGGCTCGTAGCCGATGAAGACCTCGGCCTCAGCCCCGACTCGCCCCTCACATTCGGCGACCAGCGGCAGACCATCGCCGCCGCGCAGCAGGTTCGCCAGGTGCACCGCACACATCTCGACGCTGGCCCAGGGGCCGCCCACCAGCCACCGCTCATACAGCGACAGATCGTGATAGGCGGTGGGGATCGGCTCAGCGTCCGGCGATTCGCGGCGCGTCCAGGCTCCGATGGTGGCGTTGTTCAGGGCGGTGATTTCGGCGGCATCTGCCAGCACTGCCTGCCGTACCGTGATTTGCGACATGGGTCACCTTTTTGCAGCGAATTTGCAGCGAAATCGCAGCGAAAAACGTCACAGCGTGCGCTGTCTGGCCATAGTTGAGATATCCGCCATTATAGTGCGCCCTGCCTCTTGGCACAAAGCGACGGGGGCGGTAAAGTAATGGCGGATGGGGGTTGTTCGAGCGTAAAGGAGAATGGGATTGGCTCCCGAAGAACTCTATATCTTTTCCGGCTCGTCCAACGAGCCGCTCGCCAGGGCGATCTGCAACTACCTGGGAACGCCGCTGCGCGAAACCAAACACGAGCGTTTCAGTCACGGTACACTGCGCGTCCAGTTGATGGAGAGCGTGCGCAACAAAGATGTCTATATCGTCCAGTCGCTCACCGATCCGGTTCACCGTCACATTTTCCAGATGCTGATGATGCTCGACATCGCACGGCACGGCGGAGCCGATCGGGTAACAGCAGTCATTCCCTATTATGTCTATGGGCGATCCGACAAAAAGGATGCTCCGCGCATCTCGATCACCGGGCGCTTGCTAGCCCGCCTGATCGAAGCAGGCGGCGCGGACCGCGTGATCACCATGACGCTTCATTCGCCGCAGACTCACGGCTTTTTTGATATTCCGCTCGATCATTTGACCAGCATGGCCGTGCTGGTCGATTATTTTAAGCGCCAGGGTGACCTGGGCGATACGGTGGTCGTCTCGCCGGATGTCGGCTTTGCCAAGCAGGCGACTAAGCTGGCCTACGCGCTGGGGCTGCCGCTCGCAGTGGGCAGCAAAGTGCGCCTGGGTGACGACAAGGTGGAGATCAGCACCATCCTGGGCAGCGGCACCGTGCACGAACGCGCCATCGTGGTCGATGACGAGATCGCCACCGGCGGCACGATGGTCGAGATCGTCGAGACGATGAGCGCGATGGGCACCCGGGAATTCTGGCTGGCCTGCACGCACGGATTGTTCACCAGCAACGCTGCCGAACGCCTGAACCCGCTCAAAGGCATACGCGAGATCATCTGCACCGATACCGTCTACTCGCCAGACGCCCAGGGCGCGATCGACAAGCTGTGCGTCGAGTCGGTGGCCGCCGTCTTTGGAGAAGCGATTCGCTGCAACCACGAGGGGCGCTCCGTCGGCGAATTGTTCACCTTCTGGGAATCGCAGGTCCCCGGCGATTTTTCGCTGGGGTGAGATTCCACTCACCGGCTGGATTCGCAGGGGCGCAGCCGAGCGCCCCATTTTTGTTCTGTGGAGAGTCTGATGGTCAACCCGTTGCTGCTCGATTTCCCCGACCAGTTTGAGAGTGAGCGCCTGATCATCCGCGCACCCCGTGCGGGCGATGGTGCGCCGATCAACGCCGCCATCCACGAGTCATTGGCCGAACTGCGTCCCTGGATGCCCTGGGCAGACCCGGCCCCCACGGTCGAGGATACCGAGATCGTGATGCGCCGGGGCGCGGCACACTGGCTGCTGCGTGAGAATATGCCGATGGTGCTCTGGCGCAAATCGGATGGGCTGTTTGTGGGGGGGAGCGGGCTGCATCAGCTGGACTGGTCCGTGCCGCGTATGGAGATCGGCTACTGGGTGCGGACATCGCTGGCGGGCCAGGGCTATATCACCGAAGCGGTGCGGGCGATCACGCAGTTTGCCGTGGAGCAGTTGGGCGCACGGCGTATTGAGATTCGGTGCGATGCAGACAATGTCCGCAGCGCCGCCGTCGCCGAGCGGGCCGGGTATCACCTGGAGGCGCGCTTCGGCCAGCACATGCGCAGTCCGCAGGGTGACCTGCGCGACACGCTGGTTTACGTCATGATTCCTGCTGGGCGTTGACGGCAGGTGTGGGGGCGTCCGCGATCACGGTGCGAACCAGTTCGAGCGCGGCTTCCAGCGTGTTACAAAACAGGGGCGAAGCGTGGTGAGGTGCGGCGGTATCCAGGCTGTTGACCAGCGCGCGCAGGTAGGGATTTGCGCCCACCACCACCACCCGCACCACGCGCGGATCGCGCGCCAGGTGCATCTGCTGAAGCTTGGGGAACAGCGGCGCGGCAATGGTATCGATCGTGCGCATATCGAGGATAACGTGCCAGCGGTATCGCTCCGGCACGGCGGAGAAGAGCGATTCCTCGGCGGCCTGCACAGCCATCAGGTCATGCAGCGTGACATGCCCCTCGAAGTGGTACACCAGAACGGGCTGAGACGGAAGCTGCTCTAACGAAACGGTCACGACACCCCCGTTTTTATACTGTTTTTACTATTACATCCCATTGTAGGGAATTCCCGATAATTTTGCAAATATTTCATAAAAATTCAGGCGGATTTCACAAAAGCCTATGATCAGGTCGTCAATATGAGCGATCGAGGGCTTTGGCCCTCATCCCAGGCACTCCAGCCCAACAAGCCGCTGACAGCTTGTGCGTGCACCCCGCTTCACGCCGCCTCTCGACAAGCTGCGGCAGGCCGTTTATACTAGAGGGCACATCAAGGGAGTACACGCAATGCGCCGCAATCACCATCACCACACAACCGTAACGGGCTAAAACAGGCATTCCTGGCTGTGTGGCGAAGCGTGGCTGGTGAATGCCGCGCTTTTTTTGTGTCTTGTGCCCAGCATACTGGGTTCTGTTCAGCGAGCGATCGGAGTAACGAGCTATGCCAACACTTGACGCACGGCTGCCAAAGGGTATGCGCGATTTTCTGCCCGGTGAAATGCTCAAGCGCGAGTATGTCATCGGCGTGATCACCGACGTCTTTCAGACCTTTGGCTTCGAGCCGATCTACACCCCAGTGCTCGAAATGGTAGAGACGCTGATGGGCAAATATGGCGCGGACGCCGAAAAGCTCATCTTCCTGGCCCAGCATCCCGGCGGCAAGGAAGAACTCGCGCTGCGCTATGACCTGACGGTGCCGCTCAGCCGCTATGTCGCCATGCACGAGCACGACCTGAACATCCCCTTCCGCCGCTATCACATCGCCCCGGTGTGGCGCGCCGAGCGCCCGCAGAAGGGCCGCTACCGCGAATTCTTCCAGTGCGACGCGGATATCGTGGGCATCCCAGAGATGTCAGCAGACGCGGAGATCATCAGCGTGGTGACGACGGCACTCCGGCGGTTGGGTTTCGCCGACTTCCAGGTGAAGATCAATAATCGCAAAATCCTGGTGGGCATCGGCCAGTATGCCGGCGTGCCGGATTCGCAGTTGGGCGATCTGTATCGCAGCATCGACAAGCTGGACAAGATCGGCATCGACGGCGTGCAGAAAGAGCTGCGCGAGAGCGGCATCGCCGAAGACGTGATCCGCCGCATGATGACCCTGCTCGAACGGCGCGACGGCGGCATGGAATCGCTGGGCTACCTGCGCGAAACCCTGGCCGGTTACGACCTGGCCCAGGAAGGCGCGGCAGAGCTTGAGCAAATGGTGACCTATATGGACGCGTTGGGCGTCCCCGCCGGGAATGTCGCGTTTGATGTGGCGATGGTGCGCGGCCTGGGCTACTACACCGGCCCGATCTTCGAGACGATCATCACCCGGCCCGACAACCTGGGCAGCGTGACCGGCGGCGGGCGGTACGACGAATTGATCGGCCTGTTCCGCAAGCAGAGCCTGCCTACCACCGGCACCAGCCTCGGCATCGAGCGCATCATCGACCTGATGGACCTGCTCGATCTCTACCCGCCGAGCATCACCGGAAGCGTGGTGCAGGTGCTTGTCACCGTGTTTGATGAAAGCCTGCAAGCCGAGACTCTGCGCCTGGCCGCCGACCTGCGCGCCGAGGGCATTCGCACCGAGGCTTATATGCAGCCCCGGCGTGCCATCGGCAAACAGGTTCAATATGCCGACCGCAAGGGGATTCCGGTGGTTGCATTCATTGGCGAGGATGAAGTGCGCCAGGGTGTGGTCAAGCTCAAGCGCCTGAGTGATGGTGTCGAAGTGGTCGCCGCGCGCGCTGCCTTAGCCGAAGCGGTGCGCGGTCTGCTGGCGAAATAAGCATCCATGGCCAGGCTGGGGTGACGAGTCGGGCGGCCCGGCTGGAATTCGCGTTTTTGCCCAATGGGGAGATCGTTCTTCTTCATGCAGTTATCATTCGCTCGTTCGCTGCGGCTGCTCGCGCTGGCTTCGTGTGGGCTGGCTGTGATATTAGCGCTGAACCTGGTCCCTGTGGCGCGCGGCGGTTGGGGCTGGCGCTGGCCCTATCAGGTAGCCGCCGCGCCGCAGTTCGTGATGCTCACGCTGGCTGCCGGCCTGTATACGGCGGCGGCGTGGGCGCTGCTGCGCCGCAGTGCGCCGACACGACTGCTGCTGGCCTGGAGTGTGGCAGGCACGGTGATCCTGTCGCTGGTGGGCATTGCGCTGCGGCACGACGACATCGGCTTTGAACTGTTCACGCGGACCATGTCCGGCGTCACCACCGGGCCGCACAAAGCCGCCGCCGAGATCGACTGGTCGGCGAACACCCTGCGCGAGTGGCCCGCCATCATCGAGCGCTCCGCCGGGAGCAACCGCCACATCACGACCACCGGCCCCGGCCTGCCCCTGGTCGTCCGCGCGTCGATCAGCATGATCGATGCGGTGCCCGGCCTGGCCGAGACGCTCCAGCGCCCGGTGCTGCCCTATCAGTGCCACAACACCACCCTGCTGACCTATTCGCCCGCGGCCTGGGGATCGGCGTGGGTGGGGATGCTGATGCCGCTGTGGGCCGGGCTGAGCGTATTCCTCGCGTATGGAGCGGCGCGCGCGCTCAGCGGGCGCGAGGCCGCGCGCTATGCTGCGCTGTGGTGGCCGCTCGTCCCTGCCCTGGTGATGTTCGTGCCTTCGTGGTTCACCCTGTTCCCCGCCGGGGCGCTGGTCGTCTTGTGGGCGCTGGCGGCGGGCCTGGCGCGCGACGGTGCGCGTCGGGCCGCACTGTTGATCGCGGCGGGGGGCGCATTGGGTGCGCTGCTGGTCGCCAATTTTGTGTTCGTGCCGATCGCGCTGATCGCAGGGCTGATGACGCTGGGACGATTCCTGCTGGTGGAGCGCCCGCGCAGCCCGGCGCTGCCCTGGTGGCGTCCGGTGATCGCCGGGGCGTGGTTTGGCATGGGGATCGCGCTGCCCTGGCTGGTATTGTGGGTGGGAACGGGCCTGTCGCCCGTGGAACTGGTGGACGTCGTGCAGAAAATGCACCTGGAGCTTGACCGACCCTACGCGCCCTGGGTGGTGCTGCACCTCTGGGATTGGGCGGTGATGACCGGGCTGCCGCTGCTGGCGCTGTGGCTCGCGGCGGTGTGGCATTACGCCCGCACCCGCCAGGGCAATCCGCCGCTGCTGGGCCTGGCCCTGCTGCTGACGGTAATCGCCCTGGCGTTGAGCGGTACCTCGCAGGGGGAATCCGGGCGGGTGTGGCTGCCGTTTAGCGGGATGGCGCTGGTCGCTGCCGGGGCAGCGCTGTCCCGGTGGAATGCCGGTCAGCCGGGGCCGGACCAGGCGCGCACGTGGGGCCTGGTGACTGTGGGCCAGGTCGCGCTGCTGCTGGCATTGATGAGCACCTGGAACGTGATGGGCAGCGAGATGGTGCCGCCGCCGCACCCGACGCCTGCGATCACCGATCACCCGGCGGAGGTGCGCGCAGGCCGCGATCTGCGCCTGGTCGGATGGGGTGCAGCGGTTGAGCCGGGCACCGGCGACCGCGGCCCGGTGATCGTGCTGCGCCTGAACTGGCAGGCCGACCGGCGTGTGCTCGTGCCCTATTTCCTGGCGGCACTGCCGGTTAGTCCGTCGGGTGCGCCAGTCGGGGAGGCGGTGGTCGTCCAGCCGGATATTCCCATGACCTGTTGGGGCGAGGGCGAGGTCGCAGGCGCGGAGATTCGCCTGCCGCTGCCCGCCGATGCCGAACCCGGTGAATGGTGGATCAGCCTCGCCGTGCTGGGCGATGCGCGCCACACCTATGAGCCGCTGACGCTGTCTTTCGCCGATGGCAGCCGCGATACGCAGGTGGGCATTGGGCCGGTGACCGTGCCTTAGCAGTGGGCGATGCCCTGCGAGCGATGGGGCTTTGCCCTCTCCAGAAATGTCTTATGAAGCAACCCCGTGAGCCGGGGCGAGGCCAATTTTCGCCTGAAGATTCGCTGCCAGGTTTCGCGCGTGCTGTGCTTCTGGTTGTATCGTCGGTGCCCCGTATGCGTTTCTCCGCAGTTCGGGCTTCAGTTCACACCTCCACAGGCTTGTAGAACCGTGCCCGCGATACGTTGCACGGCGACATGCTTTCCGGGTGTTGCCCACCCGCCAGATGGCTTGGCCTGGTCAGTGACCAGGCCGTAAGTCGCATATCGCTCTATTGTCGCCACAACGGCTGTCACCCCAGCGGCAGTCTCATTGCCCGGCGGAGGGCAAGAACGCACATCTGTCAGGCCGCGGTTGGTTATAGCGGATCGTAGCAGGGCAGGACATCCAGGCCGGGGAGTGAAACCAGCACATCCAACGACAGCAAATCCGATGCCATTAGCCCAGGGGCGGAATCCGGGCACAAGAACTCAACAGAACGCGGGGAATTATCCGGAACCGATGAGGCGTTTGCGATAGGGTTTCCCCAAAGTCCCCCGATCACAAGCGCACATAAAGCGACTACAAGAATCATCTTTGCGAAGGGCGTGGTTTTCATCGTTCTCTCTCTCCAATAGGTGCGAATTGACTGACAAACTCATTATTGCAACAACGCGTTACGGAAACGTTACGCTAGAGTAGGGCCAGATACATCCTTCAGAAGCGGTGACAGGGGTAAATAGCTTCCCTTCAATATTCGTTCCCTCACCTCTTCAAAAGTCTCGACACGCTGTGAGTGGCCCGCCTCCGTCACCTGGCTCAATAGCGCCTCCACCTGCTGCCGTGTATGGGCATGGGTTCGATGATCGTGCAGCACCGTGTTCAGGATTTGAGCCGCTTCCGCCTGGTAACCTCGCCTGATAAGCATATCGGCGATATCTTTCAGGATCTCCAGCGCGGTGACATTGGCCCCACTGTTGAGCGCCAGATGAAGCGCCTCACCAAAGTGTCGACTCGCAGCCGGAAAGTTCCCTTCTTTTGATGCAGCCAGGGCCAGCCCATTCAGCGCATTGACGACGCCGCGCTGCTGGCCCACCGTCGTGCTAAGTTCCAGGCTCTCCGCGAAAGCTTCCTGTGCTTTGACCGGCTCGTTTTGAGACAGGGCAATGTGCCCCACGTTTGTCAATGAACAGGCCGCCCCCCAGGTATCCCCCAACTCATGCTTGATCTGGTAACTTTCGCTGAAATAGCTCGCGGCGTTGGTCAAATCTTCGGCTCCAACAGCCGCATTCCCCAGATTGTTCAGTGCCGAGGCAATCAAGCGCCGGTTGCCACTGGCCCGGAAGATCCGCAATGCCTGTTGGAGATACCCGGCAGCCTTCGCATGATCCGATTGGTGGATCGCCAAAAGCCCCCGATTGTTCAGCACCCGGCCCACGGCCACTTCATCCCGTAATTCTTCATAAATTTCCTGGCTCTGTTCAAACTGGCGATCCGCCTCGGTATACCGCCCGCGCACCAGGTGAACCAGGCCCAGTGTATTGAAGACAAACGCCTGTTCGCTGAAGTCGGTGCTTCCTTCGAAAAGATCCAGGCATTCGTACAACAGCCTGTACGCCTCATCGAAGGCCCCAAGATGCATCTCGAAATGGCCCAACCGGCTTTTGAGTTTCCCTAACAGCAGCCTGTATTTCGACGTGGTCGTATATTCAGCCATCACCTGCACGGCCTGGGCGAAGATTTCACGCCCTTCGCTCAGGCGGCCCAGGGTGTCATAACACACGCGGAGGGGATCGCAGTACAGATCCAGCAGTTCGGCGCTGTGCGCCTGAACAGCCCAATGCCAGCCCGCCAGGATATTTTCAAACTCCGCCTGAACTGCGTGCAACTCGTTCAAGTGGTTGTTCAGCCATTGGCCATAATAACGGCTGTGGCGCTCGGCTAGAGGGATGGGGTTGCCCGCCTGGTACAAGGCTTTTTTCTGGGCATAGTGCTTGACGATTCGCGGCACAAAATAGCGCCCCTGCCCATCGGCCCAAAGCATGGAACATCGCACGAGGGCGGCAATCATCGCAAGCTCGATTTCAGCAATCTCATGTGCTGCCTGCCGAGTGAAACCATTCTGGAAAACACACAGCCGCCATAACGCAACGCGTAATTCGTTGGAAAGCTGATTCCAGGAATATTCGAAAACCGCCCACAGGCTGGCGTGGCGTTCGGGGACATTGTCCGCTGATGCCTGGAGCAGGTCGAAGTTGGTCGAGATTTCCTCAGCGATTTCGTGGCAAGGCAGCATCTCGGTCCAACGCGCGGCCAGTTCCAAAGCCAGCGGGTTCCCTTCTACCAGACGGCAGATGCGGGCAATGGCCTTTTCCTGCCCCTTCGCCGAAAAAGCAGCCGATACCAGCCGGGCATACTCAACGAACATCTGTATGGAATCAAAGTCATCGGTGTGTGGATCATCCTGCGCCGGAAAGGTCAGGCCCTGGAGCTGAATCACCCAGGCTTCGTGAAGATTGAGCTGTTTGTGGGATGTCACCAACAGTTTGACGCCAGGCGCGCAGCCCAGAATCTCCGGCACGAGCAGCACATCGTCGAGGCAGGTCTCGAAATTATCGAGAATCACCAGCATGTGTTTGTTCTGTAAATAATCCAAAAGTTGTTTTTTCGGCGAGGGGCCCTGGTAAAACGAAAATCCTATGGCACTGGCAATTTGTGAGATGATCGAGTTGTCGCCAGAGGGAGGCTGCAATGCGCAGAGATAGATGCCATCTGGAAATTGATCCAGCCGGGTGCGGGCAGCCTGAACGGCCAGGCGCGTTTTCCCAATCCCCCCCGGTCCGATGATCGTAAACAGGCGTCCTGAAGGAGTCGCGAGCCACTGTGCCAGCGTCTGAAGTTCGACCTGCCTGCCCACAAAGGGTTTTGTGTAGATGGGTAAATGATCCGTTGGCTCAGGCATTGATCGATGTTTACCCAAAGTAGACGGGCGTAAATCGTCCCTCAAAACGGCTTCATACAATTCGGCTGTTTTTTGAAGCGGCACGACGCCCAGTTCTCTTTGCAGCAGCGCCTCGAACTCTTTATACTGCTGGAGCGCTGCCGTTCGCTGGCCCGATAGGGCGTATGCCTCAATCAGCCGATGGTGCGCTGGCTCTTGAAGCGGATCGACTTGTAACCAGCGCTGCAGATATGCCACTGCGGCGGCATAATCCTGGTTCTGCATATGCCAGCGGGTCAATCGCTCAAAAGCGGTGTTCAGGTCTTCAGAAAGCCGCTGCGCTTCGCTCTCCTGCCAGTTATCAAACTCAACCCCATCCTTCAGGGTAAAGCCTGCTAGAAAGACATCCCGGTAAAGCTCGATAGCCTCTGCTAACCATTGTGCGCAGGTCGCGCAAATGACATCGCTGGAGGCATGATGGGTCCGGGCATTTGCGATCAGGGTGCGGAAATGCACGGCGTCTACAAAAAGCCCTGTTCCCTGCTTTAAGCTGATTTGTTCCCCGTCAATATCCAGCCATTGTTTCTCCAAAGCGCGGTGAGCCACCGACAGGGTTCGCCGAAATGTGGCGCGAGCACTGCTGTCGTCATAGTCGGTCCAAAACAGTGTGATCAAGGTATCACGCCGAACCGCTATGTTTTTCACCGCCAGATAGACGATGAGCGCAGTGGCTTTACGAGTATCAACATCAATTGGTGCGCCGTTAAGCGTGATGACAGGAGGACCGAGTACGAGGATGCGCAGATCGGACAAGATTTCCTCCCGATTTCGCTATGCGTATCCTCCTGATTATAACTTTTGTGTTGGTCGCCTCCTATTGGACAAATGGACTAGTACGCGTTGTTATAGCCGCTCATGAGTGAAGCGATTTTGCTGGTGGTGACGAGATTTCGACTGATGCGTGTTTTGCCCCCCATCCCCATCAGTCACCAGTTCACCCCTACCATTTTCCTGCCTGTCATCAACACACGGTCGGCAGAGAGTCATTTCCCGGACAAGGCCCACTCACAAATCCTGGCGCTGGAAAATGGCGGCAGAAAGGCCGATCAAACCCCCAAGCCACAGCCCCAAAACGACCACTGAGACAACCCAGGAAACGTGGAAATCCGTCCCAAGATACGTGAGCGGCTCGCCCGCCATCACCCAATAGCGCAGATTCTCAAGATTGAACGAGGGGGTGAGCACGACCAGAGTCTCAATCTCGCTCACTCCCAGGATGCTGCTCACCAGTGCCAGGATGGTAGGAATGCCCAGCCAGTCGATCAGTGCGACCGCCACGCCTGCCATCACCCCGAACAAAATGGTCCGGGTATAGAGTGTCACCAGGATCGCGGCCCCGCCGATCAGCAGGCTGTTGAGAACGGCAGCCAGCACCACAGCCCCGAATTCGGGCAGGAAGTCGGCCATCATCGCGCCGCTCAGCGCCGGGCCGAAGAATTCTCCCAGGCTCCAATGCATCGCCCCCACCAGCATCAGCAGCAGGAATGTAGTCAGGCCGAGCGCTACCACGATGAATGAGGTGACCGCCAGGTATTTGACCAGGATCAGTGTGAGTCGCCGGTTGCCGGGCAGGATGGTTTTCCACGTCTGGTACTGGTATTCGCCCGCGAAGACGGCTGCGCAAAACCCGATCAGCAGCAAGCGCCCTACCGGGTTGTTGATCGCCAGCCAGGGCAGCAACGCGATTTCCGTCCACGCGATGGGTTCAAAGTTCTGGCGTGCGCTCTCATTCAGCCAGAGCGCCAGGGAATACATCCCCACGCCCACACAGGCTACCAGCGGCCAAATCCAGATCGAACAACCCACCAGCAGCCGATTCCCGCTGATCTTTTTCCATTCCGCATAGTACAGCCCGGTCATGATGGCTGCTCCTCTACCAGTTCGAGAAAATAAGATTCCAGCGAAGTTTGGTATGGGGCGATGCTGAAAACGCGCACCCCCCTCTCTGTGAGCTGCTGAAGAACAGCCGGGGCCTCATCATATTCTGCTTCAATGCGGAGACCGGCGGCCTCGCACCGGACAGGCCAGCGTGCATTCAAGGCGGACTCTGCCTGAGGCAGGTCGGATACAGTCGCGAATAACTGCGGCCTGGGATTGAGCAGTTCCCGGATGGGACCTTCGCGGACGATCTGGCCCTGGTGGATGATCGCCACTCGATCACACACCTGCTGAACTTCGGCCAACAGGTGACTGGTGAGGAACACGGTCCTGCCCTGGTCCACCAGCGACCGCAAAAACTGGCGCATATCGCGAATGCCAGCCGGGTCCATCCCGCTGGTTGGTTCATCGAGGATCACCAGGGCGGGATCGTTGAGCAGCGCGGCCACGATGCCAAGTCGCTGGCGCATACCGGTAGAGTACTGGCCCGCCTGTTGATGCAGGGCATCGGTGAGCGCCAGGTGCTCTGCAAGCTCGCGGGCGCGGCTGGCGTCGAACCGCCCCCGGCTGTTCCCCACTACGTTCAGGTTGTCCCAGCCCGAAAGATACGGATAGAACGTGGCACCTTCCACCATCGCGCCCACCCGTCGCAGGATTTCAGGCCGTTTGTGTGGGTTCTGGCCAAGAATCATGACCTGGCCTTCCGTCGGGCGAACCAGGCCCAGCAGCATCCGAATGGTGGTGGTTTTTCCTGCCCCGTTCGGCCCCAAAAAACCATAAACCTCGCCCGGCTGCACCCGGAAAGCGACTCTGTTTACGGCGACTTTTCGCCCGTAGGCCTTGCTGAGATGATCGCATTCGATGACGGTCATGATGGGCTACTCCTGGAATAGCAGGGCGACTTTGCCAAACCGCTCCGGCGCGTTATAGGTCCGATCCAGGAATTCCTGCACCTGCCCCAGCCCAAACACAGAGTCGATCACCGGGCAAAAGCTGCCGGTCTCATAATCGGCCAGGGCGCGTGTCAAATCATCGGGGGTGCCCAGGCAGTTACCGATCAGCGTGATGTTTTTGACCATCGCCTGGGCCATCACGCCGAGGAAATTGCGGGCCATCGCCGGGCTGATGGTGATCTCCTCCGATTGCGTATAAAAACCGCAGGTGACATATTTCCCGCCCGGAGTCAGGATGTCCACAGCGAAGGGCAGGTAGATATCGAAAAACGGATCGATGACATACTCAAACCCATGTGGGAGCGTGTCGGACAGGCTACGGGCCGGATCAAACAGCACCAGCTCTTTGACTCCCAGGTCATAGAGGCGCTCCTGGTGATCGCGGCTGCGCGACAAGGCCCAGGTTTCTACCCCTCGGCGGCGCAAAGCCTCAAAAACAAACAGAGACGTGTTCGACTTGGCCGCCGTCACCAGCACCCGCGCCCCCGCCGGGATATCCAGCTTGCGAAGCATACTGTAAACGGTCTGAGCGCCGATGCTGAAAATGGCAGCTTCGGCATCCGACATCTGGCGCGGGATTTTGACCAACTGAGCGGGACGAAAGGCCTGATACTCTTTTCCTGCATGGTTCGTGGGCACTCCGCCGGGCAAGCCATCCGGTGCAAGTGGCCAACTGTTATTTGCGATGACGCGATCGCCCGGCTGAAAGCCGTGTACATGGATGCCGACTTGCTGAACTTCGCCGACGAATTCCGATCCGATGACGTAGTACCCGTTTTGCCGACCCTGAACCGCCTGCAGCACAAGCGCCTTATCACGGAAATTGCACGAAAAACCCTTGATCCTGACCCACACCTTATCCGGTGAGCGCTCCGGATCGAACTCCGGCTCATCGGTTTGGATGAAGCCGCAGCCGATGGAATGGCCGTTGATGGATACCCGGCGTTTTCCGTGCCCATTGCTATACATCACGACGCAGCGCATAAACGATCTACCCCTTCCTGGGAGCTTCTAACAGCAGAATCGATGGTACGCGCTCCGGATCACTCAGGCGCAGCAGTTCATATCCCATCCCCGCCAGCCCGGTCATAAAGCTGGGAGTCTCCACACCACCCGGCACGCCACATAACCAGCCATAGCGGTTCATGCTCTCAAGGATGATCGACGCTTTTTCGGTCACCGTGTCGCGCAATTCCGGCATCACATATTGGCTGGCCAGCAGCGCGAATTCCAGGTTGCCCAGGTCGCCATGGCACACCGAATGATTGCCTCCAAACCCCTCACGCAATGTGGACTGCAACGCGACCTCAATCTCGTGCCGGATGTCCGGTGTATCGGTGTGCATGATCATGCCCACTCGCCCGATGCCGACACCGGGCGCGCCATGACACCACGCGTGCATGTATTTGGTCTCGCCGGTTTCATATTTTTGGAGTACGGCCAGCATTTCCGGGTCGTCTTTGTAGCGTTCGAGGTCAAATTCGCGCAGATCAGGCCAGTTGTGTTTCTCTTCGGAGAACAGGCTGCGTTCATATTGCAAGGCGGCCAGGGCCACATCCCGATAGCGTATGTCACCCGTCACCGCCGCCAGTTTCGACAAAGCCCAGGCAATCCCTGCCACCCCATGTGAAAAACCGGCCAGCGGTTTGTCCGAGATCGTAGTTCGCCAGGCGACGCCATGCTCCATGGGGACGGCTTGCCGCATCAGATAATCGCCGCAATACCGCGCCGTTTGCAGCACCTCAGCAGTTGAACGATGTTCGTAAAGCGCCAACAGCACGGCGAGCATCCCTGCCGTGCCGCCAATAATGTCTAGCTGATCGTCTTTTTCGACCAGCGAAGGGATAGCGCGCACATAGCCTTCCGCCTGATCCAGCAGTTCCGGTCGGCCCCACAAAACGCCCAGATGAGTCAGCAGAAAAATCACCGATCCCCAGCCATCAAAAGCGCCCCCTAAGGGCAGCCCGGAAGCTTCGGGGCGCTCCAGGACGCGCAGAACCGTATCCAACCCGGCTTGCGCCAACTGCGTATATCGCGCCTCGCCGGTGATATCTCCCAGGTAGGCCAGGAAAATCAGAATCCCTGCCATCCCGTTGTACAGATCAATGCCGAGAGGAATGAGCATCCAGTTCTTTTCATCGATCAGCGACAGGCCAATCCAGGCAGCCTCATCTTCGCCTTTCAATGCCAGCATATCGAGACGATCGCCGATGCGCCTGGCAGCTTCGATCAAGTGCCCAGGCTCAACCGCATCCACCGTTTCAGCGGGGTGATAGGTCGGCCACTTCCCCAGGCCCACCCCCATCGATAGGGTGGCCATCGAAGCGCGTATAAACCAGGTTTGTTTTTCGAGATCGTGCGCATCAAGTTTGAGAATGTGCTCGCGGACAAAATCCATCCCCGACACGTCAAAAAAGTTCAGGATGTGTTCCTGGTCGCTGGACCACAGATCGCGCGAAGCGGGATAGCTCGTGAAGATGGGAATGTCACCTTCCCACAGATCGCGGAGTTCGGCGCGAATCAACCGTTTGAGGAAGGGGCGGCTCTTCGCCGTGACCCACAGGCGGTCAAAGAAGCGATCGCGCTCCAGGGCGTCCCGCAGCAGGTCCGGGTGAAAACTCTCGTACAGCATCAGGCCGTACATGCGAGTAGGGCGCGGAATGATACGAATCTCATCGTGGGCGAAGCGAGCAAACGGGCCAGCCAGGAAGTCCTCGCGGCGCTCCAGCAGCAAGCGGTAAACGGTGTGGAAGCCCTTCACGATAGCCTCGGTATAGTCCTGAACCGCTACATATTGGCCGTTGAGCGTCGGGCGGTTGTGGCTGCTGGGCATGGTGATGCGCTTGCGCGTGAAATGCATGGTGCCCGCGCCTATGTTTTCATAGGTCGGGACGCGATCAGGTGAAAGCTGGCCGCCACGCCCCCCCAGCCCGCTCATGTCAATACCGTCGAATTTCTCGCTGGCCCATATGCGCTGAGGGAGCAAGCCGATACTCAGCACGGAATGCTGCATTGCGCGGCCCAACAAGCGCTCCAGGTCAGATTCGCGCACACCTGTCCCATCCGCCAGGGTGTGGAACAGCGACTCCAGATCGATCAACACCGGGTGTTCGCCAGCCGCCACCAGATTCTCGAAATGAAAATCGACCGCTTGCAGCGCATACAGCAGCGCCAGGTATCCCCCCTGCCGTTCATAAAACCGCGTCAGCTGCTCCTGGGTCTCGCAGCCCTGGGTTTCCACAAATTCGATCCAGCCGTGCGTGCCCCGATCCAGAATTTTCAACAGTCGGAAGGGCGGCATTTCGCTGTATTGGTTGATCCAGGCCAGCAGTTCCTGGAAATGCACATCAATGGCGAGCGAGCGCGGTTTGTATACCAGCTTCAAACCCGAACTGAAGCGCAGGATGATGACTGAACGACCATCGCGATGTTTGTCACCCGCTCCAGAATGAAACTCCTCCAGATCGCCGATTTCACGATCTGGGCTGAACATGGCCGTCAGCGCGGGCCAGTCTGCGCTGATTCGCTCGGCAAACTCGATACTGGCATACTCCCACTGCTGAATGCCGATCAAAACCTGGCGGGCCAACACCGGATATTCACGCAGGATTTTGAGCGCAAATTCCGGCTCCTTCAGTTTTTCAACGAAATTCTGAAACCCCCCATCCGGCGCTTGAGAATCGATTTGGTTCGTCAAACGCGCTACATTTAGCTCAAGTACCATCGTACGCATCAAACAGAAATTCAGCAGGTAGCCCAACAGGCCGTCGATCAGGGCGTTTCCCAGGCGCTGCGGGTCAACGGGCAGCCCTTGCAGGGAGTCCAGGTGGTGATTCACCCGCCTTCTGGCACGACGGATGAGCGGCTCTACAAGGTTCAGAAAACCCAGAGGGGCCTTGTCGTCGCTGCCGCTGCGCACACTGAAGCTCAATCGTTCGCCCTCGTCAGCAAAAGCATCCTGCAGTTCTGTCCACCAGGCCGCTTCGTTGTTCAGCGTCTCCGCCGGCGCGCTTAACACCGCCAGCAGCCGCTCTTCGGTCAGGTGATCGAGCGCCAGGCGTTCCTGGAAGAGCGCGCTGTCGCTCTGAAAGATGGTCTCGTTCTGCCAGCGGCGGAGACGATTTTTCCCCTGGTCGGAGAAGCTGCCATTGACCAACGGGGCGCGCTCAATGAGTGTCAGCGCTCGATTCCAATCCGAAACGGTTGCTTCGCTGAGAAGGGTCATCGCCCATTATCCTTTGTTCTAACCACGCCGACGCCAGGGTTGGGTTGGGACGCCGGAATCGCAGTTCCAGCGTCCCCGATCAAACTAAAGGGCTTATGCCCGATGACTAGCAGCAGCCAACGCTCCAGCCCGCGCAGGTGCCATTGAATACGGTGTTGCAGTTGAAGCTGCAGGTCAGCAGCTTGGTCACCGCGGTGATCGCCGAGATGCACGGAAGGGACGTTCCGCCTTCGATTCCGGCCAGCTCGCTGTCGTCCAGCTCGACCAGGCCCGCCGGGTTGTCGGGCAGCAGGGCGCGCTGTTCGTCCGAGAGGCTGTTGCGGTATTCTTCGTCTTTCCACGCGCGGATGACATCAACGTTCGACATGTTTTTCTCTCCTTGAAAGCTAACAGTAACCGATGCTCAGCACGGCACCCTGGCCATGCATATGTTTTTGGGGGCCACACCAGGAAAAATACTCCTCTGCCCGCCGTGCGCTTCGGTGCGCTTATGCAGGCACTCCTTTCCTGTGGAAAGAGAGTCGTATGGAGCCGCGGTTATCCTGGCGCGGCCTCTGACGAAAAGCACAGAGCGAGCAGGCCGATCTAGCAGCAGCCAACACTCCAGACACCGCAGGTGCCGTTAAACATGGTCTTGCAGTTGAAGCTGCAGCTGGCGAGCACTGTTACTGCGGTGATGGCGGAGATGCAGGGCGCGGTCGTGCCGCCTTCGATCCCGGCCAGCTCGCTGTCATCCAGCTCGACCAGGCCCGCCGGGTTATCCGGCAGCAGGGCGCGCTGCTCGTCCGAGAGGCTGTTGCGATACTCTTCGTCTTTCCACGCGCGAACAATATCAACGGTTGACATGGCTCCTGGTCCTTTCTAGCCTGAATCAGGCGCAGATCCAGATCGAGCAAACAGCGCCACAGACGGTGTACTTGAAGCACGTGTAGTAATTGGTGATGCCCTGGCAGCAGCCGAGCGACAGCACCAATTCCGTAGCGCCACCCATCGACGCGTCGAGCGCCTGATCGTCAAGTTCGATCATCCCTGCCGGGTTGGCAGGCAGCAAGGCGCGGTCTTCGTCAGACAGGCTGTTGCGATACTCTTCGTCTTTCCATGCGCGGGCGATATCGATGTTTGACATGACATACTCCTTTGTTTTATAGTGGAACCGATACGAAATTTGGTTAACGGGTGTAGGGACCCGTAAAACCCAAGTTTTGTGGGGAGAGCATCACCTGAGGATGCTCTCTACTTTTTGGGCCTCCATTTCAAGCTGCCCATGCACCAGCATGGAGTAATAGCCTCCCTGGTCGAGCAGGCTCTTGTGTGTGCCTCGCTCAACAATTCGCCCTTCGTACATCACGAGAATGAGATCGGCCTCGCGGACCGTGCTGAGCCGATGCGCGATGACAATGCGCGTGCATTCCAGCCCACGCAGCCGCTGATCCACCTGGCGCTCGGTTTCCGCATCAAGATGACTGGTGGCTTCGTCCAGAATGAGCACGCGCGGATTCCCGGCCAGCGCGCGTGCCAGCGCCAGCCGCTGCCGCTGCCCCCCCGATAGCCCTGTCCCGCCTTCCGCAAGCTGCGTCTCATATCCCATCGGCAGGTTCGCGATTTCCTGGTGAATACAGGCCATTTCCGCCGCCTGGATCACGCGCTCCATGTCCATATCAGGATCAACAAAGGCGATGTTGCGCCGAATGGTGGTGCTGAACAGAAAGGATTCCTGCAGCACAATCCCAATCTGGCGGCGAACCGTGTGGTATTCCATCTCGCGCAGGTCCAGCCCATCGTACAGGATGCGGCCTTCAGTCGGCTCATACAGTCCGAGCAGCAGCATCGCCAGGGTGCTCTTGCCCGATCCGGTCGGCCCCACCAGCGCGATTTTCTGGCCGGGTTGGATGTCGAGGGAAATATCACGCAGTGTCCAGGGTGCGTTGGGGTCGTAGCGAAAACTGACGTTTTCCACCTGAATTCGACCGGACAGAATCGGTGCCGCCTTCACGCGGCTGGCATCCTGATCGGGCTTTTCGCGGATGACATCCGCGATTCGGTTCAGGTGCGCGCCAACCAACTGCAGCTGCTGAGCCGTGTTCACCAGCGAGGCCAGCGGGGTAAGGAAGGCCGCGGCCAGGGCGTTGAGTGCCAGCAGCGTGCCAATAGACATTTCGCCATTGAGCACGAACCGCGCCCCATACCAGATCAAGATCACCGGAGAAAACGTCCGCAGGGTATTGAGCAGGGTGTTGGTGAGAGCGGCAAGCTGGCTGCGCTTCAATGAGATATTGAGCTGTTTGAAGAAAAGGTCCGTCCAGTGATCGAGCGCCTGGTGCTCGCTGCCCGACGCCTTCAAGATGGCAATGCCGGATAGCGCCTCGACAAGATAGCTTTGGGATTCGGACTGCGCCGCCAGGTCGCTCTCCATGAGGGCGTTCACCCGCCGCGTGGTCACCAGCAGTATGCCTACCTGAAGCATGGCGAGCGCAATGACCATCAAGCCGAAGACGGCATTTTCCAGCAGCAGAACAGCAACATAGATCAATACAAATGCGCCGTCCAGGATGATGGAGAGCGACTGGCTGGTGAGCGTTTCGCGGATCACCGAGTTGCTGCTGAGCCGCATCAGCAGATCACCGCTGGTGCGCTGCTGGAAAAACCGGAACGGCAGCGCCAGCACATGCTCAAAAAACCCCAACATCAGCTGCGTATCCAGGCGCGCTTGCAGATAAATGAGCAGCGCAGCGCGCAAAAATTGCAGTACAAATTGGGTCGCGATCAGGATCAGCACCCCGATCCCCAGGATCTGCAGGCCATTTTCCATCTGGAACGGCAGCAGTCGGTCAAAAATGACTTTGGTCGTCAGCGGGACGGCTAGCCCGAAGAGCTGGAGCACCAGCGAGGCCACGAGTACCTGCACCATAAAACCAACAATGCCCGGCACACGTACCATGCTCAAAAAATAACTGCGCAAAGAAACGTTTTCCGCCTCGTTGCGTTCTGCTGCTGCCTGCTGTTTGAATTGCGGGCCTGGTTCAAAGGTCAGAATGACCCCTGTAAAATTGGCGTCGAGTTCTTGTTGGGTAATCCGGCGTCGTCCTTGTGCCGGGTCCACAATCACGATCCGGTTAGAAGACCAGGATTCGATCACGACGAAGTGGCTGAAACGCCAGTGTGCGATGGCGGGGAACTGGACAAACTTCAGATTGTCGAGGTCTTCAATGGAATAGGCGCGCACGCGCAGACCAAAACGGCGTGCCTGTTGTGCCAGGATTTTCGCGGAAACGCCATCGCGCCCGATGCCAATGGCGTCGCGGATTTCTGAAGATCGCGTTTTGCGCCCATGATAACTGAGGATCATGGCGAGGCAGGCTGCGCCACACTCAGCCGAACTCATCTGCATGATCACCGGGACACGGCGGCGAGGCATCCACGCCCGCAGATGCTGCATCCAGCGCTGACAGTTGTCCTGGACGGGTGTCACTTCGCTCTCCATGCCCGTTTACTCCTCGAAAAGGTCCCCAATGACCGGAAATAGGGCGATGACACGCTCTGATCCCACCTCGATATCCGCCTGGAAAATCCCGCCCTGATAGGCAGTGGGTGGCAGGTGGTGCGAAGAAGCCTCGACCAGCACCACGCGCGCAGGCTGCGTAATCAGCGGCCCCGCACCCAGATCAAGCGCGAAGCGTTCGCGAATCTCATGTGGGCTGAGCACATCGGGCAAAACTTCCGAGACTTCACCAGAGGCACGCTGGCCATCAAGAGACACCATAACCTGCTGTCCCACCTGAATATCCATATCCGGCGACAGCAGAACGACCAGGGTCAGCGTTTCGCCCGCAGGGTTCGCCGCAAACGCCAGGGCAGAGTGATACACAGGGTACCGGCTGTGCCATGCCACGCCTGTGCTGAGGGCCAGCAGGCTTAGCAGAAGCCACAGGTAATTGAAAACCCGCGGCGCGACAAAGCGCGGCAGCACAGTCTCTTCTCTGCCCTGCATATAATTCCGCAGTGCGTTGGCGCGAAAAATGGACATCGGAATATCTCCTTCGACACTTTTTCAAGATAGCGGAGGCCGGATCCGAAAGCGTTACGGATCCGTTACTGTTTTGAATCTTCGCTATACTGGGAAAGGCGGTGGGGGTGAGATAAGACGCGTAGAATGTGAAGTCTTTCCCTCATTTTAGGGGAAAGATTTTAGATGGGGGCTATCCCCCATCAGTCGCTAGTTCATCGCCGAAAAAACGAGCCGAAAGGAAATCTCTATGTCTGACCAGGCAAACAACGCCCAGCATGTCAAAATCCTTTGGTTTGAGAAGAGACATACCGGACGAGCCGAGCGCGAGCTGGAAGAGATGTTGAAACAGGGGTGGGAGATTATGACTGCCGGTGGAACCGGTGGGGGAGGCGGTAGCTGGGGAGGCTTTATCGTGCTGGTGCGCCGCTAAGCGCGGACAAATCCGAAGCGAATACAGTCGGTCACCGGGCACTGAACAGAAGTTTGGCCCCCCCAGATCGCGAAAGGAGTCGGCGAGCCAGAAGACTTGGCGGCAATAAGGTTATCCCGTCCCTCAGCAGTTGATGGCCCGCGCTGATCGTGCCCTGCCATCAACGAGCGCACTCTGTGATCGGGTGAGTTTTACTCGCCCAGCAAGCTGGCCCCGGCTTGCTGCCCGCAGCAGTTCGACTGCGTGCGCTCTGTGCTATTCCCCCACACAAGCCGCACCGTCCGCCAGACATCTCTGTCGCCGCCTATCCAGGCCCACCTCTGCCCGCGGACGGGCGGTTATGGTGCGATCCCCAGCCGGATGCACACGCCTGCACAGCAAAAAGATTGGCCCAAACCGCCCGTAGACTGTATCATTTGTGCCACAAGGCAGTGCTCTACTTACCCTGGTGGTGCTATGAACGACCTGTCCAACACCCGGCTCGGCCAGTACCAGTTGTATCACGCTATCGGCAAGGGCGGCATGGCGACAGTCTACCGCGCGCGCCAGCTCAGCGTCGGGCGTGATGTGGCCGTGAAGGTACTCGCCACCGACCTGGTGAACAATCCGGAGTTCATCGCCCGCTTTGAGCGCGAAGCCCACATCATCGCGGCTTTGCAGCACCCCCACATCCTCACCGTCTACGACTTTGGCCGCCAGGGAAACCTGGTTTATCTGGTCATGCGCCTGATGGAAGGCGGCAGCCTCGCCAAAGAGCTGGCCGCGACCCCGCGCCTCAGCCAGCAGCGCGTGCTGACCCTGGTCCGCCAGATCGCCTCGGCGCTCGATTACGCACATACGCGCGGCATCGTTCACCGCGACCTCAAGCCGACCAATGTGCTGCTCGACGAAGACGGCAACGCCTACCTGACCGATTTTGGCATCGCAAAAATGGTCGCCGCCACCACGGTGGACGGCCTGACTCAGCCGGGATCGGTCATGGGCACGCCAAGCTACATGGCCCCGGAGCAGTGGCGATCCGAGCCGGTGGACCCCCGCACCGACATTTACGCGCTGGGCATCATCGCCTACCAGATGCTGGTCGGCCAGGTGCCTTTCAACGCCGAGACGCCGCACGGCCTGATGTATCTGCACCTGGACCGCGAGCCAACCCCGCCGCATACGCTGAATCCCGCGCTGCCAACGGTAGTAGATCAGGTGATTGCGCGAGCGCTGGCAAAAACTCCCGCGCAGCGATACAGCAGCGCACCCGCCTTCGCCGCCGACCTGGAACAGGCGCTGCTGGCCCCGGACCGGTTCGGCATGCAGCAGCCGCCGGTGCGCCCCCAGGCCGATGTCTACGACCAGTTCGCCGAGCACGACTTGATGTCGCGCAGCCAGGAAGACGGTCATGGGCCGACCGCGATCCCCGCCAGCCCGCCGCGCCGCCCGGCAGCCGATCCGCAGGTGCCGGTGCGCCCGCCCACTCCGCCGCAGGGATCGCCGGTGCAGCCCGCGCCCACTCCCTCGCCCCAGCAAGGCACCATGCCCGGTGGCATGGGCTGGACTCGCCCACAGTCGCCGCTCGACCAACCCGCCGTGCGCCCCAGCCCCCAGCCACGCTCAACCATGCCCCCGGCTCAGCAGATGCCGACCGGCTCCCAGGTTCGCACGCCGACCGGCACGCCAACAGGCACGCCGACCGGGATTCCGACGAACGCGCCCACCGGCGGTTTTACTTCGCCTGGCCAGGCCGCCGGTCTGCGCCGCGCCGGGCAAACCGGGCCGCTTCGCTCTGAAACGGGTGATACGCGGGCGCTGCAATCCGCCCAGGAACCGACCGGTCTGCAGATCCCGGCTCAGCCGGTGAGTGAAAACCCGCTGTTCGGCTGTCTGCGCTCGGTGATCCTGGTGGTAGTCGGGCTGGCGCTGTTTGGCGGTGTGCTGCTGCTGATCGTGCTGGCGCTGCGCGCTGGCGGCGATGCCGATAACGGGCGGGGGAATGACACGCCCGTGCCGCAGGATACCCCGGCAGCCACGCTCACTGTCCAGGTAGGCATCCCGCCCAACCTGCAAATCCTCTCCCCCCAAACCGATGTGACCATGCAGCTGGCACAGTCGCTGCCGATCCAGTTTGTGGCGGGCAGTGTCAGCGGGGTGACGCGCGTGGAAATGCGGCGCTTCGGCCAGACCCTGGACACGCGCACCTACAGCGGCGAGGTCGAGGTGCAGGGCACCTTTACCTTTGCGCCGGATGCCACCGGCCTGCATTTCCTCGAAATCGTGGCCTGGAGCGGCAGCACGCGCGGTATCCCCGTGCAGTTCACCGTGCGGGTGCAGTAGGGCGGCCTGAGTCCGCAGTGCGGAACGCACGCCTCCAATCAAGCGGATCGGTGCGCGCTGCCCCCGCAGCCGCTCCGCGAATTCGCCGCAGCGGGGCTGTGAAGGGTATACTCTGGCCAGGTGCGTATTCATTCCGGGGAGACACCTGCTCATGACGCATGAGATTCATCCTGATGCGATCCGCAGCCTGCTCAGCGGCGATCACGGTGACCCATTCAGCCTGTTGGGGCCGCACGCACTCAGCACCTCTACCGTGTCTATTCGCGTGTTCCGGCCTTCCGCCAGGTCCATTACCGTGATCGACGTCTCCGACGGCGCGGACAAAGCCCGACGTCACGTCATGACACGGCTGGACGAGGGCGGCTTCTTTGCGCTGACGCTCGACCGCTCGCGCGAGAGCCTGCGCTACAGCCTGGAAGCAGAAGAATACAACGGCCAGGTCGTCGCCTTCGAGGACCCCTACCGCTTCACCGGCTTCTGGTTCGGCGAGATGGACCTCTATTTGTGGGGCGAGGGGCGCTTCCGCCGCAGCTACGAGAAGTTCGGCGCGCATCTGCGCACGGTGGACGGCGTGAGCGGCGTGCAGTTCGCGGTGTGGGCACCCAATGCCTACCGCGTCAGTGTGATCGGCCCCTTCAACAACTGGGATGCGCGCGTCCACCCGATGAACCGCCAGGGCCTCAGCGGGGTGTGGGAGCTGTTCATCCCCGGCCTGGATATGTGGACCCAGTACAAATTCGACCTGCGCTCGCAGATAGCCGGTTACCGGACCGAGAAGGCCGATCCGTTCGGCTATGCTTCGGAGATGCGCCCGCGCACGGCCTCGCTGGTGATCGATCTTGATCGCTACGAATGGGGCGATGCCGACTGGATGACCGCTCGCCGCGAGGGCAGCGCGCTCAACAAGCCGATGGCCATTTACGAGGCGCATCTCGGCTCGTGGAAGCGCAAATACAACCCCGAAACCGGCATCTGGGAATGGCTGACCTACCGCGAGCTGGCTCATACGCTGGTGCCCTACCTGCGCGACATGGGCTATACCCATGTGGAACTGATGCCGGTGATGGAGCACCCGCTCGATATGTCGTGGGGCTACCAGGTGACCGGCTACTTCGCCGCCACCAGCCGCTATGGCACGCCGCACGACCTGATGTACTTCATCGACCAGTGCCACCGCAGCAACATCGGCGTGATCCTCGACTGGGTGCCTGCGCATTTTCCCAAAGACGGCTTCGCGCTCAGCTTTTTCGACGGCACGCACCTGTATGAACATGCCGATCCGCGCCAGGGCGAGCATCCCGATTGGGGCACCTACATCTTCAACTATGGGCGCAACGAGGTTCGGAACTTTCTGATCAGCAACGCGCTGTTCTGGCTGGATAAATACCACGCCGACGGCCTGCGGGTGGATGCCGTTTCCTCGATGCTCTATCTCGACTTTGGGCGCAAAGATGGCGCTTGGGTCGCCAATGAGCACGGCGGCAACGAAAATATCCAGGCCATTCAGTTCCTGCAGGAAACCAACCACATCGTGCACGAGGAATTCCCCGGCGTGGTGACCATTGCCGAGGAATCGACCGCCTGGCCGATGGTCTCGCGGCCTACATACCTGGGCGGTCTGGGCTTCACGCTCAAGTGGAACATGGGCTGGATGCACGACACGCTCGACTACATCAGCCGCGATCCGATCTACCGCCGCTGGCACCACAACAAGCTCACCTTCTCCATCATGTATGCCTTCAGCGAGAACTTTGTACTCTCGCTCTCGCATGATGAGGTTGTGCACGGCAAAGGCTCGATGATGGGCAAGATCGCGGGCGATGTGTGGCAGAAGTTCGCCACGCTGCGCCTGCTGCACGGCTACCAGATCACCCACCCTGGTAAGAAGCTGATGTTCATGGGGCAGGAGATCGCCCAGTGGCAGGAATGGAGCGAAACCCGCAGCCTCGACTGGCACCTGATCGAGAATTATGACACCCATCGCGGCGTACAGCGCTGGGTGCGCGATCTCAACCGCTTCTATCGCCAGCAGCCCGCCCTTTGGGAGCAGGACTTTTCGCCGGCGGGCTTTCAGTGGATTGAGGCCAACGACGCCGACCAGAGCGTCTTCACCTATATTCGCTATGCCGAAGACCGCCGCGATTTTTTGGTGGTGGCGTGCAACTTCACGCCCGTCCCGCGCGGAGACTATCGGATCGGCGTGCCGGAGCCGGGCTATTACGCTGAGATGCTCAACAGCGATGCCGCATATTACGGCGGCAGCAATGTCGGCAACCTGGGCGGACGCTTCAGCGATCCCTGGGGGATGCACGGTTACCCGCACAGCATGAGCATTACCCTGCCGCCGCTCGGCTGCGTGATCTTCAAGCTGCTGCGCGAATAGCGGTCGCTGGAAATCGCCATTGCGAGGAACAAGGCTGGTCAATGCGGCCAGCCTTTGTGTTGAGAAGGATAAACTACTATGAGCCGTCGTCGCAGACTGATTTGGATCATCCTGGTGCTGGTGATCGCGCTCGCCGGGTGTGACCTGCTCGACGAATCCGAGGTGACCGTCACCCAGCTCCCCGTGCCCACCGACTATGTTCCGCCCGCGAGTATCGTGCCCGCGACTGGCGAAACCGCCGCCGTCACCCGCATCATCGACGGCGACACCATCGACGTGCGCATGAACGGCCAGACCTACCGCGTGCGCTACATCGGAGTCAACACGCCGGAGCTGGACCAGCCCTGCTACACCGACGCCACCAACGCCAACGCCCGCCTGGTGAGCGGTCAGACGGTCACCCTGGTGAAAGACGTGAGCAACACCGATTCTTATGGACGGCTGCTGCGCTATGTCTATGTGGGGAACGTCTTCGTGAATGCCGAGCTGGTCAAGGGCGGCTGGGCCGAAGCGCGCCGCTATCCACCGGATACCGCCCAGTTCACCTACCTGCAAAGCCTGGAAGATGCGGCCCGCAGCGCCAACCTGGGCTGCCATCCCACCGGCGTATTCAACTGAGCGTCGTCAATCCATCAGTAAGGAGCGATCGTATGCTGCGTCCCCATGCGGTAGCGATTCTGGGCGCGGGCGCGCTGGGAGCCGTCTACGCCAGCCGGTTCTATGCCCATCACCCGGCCTGTGTCGCATTGGTGGCCGGTGGTGAACGCCGTGAGCGCCTGCTGCGTGAAGGCATCGTGCTCAACGGCGCGCGGTTTGATCCGCCCCTGCGAACCCCCGGCGATTCCGCCCCGCCTGCCGACCTGGTAATCGTCGCGCTCAAGCACCAGCACCTGGCCGACTCCCTGCCCGACCTGCGGACGTGTGTCGGCCCGGATACACTGATCCTCTCGGTGATGAACGGCCTGGACAGCGAGGAAATCATCGCGGCGGAATATGGCTGGGAGAAGGTGCTGCACTGCATCGCGCTGGGCATCGACGCCGTGCGCGACGGCAACTGCATCACCTACAGCAAGATCGGCAGGCTGGTTTTCGGCGAGGCGCGTAACGAGACGCTCAGCCCGCGTGTGCTGCGCGCCCAGGCGATTCTGTCCGAGGGCGGCATCCCCTTCGAGACCCCGATCGATATGCTGCGCATGATGTGGTGGAAGTTCATGATCAACGTGGGGGTCAACCAGGCGTCCGCTGTGCTGCGCGCGCCCTACCGCGCCTTCCAGACCTCGCCCCACGCCCAGGCCATCATGGAAGCCGCCATGCGCGAGGTGATCGCACTGGCCGGGGAGATGGGCATCGATCTTGCCCCCTCAGCCATCGAGGAATGGTACCCGGTGCTGAACACGCTCCACCCGGCGGGCAAAACCTCGATGCTGCAAGACGTCGAGGCAGGGCGTGTGACCGAGGTCGATATCTTCGCGGGCAAGGTGATCGCCCTGGGCCAGGTGCTCTCTATCCCGACCCCTGTCAATACCCTGCTGTTCCACGCCATCAAGGCCATCGAGCAGTCCGCGCAGGATGATGACCCGGTGGAATGAGCGCGCCACCGCGTGACCTGCCGCATCCTGGGACGCAGCCCGTACCGGAGCCGCCGATCGGCGGCTCCGCATCCGCCTCGCCCTGCTATCCCCGCTTGTGTTCCGCCTGTCTCCGACGATGTGCGACCTGTCTCGGCAGGCTGCACAATGCCCGGCAGGTCTTCGCCCTCCGCGGCCCGCTGAATGATGACATTTGATACTACCCATCGCCGGTTGACCGGACTATAACGAGATCAGTCGTGCCTGGCGAGGTGGCACGGTGCCTCGCCTCCACAGCCGATCCTGACGGCAGCGCCCTGCCGCCGCAGCGAAAGGATGATTCTATGCCCGAACGCCCGATTTCCTGTACCCAGCCGGTGCGCGGCCCGATCTTGTCCGCGCCCGCCGAGAGCGCCGATCGCGCGCCTGTACCCCCTGCGAAGGAGACGATCATGACCCTGGCTCAAGTTGGCAAACCCGCGCCCGATTTCGAGGCGATGGCGTATCAAAACGGCGGGTTCAAGCCCGTTAAGCTGTCCGATTATGCCGGTCACTGGATTCTGGTGTGCTTCTATCCCGGCGATTTCACCTTTGTTTGACCGACCGAGCTGGCGGCAGTTGCCGTCCACTATGAAGAACTGCAAGCCCTCGATGTGCAGGTCCTTTCCATCAGCACAGACAGTCACTTTTCTCACAAAATCTGGCAGGAAGAAGAACTTTCGAAGATGGTGAAAGGCGGCGTACCCTGGCCGATGCTCGCCGATCAAGGCGGGCGGATCGGGCAGGTTTACGGCGTCTACGACGAGGCCGCCGGAGTGAACATCCGGGGCCGCTTCTTGATCGATCCCGATATGGTGATCCAGGCGATGGAAGTGATGACGCCGCCCGTCGGGCGGAACATTGTGGAGCTAATTCGCCAGGTGCAGGCATTCCAGCATAACCGGGCAACCAAAGAGGTCCTGCCTGCGGGCTGGCATCCGGGCGATCCGACACTTGTCCCAGGGCCGGACCTGGTGGGCAAGGTGTGGAAGGTGTGGAAACCGGCCAAACCCAAAGCCGCAAAATAGGCGGTCGGCAGGCACGATGACTCTCGCAGGGCGAGCCGGGCGCGGTTCGCCCTGCGGCGTTGTTCCGGCGAGAATATGCGTCACCGGAGCGGCGTTAAGCTATAATCTGCGGCATCGTCCGACCCTGCATCGCGCCCCGGCGCACCCTCTTGCCGCCATGAACTTTCTTCCTCAACCCCACGGCAGCCGACCCACACGCGGCTGGTGGATTCGGACCCTGCTCATCAACGCCGGGATCGCGCTGGTTGTGCTGGCCGCCATCCAGATCATCCCGGTCAGCCGCGCCAACCCGCCGGTGATCCGCGAGCCGGTCTGGGACTCCGCCGAGACGCGCGATCTCGCCGTGCGGGCCTGCTACGACTGCCACAGCAACGAGACCGTGTGGCCCTGGTATGCCCGGATTGCGCCGGCATCGTGGATCGCGTGGTACGATGTGACCGAGGGGCGCGAAGCGCTCAACTTCTCCGATTGGGATCGCCACCTGGACGATGACTATGTCGATCCGGCCAATCCCTTCCCGCCGCCGACGCTCAGCGAGCGCATCGCGCGCGAGATCCGCGATGGCACCATGCCGCCCGGCACCTATCGCCTGATGAATCCGAAGGGCCGCCTGACGGACGCCGAGCGCGAGGCGCTGATCGCCGGCCTGCAAGCCACCATCCGCCAGAACCAGGCCCCCTGACGCACTGGTACTCGTGCTCCCCGAAGTGAGAGTTCGCTGAGACCTCAGTTCTCCCCTGGCACAATGACCAAATATTGTTGACAACAATCTTGTTTATCCCTAGAATCTCCACCAATAACGTATTGTGTACACGCGCACAATTCCGCGTGCCAGGAAAGACAGGTGCCGATATGACCACACATGCTCAACTGCTCCGCCAGGTCGATCACAGCGCGATTCGGGTCAACCAGAGCTGTACGATCGGCCTGCTGGTGCTGGCATTTGTGCTCGATCTGCCCCTTCTGGCTGGCATCACCGGCCTGATCATGTTGGTGAGCGCGATCTTTCCCCCGGCGGGCCTGTTCACCCGGCTCTATCGCCACGTGCTGCGCCCGGCAGGGCTGGTCGCGCCGCGCGTCGAAGTCGATAACCCGGAGCCGCACCGCTTCGCCCAACTCGTCGGCTCGATCATGGTGCTGGGCGGCACGGCGGCACTGATGGCCGGGCTGCCGGTCCTGGGCTGGATACTGATCGCGGTGGTTATCGTGCTGGCGAATCTGAACCTGTGGGCGGGCTGGTGCGCAGGCTGCACCATGTACTACTGGCTGAACCGGCTGGGCGTGCCCGGTTTTGACCATGCCCCGGTGGAGGGAATGCAATGATCGAGCGCGTGTTGATCGTGGTCATTCTCGCGGCGGTGGGTGTGATCGCCTACCGACTGTACTGCTGCTGGGAAGTGCGGCGGGCGACGCGCATCGCGCCGCGCGATCCCTTGCTGGCCGGGCTGACGCCCGATGTCCCGACGATTCTCTACTTCACGACGCCGTTCTGCGCGCCGTGCAAAACTCAGCAGCGCCCGGCGATCCGGCAGCTGCTCACCGAACTGGGCGACCGCGTGCAGGTGATCGAAGTGGATGCCACCGCCCAGCCCGATGCCGCCAGCCGCTGGGGCGTGATGAGTGTGCCCACCACGTTCATCCTCGACCGCACCGGCAGACCGCGCCACGTCAATCATGGCGTGACCGGGCTGCAAACGCTGCGTCACCAGGTCCAAAACCTTTAGCACCTATCGCATTGGCGGCTGCTGGAACATCAACCGTTCCAGCAGCGCCACTGCTGCCGCAGGGGCGCTCAGGTCCGCAACATACAACCGCGCGCCGGGGGGCAGTCCGCGCCGCGTCGCGCTGTTGGGATCGGCCAGTTCATCGGCGATGCGGCCCGACCCGCGAACTGTGACCAGCGTGCTGCCACGCGCCGCCTGGGCCTGAATCTCGCGCAGCACGATCTCTCCCCCGTTGATCACCAGCGCCAGGCCCGGATTCCGCACCCCCACCAACCCGACCATCAACCTGGACTCCACGCCGAAGTCGTCGCCTTCGACCAGCACAAAATGACTGTGCGCCGGGTTGAGCGCGATCCGCAAATCGTCGGCGGGCGGGCCACCCGGATACAGTGCGCGGCGGCACGGGACTACGCCCATCAGCGGAAATGTCCCATTGATGCGCTGGCGCGCCTGGCCCAGAATCGCCGGAACGCCCACATCAGTCCCGCCATCGACAACCAGCAGGCTGTGTGACTGGGCGAATGGCGCGAGGGTTTGATCTGCAAAACGCTGTACCTCGTCCTTCACCGCGTCTTCCATCCTGGCCGCGCCGCCATGAACCACCATCACGCCGTTGAAAGGGGGCAGAGCCAGCGCCGCCACCGTCTCTTGTGGCGAAGCATCGGGCGCGACACACACTGCGCGCGCCGTCGCCGCTGCCGAAAAAGAAATCGTTACAGGTGCACGATCGGGCATGATCCGGTCCTTCTCGTCACGCAAACCCCTCACAACATCTCACCTTTATTATCGGCAGAGCGGGTCGCCCCAGAGTCCCCAAACATTAGGTGACTCTGGCAGGCAGACCTTCGGCCTGTGTACGAGTATAGCATAGGACCGATCATTACCCCGTCAGCAGCGCCAGGTGTTAAAATGAAAAGGATTTTGCCGGAGAAATTCTGCGCGTGCTGCGAATATCGAAAGGGGGGCGGCATCCCTGCGGAGATTCTCATCAGTGGGATGATTGCCCCATGGAGTGTGTGTGATGGACGAAAAACAGCGCTTGCAGCACGAACTGGCGTTTTTGTGGGACCAGTGCTCCCAGGTGCATCTGAAGATATCCCGCGCCAAAAACGCGCTGGAGACAACCCACAGCCCCCTGGAAGAAGAATGCCTGCACGATATGCTGGCCACCGCCGAGAGCGAGCGCGCCCTGCTCGATTTCCTGGTCAAGCAGCATACCAGCACCGAGAACCCGCCTTCACTCGAAGCGCTGCTCATGCACCAGCTTGACGAAGCACGCCAGGCACATGAATCGCTGATCGGGGTATGGCGGCGGGGCAGCCCTGCACCCAAAAATTATTGGGAGACCGAAACCCGCTACGCCCTGTTGAACTCGCTGCTGCTGCGTTACCAGAACTGGATGCGAGCGATCCCCAACGGCCAGTCGGTCATCGGGCTGCCCGGTCCGCGCGTGCAGATCAACGAGGACGAAGACAACCATCGGGAAGACGGCCACCTCCGCCCCTGGCAGCCTGTCAGCACGACTCCGGGCACGGAACTGCCCGAACTGGCCCGCCATGCCATCAGCACCAATTCTGCAGACCCCTTGATCGCCATCGAGGACAAGATTTACGCAGCACTTGACCAGGCGGGCATTCCAGACGGCTATATCGAGGTGGTGGTGGAATCGCCGGACATGGTGATCGTGCGCGGCAGCGCGCGCAGCCGCGAGGAACGTGTACGCATCCTCACCGCGGTGATGACGGTCGAGGATGTGCGCGAAGTGCTGTCCGACATCGTTGTGCTGCCGCCGGGTCACCAGCCAACAACCCTGTTCGACCGCCAGCAGCGCGACGAAGCCCGTCGCGCCGCACACGAACATTGATCGCAGGCCTTCATTCCGGCGAATTTTCCGCGTGGTCCGAAAGCCAGCCGCGCGGCAGGTCCACATTGAAGTACACCTGCATCGATGCCCCGGTGGTGCGGTGCTGCACATCGACCACGTCGAACCAGTGACCGTCGATCTGGTGCAGGGCCTGCTGAATAGCCCTCAAGCCCAGGACGCGCAGCACCGTATATTCTTCAGGCACGCTGATCACGATGAACGCGCCGCCCGGCCCATGACCATCGCCGGTCGCCAGGATCGCGGCGCTCAGCCCTCTGGCAAAGGCCCGGTGATAGGCCGATTCCGTTTCGTCGCCCAGGCTGGTGTAGACATAATCGGCGGCCATGTGCGCTTCGATATCCAGGTAATTCCAGTCGAGCAGGGCCAGCGAAGCTTCGAGCGCGGCGGCGAGATCGCCGGCCCGCAAGGCGCGCCCAAGCGTCGCCACGCGTTCGGCATCGTGGCTGTACGGCGCATATTCGGCTGAGCGGGTGTAGGCCATGCGCAGCGCGTGAAAGTCGGCATCCTGGGGGTTCTGCTGGGCGAGAGCGAGCATTTCGCGGTAAGTCATGGCGCTGTCCTTCGGCAAGGGTGGAACAGGCTCAGCCGGGTGTGGCCCCCAATAATACCCGGTTGCACCTCTCGCGCCAATCGCCCAACGCCCGACAGGCCATAGGTGCGCAAAGTTAAAATGTTATTGAATCAGAGTTAACACTGGGATAGAATGTGGCATATCAGCGCATCATCCAGCCGCCGGACAAACGCAATTATAACCATTTAGCGGCCTGGAGTACGCTATCATAATGGGTATGCAAAAGGCAGGTTTCTTTTTGGGGAGCCTGAAAAGGCTGCCGGTGGGTCCGCCGCGCTGAATCGCGGTGTGGGGTAAAGGCAGCGTTTAAAGGATCGGGTGGGATGTATACCAAAAACGAACTCTTGTTTCCACATTATGCCATTTCGCGATTGCGCGATGCGCGCGGCGACGAATGGCGCGCCCTGGTGGATCGTGTCGCCAGCCTGCCGGAAACACACGAAGATGTGTTGTCCTTCATGCTGATGATGATCCGCCTCAACGGCTGTATGGCGTGCGAAACCGACAGCTACCGGGCCATGCGCGGGTGCAGCATGTGCTCACTGCAAACGCTGCGCCGCGCCAAAGAGACGGATGCCGAATTGGTGGCGTTGTTCCAGCGTGCCCAGGCCGATGTGCGGCGCTACTTTAAGCAGGCGGGTACGCCGGCAGCGCTGGTGGGCCTGGCCGTCGAAAGCGTGTGATCCGACCATCCGCCGGGCACCATGTTGTCCTGGTGTCTCGCACCGGACAGTCATGAAAGCGTAGGTTGGCATGTTGCGCGAACCCGATTGGCAGGCCCTGGCCGATATCCAGTTCTTGATCTACAAACGGGTAGCCGACTCATTGAACGCGGCCCTGTCGGCAGTGGCGCTGAGCGACATTCCCGGCGCGGGCGGCCAATCCCCGACTTACTGGCGCGAGCGCGCAACCACCAAAGTCTCCAGCGTGATCAACCTGTTCACCGCCTGGGAATACCTGCTGCGCTACAAAATGGGCGAGACTATCCCCGAACGCGCCATCCGCCCCTTTCAGGTGAATACCCTGCTGGCCTGGCTGAGCCACCAGCTCCAGTTGAGCGCCGTCCCCGTGGTCGAAGGCGATCCCGTGCTTCACGCCAACCAGGAAACCTTGCAGGAAGCGCTGCTGCTGCTCTATTCGGCGGCCTTCACCCAGGGCGCGAATGTCCGGCTGGAGATGGAGTCGCAGCCGCGCGGGATGTGGTTCCGCATCAAGTTTTCGCGCGTCAAGCCGCTGCCGCCCACTTTTGATGACCTGCTGGCCAGCTTTGGCGACCACTGGCGCGCGAGGGATGCCGTCTTCGAGCTGTCGATGGCGCGCGACTTTGTCCGCATGAACGGCAGCGAGCTGTTGCTCCATTCAACCGAGCATCACGGCGAATTTGTGTTTTTCATCTGGCGCGCAGGTGCCAAGCGCGGCCCGCTGCCCTCGCTCGAAGCCCTGATCCCCGCACTGCCGGGAACCGGCCCGCTGGTTCCAGGGGCATCGCGCGCAGCCACCCAGCAGTCCTCGGTGACCCAGGTGATCTCGGAAGGCGACCTGTTGGGCAAGACCGCTCGCCCCGCCAGCAAGCCCATCAGCAAACCGATCACCAGCGAGGTCCGGCCCGCCCCGGATACCCCGGTGCTCAAGCCGCCCTCGGTACCCGAGGCCAGCGAACCCACGCCGCCGCGCCCGGCCAGCGCGCGCCCGTCTCATTTCCCGCTGCCGCCGACCGTTTTTGGGCCGGATACGCGCCCGCCTGCCCCGCCGCGCGAGGTTACAGCCAGCGCTGCCCAGCCCTCACAGCCTGCGCCAACGCCATCACCCGCAACACCAAAATCTGCCGTGCCATCACCCGCTGCGCCATCGCCCGCAACGCCATCACCTGCCGCGCCATCACCCGCAACACCAAAACCTGCTGCGACAACGCCCGCAGCGCCATCACCCGCAACGCCAACATCTGCCGTGCCCAAACCGCCGCTCCCCGAACCGCGCCTGGCGGATACCGTGGCCGCGCCGCCTCCTCACACCCCCGAACTACCGGAGCCGGGCACGGTTCCCCCGCGCGTGCCCATGACGGAAGCGGGGCCGGTGATGGCCGGGCCAACCCCCGCGCCTACGCCGCGCCTGGGTGAGATTCTATCCGTGCAGAACGCCTGGAAAGCCGAGTCTTCGGAGACTCCATCGGGCGATCCGGTACAAACCAGGCCCGATTCGGCAGATGCGAATGGCCCGGTGGGGCCCAAACCGGATGCTGCGGAGAACAATCCTGGCCCGGTGGACCCGCCTGGCCGGGCCGAGAGCGGTGACCCGGACCCTTCCGCTCAATCGGCATGACACCCAGGAGAAACTGATGCGGTTACCTCCCATCAAAGCGGATCGCAGCCTGTTGTGGATCGCGCTGCTGCCCGATCCCGGCGCATCAGAGCGGCGGGCAGCGCTGCACGCTGTGCTCAAAACCTGCCACCTGCACCCGCTTGATACAACGCCAGGTGCAGAGGTCGTCATTGTCCAGGCAGAGGCATTCCGCGCACAAATCCCTGCCATCCAATCCACGCTGGGGCCGGGTGACCTGCTGCACCTGGTCTCGGCGCAGGGTGAGCGGCTGGTTATCGACGTGATCGCAGGCCGCGAAGCCGCCGACGATCAGCCCGCCAGTCGCCCACCGGATCGCCAACCGCCCTGGCTGCGTGGCAGCGCCTGAGGCGCACGGAAGGAGTCTGAATGCCTCGTTCGGCGCTCGCGCCCATCACTGACCTGTTCACCACCTTTGCAGCAGTCGCTCCCGGTTCCGCCGTGCTGCTGCTGCACAACGACGATCCGGCGCTGGCGCGCTGGCTGGTCGATGGGGTCGGGCCGGAGGGGCGCGTGACGGCGCTGCATTCCTCGCACAGTGCCCTCAGCCGCCTGGCACGGCTGCCCGGCGTGAAGGCATGCGAAGACGTCTACCCCGACCCCATCCGGCTCGGCTTCTCCGATGCGGCATTGGTTGAGCTGCCGAAAGGACGCAGCGTGGCCCGCGCCACCCTGTGGACGGTGGGGCGCTCGCTGAATCCGGGTGCGCCGATCTACCTGGCCGGGCCGAATGCATCGGGCGCAAAATCGGCCATCAAAGACGCGACGGCGCTGTTTGGTGCTGCGCCAGTGTTGGGATATCGGAGCGGCTGCCGGTTGGCGATGGCGACCTGCCCGGCAGCGCTGACGCAGCCGCCCGATTGGGAGACGCCTGCCCCCTGGCAGGTCCAGCTTCGGGTCGTCCGGCGGCCCGAAGCCGCCTACCAGCTTGTGACGCAGCCGGGCGTGTTTTCGTGGGAGCACCTCGACGACGGCACAGCCCTGCTGCTCGATCACCTGGGAGTGGAGCCGGAAACGGAAGTGCTCGACCTGGGCTGCGGCTACGGAATCATCGGGCTGGCGGCGGCGCGGGCCGGAGCGCGCGTGACGATGGTCGATGACGACCTGCTGGCGGTGCGTTGTGCGCGAGCCTCAGTGCGGGCAAACGAACTGGAAGCGCGCTGCACGGTGCTGCCCAGCGACGTATTCAGCGCGCTGGATGACCGCCGCTTCGACCTGATACTCTCCAACCCGCCCTTTCACCAGGGTGTGGATGTCTCGACCAGTGTGACGGCCCGCCTGATCCGTGAAGCGCCGCAGCATCTGAACCCCGGTGGGCGGCTGAGGCTGGTCGCCAATCGTTTCCTGGCCTACGAGCGGCTCATGCAGGCCGCTTTCGGCAGTGTGACAACCGTCGTCGATACGGGGCGTTACCACGTCCTCGAAGCGGCTTTGGTATACTCTTAGCAATGGGCAGCAGCGGTGGCTGATGCGTCCCATCCAGGGCGCACCTGAACCAGGAATGATCACGCAATGACGGTCACCCCTTCCATTTCGGCGATTTTGCTGGATACTGACGGCGTGCTCTACCATCGCCCGCGCGGTCAGCGCAGGCTGGTCGCATTCTTGGAGGCGCACGGATACACCCCCCGCGACAATTTTGTGGTCGAGCGCGCCATGCGTGCCGCCCGCACCGACGTACAAAGCGCGCGCATCACCCGCGAAGTCTTCTATGATGCGCTGCTGCGCGTGCACGGCGTTAGCGGGCCGGAACTGCTCGAACGAGGACGCGCCGCCCTGCTCGAAGATGCCGCCGACATCGAGTTATTCCCCGGCGTGGGCGAGACCCTGGAGCGTCTGCAGGCGGCAGGATACCGGCTGGGCACGGTGTCCTTCACGGCACATCCTGCCGGGACCAAGATCGCCTGGCTGGCCCAGCGTGGCCTCTCGCCCGGCCTGTGGACGGTCTTCCTCGCCTCGCCCGATTATGGGCACGTGACTACCCCCGGCGGCCTGATCGCGCGGGCACTGCATCAGCTCGGCGTAGAGGCGAGCAGCGCGGCCTATGTGGGGCACGACTCTGAGGAACTGCTGCAAGCTGCCGCGCTCGGCGTGGCGACCGTCGCCTTCATGCCCGATGACCCCACCATCCAGACCCGCTACAGCATCGGCTCGTTTTACGGTCTGGCAGATCTTTTCCTGGGCCGCCGCACCTGATCGCGCCGCCGCTTTTCCTGCGCATGACCACCGCTCTTCGCCGCCGGGTGGACATTCTGCGCCCCCGGCGGTATGCTTGCCCTGGCATCACTTCTCACCGAACAACCGCAGGAGTACGCATGATCGTTCGTTTCCATCCTCTTCGCCGCCGGGCCGGAGTCATCTTGCTGGTGGCGGCGTGCCTGCTGGCGGCCCAGATCGTCGCGGCGCTGATCGCCCCCACACCTGCCGCCGCCCAGACCGACCTGGACCTGCTGCGCCGACAGGTGCTCGACTGGCTGCTCAAGGAACTGAACAAGCCCTCGCTGATCCTGACCGAATATACCTACCTGGGCACCAGTTGGCCCGACAGCAGCCTGGGCTGCCCGGTCGAAGGCCAGAGCTATACACCCGGCACCTATCACGGGTATGAATGGTCGTTCCAGTTCGACAACCAGGTGCGCTACATCGTCCACAGCGACTTGACCGGGGCGATCAAGGTGTTGTGCAGCGCGCTGAATGTCGGCCCAGAAGTGCGCCTCGTGCGCTTCCGCGCGCAGGAATTTGAAGTGCTGGTGCCCGAATCCTGGCTCGATTATCCCTCTGCTGATGGGCGCAGCGTGTTGTTCGCATCGCAGAACAGCGAAGACTGCACGCTGCCGGGAATGCGCGTGACGATCCTGGGCCAGGTCGCCAGCAGCGCCACCCCCGATTCGCTGATCACCGAGGCGCTGCAGGCCGCCGGGCAGACGGATGCACCCGCCAACCGCGTGCCGGTGGGGTCGTTCGGGCGTGTCACGCGGGTCGAGGCCACCTGCAACGGCCTGGCGCAGCGCCGCTATGTGGCCGCATTCGTCGAATATGGCCGCGCCTACCGCGTCGAGCAGTGGGCGCTGGTGGACGATCTGCCCACGTGGGATCAACCGCTGGCGAACATGCTGGCCCAGTTCGCCGGGGCGGGCACGCTGCCCGCGCCCGCTGCTTCCGGCAGCGCGACCAACACGCAGCCCGGCACCGCATCGACGCTCAGCCTGCCGCCGCTGCCGCTCGCCCACCTGTTCTCGGATGATGTATTTGTGGGCGTGCTCAACGATCTGCCGGGCCGCAGCGTGACCAATCTTCCGCTGCAGGATAACCGCTACCTGACCTTCTCACCGGACGGCCTGCACCTCGCCTATATCAACGTCACCGCGGCGCAGTTGCGCGGCTTCCACGCCTTCGAGGGAAAATCGGCCAAGCGCCTGGCCGAAGGCATCGACCCGACTTTCCCGCCCGCGTGGCGTCCCGACGGCCAGTGGGTCGCCTTTGCCGCCGCCATCGAAGATGCCGATCCCGCCGTGCGCACGCTCGAAATCCGCGCCGTGCCCGCCGAAGGCGGCCAGGCCGAAGTGCTGGCGACCTTCACCTATGCCGAAAACTGCCCGGTCGAACAGCGGCTTTTTGACCCGGCGGATACCCTGCTGGCCCGTGAAGGGGCCGTCTCCGAAGCCCCCAACACCCTGGTCTGGCTGGCGGAGGATCGCTTCCTGGTTTCGTCGGGCTGCGCTGGCGGGCTGAGCTATCTCGACCCGGCGGCGAACCGGGTGATTGAGCTGGGCGCGGACCTGCGCGGCGGTGCGCTGGCCCCGGATGGGCAGCGGTTCGCAGCGCGCGGCGCAGAGGGGATCGCAGTGCTGGATTTTGGCGCGTGGCAGCGCAGCGATCTCAAGCTGGGCGCGGGAGCGGGTGCGCTGGCCTGGTCGCCAGACGGCAGCGCGCTCTACTATGCCGCCGCCACCCTGATCGACACGGTAGAGGCGGACGATCCGGCCCTGGCCGAGGCAGGCGCGGCGCAGTTGGGCGGCTGGCCGGTAGCAGCCGGAGTGTATGATGTGCACCTGCGGCGGATCGACCTGGCCTCGGCTGCTGCAACGGACCTTTGGCAGGGCACCGGGCGCGGCATCGGGCGAATCATGCCCGCACCGGATGGCAGCGGCTTGTTGTTCAGCCATGTGCCCGCCGCCGGGGATTGGGTCCAGGCGGTCGTGGGCCAGTATGAGCCGTTCGCGCTGACGATGAGCCGCCCGACTCCTGCGCTGTATTGGCTGCCCACTGGCAGCCCGATTGCGCACTTGCTGGCCTACAGCGGCCAGCCAACTTTCGCGCCGATCAGCCCTGCTTCGGCAGGATGACGCATTTAGTCACCCGGCGAATCATCAAGGGCCAGACGTTGTGCAATCACCGCCAACGCCTGGCCCTTCTCGTTTTCCGCCGCCTTGACCGGCAGTTACAGCCCCAGCACAAAGTTCAGCGCACGGCCCAACACAGCATCGAAATCGGCGGGGAAGGCGTGATGGGGCACGGCAGTCAGTTCCAGCGCGCACGGGATACCGCGCGCCTGCATCAGGTCGCACAGGGTGAGCGCGTCGCGGTGGAAATCCGTACCCTCGCCCGCGACCAGGTAGCAGCGCAGGCCGGGGCGATCCGCCGCTTCGATGAGCATCCTGGCCTCATCCAGGTCGAACAGCCAGCCCTCCACGCCGATAAACCCCCGCGCGGGGATGCTGCCATCGAGCGCAGCGCGCAAGGTCACCTCGCCCCCACGTGAGAACCCGCCCACCACGATTCTGTCCTCTTCCAGCGCGTACAGCTCGCGTAGGGTGGGGAGCTGGTGGGTGATCTGATGACGCGCGCGCGCCGCATCGCCCCACTGAAAGAAACCGCTCACCCACGCCGGCTGAACCGACTGCGGCGCAGCGACCAGCCATCCTGCCTGAGCCGCGCCAATCCAGTGGGGTGCAAAATCGTTGAGGTTGCTGGTGTCGCCGTGCAGCACCATCAGCAGCGGCCAGGGCTGCGCGGTGCCCTCCGGTTCCATGATCGACAGCAGCGGCTCGATCTCCGACGCATCGCGCAGCCGGGCCTCGCGCATCCGCTCCATGAGCGCTTCTGCGCCCGGCTGAGCCAGCATCGCGGCAAAGTCGGGGTCGCCGCGCAGATGGTCCTCGTGCGCCCAATACCCCGCGTCGAGTGCTTCCTGCCACTGCGCCATCGCTTCGCCGGGGCGGTTCAGCAAAGAAAGCAGCGCCATCTCCCAATAGGCCAGGATCGGCGCATGGTGAGGCAGATCGATCTCGCCGCCCCGCAGCACATCGAGCGCCCCCTGATAATCACCCGCCTGATAGGGCGGGAAAAAACGTGCTCTCAATGCGCCAAAGCTGGTAATCGGGCCGGTCATCGCTCATCCTCTATTTCGTCTTCGTCGAAGCTATCGTCGTGCTCGTCGTCGTGTTCGTCCTCACCCTCGACATCGCCCCCGTAGATTTCGTCGATCTGCTGGTAGAGCATCTCCGCCGGGTTGTCCAGGTCCTCTTCGAGGATCGGCTGGCTGTGCCAGCCATGCACCACGCGGCGCGACTCAAAATCATAGAACAGGTCCTCATCCAGCGGATGATCCTCGTCCAGCGCCACTGCCCGCTGCTGGGCCAGCACCATGATGGCACGCCGCGTCTCGTTGGCGATGCGGGCAGCGTCCGCCTCGCGCAGCCGGGCCTCATAATCGGCCCCAAGCGCCAGCACCAGCCGCCGATGAGCGTGATCGTGGCGCTTGACCACCAGCGTAATCACGTCGCCGGGCAGCAGGTGGCGCGGCGGATCGACGGCGAAATTGACCGGTCGCGCGACCGGCAGCACACCCGGCACATGATCCTCTACGATCACACTCACTTCGTGTTCGGCCAGGTCTATCACGCGCGCCGAGACCTCTTGCCCGGCAGTGTAATGTTTGTAGGCTCTTTTGTCGGCCATGCCCGACTCTCCATAGCTAGCTGCGATTCCGCCCGATCATACCCCAAGGCGACCCGGAAGTCTTGCCCACGAAGCCCGAATCGCGCGCAGGATGTCACGGCAGCAGTCCAAGCGTGCTCAACGGCTTGTCGGCCCACACCTGCGCCTCGATGTAACGATAGGGACCGGCTGCCCCATCGGGATTCCAGTCCTGCGGCAGGCCAAACCGGGCGATCACCTCGGCCAGTTCATCGAGCCGCCACACGCGCCCATGCCAGGGACGTGTCGGGTCGAACCGCATCGCCGGGAACGAGTCGCCATAAGTCAGGCTGACCGTCGCCGGGTCGAATGCATCGATCGGGACACTGATAGACCGCCCTTCGGCGTACCAGGTGATGACCCAATCGCACATGCCGACGATCATATAGTGCGGGGTAAGGCGGATGGGTTGGCCGCCCTGCTCGCAGAACTGAGCGCGGATTCGCTGCTCCAGCGCGCGGCGGATGTGCAGATAATCCGGGGTGCGCTGGCTGGCAAAACCACGTCCATCTGCGCGCAGCCGGGCTTGCAGCCGGTCGCCCTCGTCCGGCGCGAGCGCCGTCAGGCTGCGGAATGGCCCGCGCGAAGCTTCGTAGTAGTGCGTCAATACACCAGGGATGGCAGCAGTGCTCACCTGCCGTGCTCCAATTCCTGCTCAGCGGGTCAGTAGATCAGCCTCGCGGAACTGCATGGCGTGCAGCCGCGCATACAGCCCGTTGAGCGCCAGCAGTTCCTCGTGCGAGCCGATTTCCACGATCCGGCCCGCGTCGAGCACGGCGATCCGGTGCGCGGCACGAATGGTGCTCAACCGGTGAGCGATGATGACCGTCGTCCGGTCCTGCATCAGCCGCTCCAGTGCATCCTGCACCAGCCGTTCGCTCTCGTTATCGAGCGCGGAGGTTGCTTCGTCCAGCAGCAGGATGCGCGGGTCCTTCAGCACGGCCCGCGCGATGGCGATACGCTGGCGCTGACCCCCACTCAGGCGCACGCCGCGCTCCCCGACAATGGTCTCATATCCATCGGGCAGCGTGCTGATGAAGTCGTGCGCGTTGGCCGTGCGCGCAGCCGCGATCACCTCATCCGGCCCGGCATCGAGCCGCCCATAGAGGATATTCTCGCGGATGGTGCCGCCGAACAACATCGTCTCTTGGGGAACCAGCCCGATCTGGGTGCGCAGGCTGGCCAGCGTCACCGTGCGCACGTCCTGGCCATCGACCCGCAGCACACCCTCCGTCACATCGTAGAACCGTGGGATCAGGTTAAACAGCGTGCTTTTGCCCGACCCGCTCGGCCCCACCAGCGCAATGATCTCACCGGGCGCGATCTCCAGGTTGATGTCGCTGAGCACGTTGTGATCCGGCTCGTCGGTATAGGCAAAGCTGACGCCTTCAAACGTGATGCGCCCCTCAATGCGGCCCAGGGGCCGGGCATCCGGCGCGTCGTGAAGGTCGGGCTGTGTATCGAGCAGCTCGAAGATGCGCTGGGTGGCCCCAACGGTCTCTTGCAGGCGCGTATAAATCACGCTCAACATCGAAAACGCCTGTCCGACTACCCCGACATACATCAGGAAACCGATCAGTTCGCCGCCGGTCAGCCGCCCCGCGACGACTTCGCGCCCGCCGTACCACAGGATCAGCGCCACAGTGGCCGAAAACAGGAAATCCACCGTCGGCCCCACAATCGAGCGCACGCGAATCAACTGTACGGCAGCGCGAAACGCGCGCTGTACGGCAGCGTCGTAGCGGTTGATCTCGTAGTCTTCGCGCGCGTAACTCTTGACGGCGCGCACGTTCTGCAGGGCTTCTTCGGCCACGATAGTCGCACCGGCGATTTCGTCCTGAACCCGTGTGCTGCCCCGTCGTGAGAAGCGGTTCACCCCCGCACTGAGCACTGCCAGCACCGGCACCACCAGCAGCGTGAACAGCGACAAACGCCAGTTGAGCACCACCATCATCACCACACCGCCGACCATGGTCATCGCCTGGCGCAGAATCTGGATGAGATCGCTGGTCAGCACGCCGCGCATCACCGTGACATCGCTGGAGAGCCTGCTGATCAGCTCACCCACGCGCCGCACCGCAAAAAAACCGAGCGACAGCGTGTGCAGGTGGGTATACAGCTCGTGCCGCAGATCGCCCACCACCCGCTCGCCGATGGGATTGACCAGGTAGTTGCCGCTCAGCGACACCACCGACAGCACCACGAAGACGCCCACCATGCCCGCCGTGATGCGGTTGATGGCAGCCAGGTCGCCGTTGGTCAACACCTCGTCGAGAATATTCTCGATCACCCAGGGCAGCAGCAGAAACATGCCGGACGCGATCAGCTTGGCGACGATGGCCACCAGCAGCCGGGCGCGATAGGGCCGAAGGTAGCGCAGCATCCGCCGCCACTGGGGCTTAGGGTTCAGGCGAGATGTTGAAACAACGGCTTCGTAGGGATTCATAATCTCAATCCTCAGTGTGAGGGGAATTCACCGAAAAGACACGTCACGATCGGATGCGCCAGGCGGCATAACCGCTAACGGGCGACTACATGCTCATGAAGGACGCGCCCGGCGCGGTCCGCGTTGTAGTTCGATGGCCAGCGCCAGTTGCCTTTCACCAGCAGCGACTCGCGGACCAAAAAAACCAGGTCATCATGCTCGAACGGTATATTCAGCGCAACCGCCTGCACTCGGTACGGCCTGAAATCAGCGGGAGAGATCACAGGGACCAGTATAATCATGGGAATTCTGCGCGTTTCTTCTCGCCGGGCCATCTCGCGAATCAATTCGCACTGCGTCATATCCGGCAGGTTGGGGCCGATTGTGACCAGCGAGATAGGGACGGCCTCGGCGACGAGCAGGGCGTCACGGCCTGACGTGCAGATCAGTGCCCGCCACCCTTCCATGCGCAGCAGCGCATGAATGCCGGCAGCCACCTGCACTTGATCGTGAACGATCAGCAGTGGAAAACGCTGGGTCCATGCCCCCAGTTCGGCCTCTGTTTCCGGGCCGCCGGTGTTCACCAGCGGGGCGCGGACCAGGGCGCGCGCCAGCTTAAACGGGTGGCGCGGCAAGTCTCTGAGATAATCCCGCAGATGATTCATCGCTGGAAGCTCGCTACTGCCCGCAGCCTGGGGATATCTTCGGGCACATAGTAAAGGCGACGATCCGGCCTGGAAGCGAGGACCTCGCGCCCAAATGGCTTCGATGCCCTGGCGAGAGGGGCAGGCAGGACGCAGTCCAGGCGCGGATCGGCCATGCTCACCGGCACGAATGGCGTCCGGGCGGGGTGTGTGAGCCGCCTGATCATCTCGCGGTGCGGCTGCGGAGGGGAGATTCGCCAGTTGCCATGCGCCAGCAGCATGGCGCTGATGATAGCGATCAGTTGGGTATGCGTGACCGGCTTACCCAGGTAGCCCAGGCCCCCCACCTCGAAGCCCTTCAAGATGTCTTTGGGCATAAACAGCACGCTGAAAAACATGATCGGCAGGTGGTGCGTGCCCGGATCGGCCTTGAGCGCCCTGCAAAGCTGGTAGCCATCCATTTCCGGCATCATGATGTTGCTGATCACCAGCGACAACGGCACATGGTGGCAGATCGTCCACGCGTCATACGGGTAGCGCGTGGCGATCATGCTGAGTCCGCACCGCTCGAACATCAGGCGGGCCAGCACCAGCGATTCCGGCTGATCGTCCACATAGAGCAGCGGCCACCGCTTCGACCATCGGGGCAGATCATCAGCGGTGCGTGGGCCATCCGGCGACACGCCGCGCACCAGCCTGCGCGCCAGACCAACCAGGCGGCGCGGCAGCCGGTCCAGCAAATCGGCGGCGTGGCGTATCACGACTCAGCCTTTCACCCCCTGCAATCGTAGGCAGCAGGAACAGGCCCATCATTGAACACTCATTATAGTCCGCTTATTCCTGGCGCGCCGGGGCATCGCCATCCGCCGACTCGGTCGGCGAATCGGCCTGCGCCGGGACCTCGTGCGTGATGGTGACAACTCCGCGTGGTTTGGGTTCGCGCGCCAGGGGCCGCCGCGCGATGACCTGCTCCATGGCGCGAATGTTGTCCTTCAGCGTCTCGCCGTAGGGAGTCTGCTTGTGGCGGCGCGATTCTTCCTTGAGCGCCTCGATCACGCTGCGCGGCTGCTCGGCCAGCCGGGTATACCAGCGTTGTGCTTCTTCATGGTTTCCGCGCGCCTCGGCGATCTGCCCCAGGATGAACGCGCTGTAGACCTGTCCCTGCCGGATCAGGGTGGGATCGTCCATAATCGGGCGCAGGGTGTCTTCTGCCCCGTCATGATCGCCGGCGAGATACTGGCACAGCCCCAGGTAATAACGCGAGTTGACATTCTCTTCGAAGGCCAGCGCGCGGCGGATGGCCTCCACCGCCTCGGCATAGCGCGCCTGGTGACGCCGCAGCGATCCCAGCGCGCCGTTGACCGAAGCAAACTCCGGCGCGAGCCGGTACGCCCGTTGAAGGTAATCCTCGGCGCGGTCCAGCCGGTTCTGCTCGATGTATGCCAGTGCCACCATCGCCAGCTTATCCGGGTGACCCTCTCCGGCGGTAGCTTCGGCATCCAGCGCCTGGATCAGCTTCTTATACTCGCCCTGCTGAAGCAGAGTCAGTGCGGGTGTGCGCCAGGCATACAGCCGCGTCACAACGCCCCGCCGCCACTGGCGCAGCGCGATGAATCCGGCCATGAACAGCAGCATGGGCACCCACGCCATCGCCCCCGCGCCGCTGAGATACCAGCCAAACGCACCGATACCCAGCGCCATCAGCACCAGGTTGGCGATCAACGTGATGCGCCAGGTGCGGGGCGGCTCCACCGGGCGATGCCTCGCCGCCTGGGTCAGCACGCCGCGCGCCATATACATAAAAAAGCCCAGGATCATCAGCCAGATCAACGCCTGGGGTTCAAACTGTCCGGTGATCACGCCCGCGATGATGATGCCCGCCGCCACCAGCCCGGCAGACTCCAGCCAGCCAGCGGCGCGCCAGAATTGTTTCACGTTATTCATGTGTCCTCACGGTGAATGTTACGACCCACAAGGGATACCGGCAGCACCTCGAAGGCCAGACCTACGGGCTGGCCGCCGTGCCCGCGACGATCAAGGTATACGTCAGGGCCGGGCCGCCGATCATATAGAACGGGATTTCAAAGCCAACCGCCTCCTGGGGCACGATCTGCGGCTGGGTGATGAACAGCGTCTGCGCCGCGACGATGTGCCCCTCGCCATCCCACAAAGCCGCGATCACCTTGACCGCCTGGGCGATCTTTGGGCCGGTGTTCGCCAACTGGCCGCGCACGACCAACACGTTCTGCGCCGTGTAATCGGCGGTGTCATTGGCGATCACAAAGTTCTCCGGGCCATAGAACGACTCGAGGGCATATTCGGCCTGGCGCGCGGCAGCGTTTAACTCGTAGCGCGCGGCAGTGGCGGGCCGCCCCCCCTCGAAACGCAGGTCAAACGGCACAGCCTGGCCCGGCCCCAACACATCGAGCGCCAGGATGTCGGATTGTTCGGCCAGCCGCCGCCCCTGTGTATCGTACAACACGCCCGAAAGGCGAACCGCTTCGAGCGCGTCCGGCGTGGTGTTGACCGCTTCGCCGGTCAGGTGAAAGACGCCTTCGCGGTCGGTCCAGGCAAAATAGCCGTTGAAAGCGATCACCCCGCTGGACGAAGTGACGCTCGCGGCGGCCTGCTGCACCGTGCCGATGCGCAGTTCGGCATCCGTATGCACGCGGTAGGTGTTGATCACGGCGGCGAGCTGGTCGATCACCGGCTGGGACGCGCCGGTAATGTCCACCTCCAGCGCGCTGAAGAATGAGCCGTCACCCTGCAGGAAGATATTCAGCGTGCGCGGCCCCAGGTTGGGATAGCGCCGGATGCCGATGATCCGCCGCGAGCCATCGCGCTGGTCGGCACGCTCGATTTCCTGCCATTCATACGAAGCGACATCCGCCGGGGGCTGGTAAGCATTGGCCGCCTGGGCGAAGACCTCCGGCGTCATGGGCTGGCCGGTGTTCACCAACAGAATGCCCAACCGCGTGACGGCCACGTTATCCTCAAGCGTGGTGAACTGGACTCGCACACCGTTTGGATCGGGCAGTTCCCCCGCGATCCAGCCGGGCGGGGTGCGCAGCGAAAACGCCCCCGTGGGGTGGGTATAACTCACAAACCCGGCATCTGCCGGGACCGGAGTCGCCACCACAAAGACCGGGTCATTGCTCTGGATGCCCGTATCGCAGCCGACGAGCGCCACAACACCGAGCAGAGCCAGCATCACCAACCGCCACAATGTCAGAAGCCGGTAGGGGCGCTGCATGAACAGCCCTCGATCAATCCTGATAGCGGAAGTAGATGTACAGCTTGAGCTTGCCCAGCAGAATTTCATCGCCATCTTTGACCAGCCGCTCTTCGGAGGGCGGCAGGGATTCGCCGTTGAGGTGCGAGCCGTTGGTGCTGCTGAGATCGCAGATCGTCAGCGTGCGGTTTTCGGGATGACGCGTCAGCCGGGCGTGCCGCCGCGAGACACCCTTCTCTTCGGCGTGATAGGGAGTCAGGTCAAAGAACGTGGTATGGGCATCCGTCGAGCGCTGGCCAAACCGGCCCAGGACCAGTGTATCGCGCAACTGGATGGTGTGCGGCATTTCTTCGCCGTCGATGTGCAGCATCACCACGCCATCTTCAGGCAGCGTACCGGTCCCGCTGCGCTGGCCCTGGCCTGCAAACTGGCGCGTGGACAGCGGCATCGGGATCAGCGCCACGCCACAATGCTGGCAAAAAACCTGCCCATCCATGTTTTCACTATGGCAGTTGGGACAGTTCTGCATCTTGCCCTTTCCTTTCGCGATCGTGTGCGTTTCCGGCGCGCCGGGCAGACGCCCCTCAGGCACACCCTGCCCGGCCAGTGGAGCCATGCCGGAATCGCGCTGTAATTGCCCCGGCACGTCCCACGCCTCTCTCCAGGCCATTATCGCCCAAAATGCCCCACCGCGCGATCTTTGTTGGGCGGCACTCACTGGCGATCACGGGTGATCACTGTGTGCTGCCGCCGGATGCCGTCGGCGTGATATTCATCCCCGCCTGCGGATCGACCACCTGAAAGTTGCTCTGCGCCACCAGTGTGCCGTCCAACAGCAGTTCGACCGTCCACGTGCCGGTCGGGAATGTCGGGCCATCAGGCGTAATCAGGCAGTAGGCGCAGACCTCGTCCCAGTCGCGGTTAGGCGTCCAGCAGTTCTGATCGTCGAAGAACAACGATCCGTTAGCGCGCCATACCGCGCTGATGCGTGACCCTGCTTTGAGGCCGGTGATTCGCGATACAACATTGATCGTGCTGACCGTTGAATCGAACACTGAAGTGATGCCCACCGGGCAGTCAAGATTGTCACGCCCGGTAGAGGTGACTGTGTTGGTGAAGCGCGTGCCGCTCGCAGGCTGCTGCACCGGGGTGCTGGCCGCCTGGGTCGTCTCCGCCTGGCCGGCGGGGGCAGCCTGGTCGCCGGCGGGCGCGATCGGCGCGGGCGTGGCGATCAGCCCGACTCCGGGGATGGCCCCGCTCAGTTCGAGCACGGTCAGCGTGGCCTGGACGGCCAGGGCCGTCCCGCGCGCTTCGTTCAGTTGGTTTTCAAACAATACACTCTGGGTCGCGGCCTGCTGCAACGCGGCAATGGTTCCGGCGGGAGTGCCCATGAGCTGGATCGTCCCTTGCAGTTGAGCGTTACGGGTTTCGAGCGCCTGAAGCTCGTCGCCCTGTGTAAGCGGCCCACACGCGCTGACCCCCAGGATGAGCAGGATCAGCCCGGCTGCTGCCAGACCACCTGCACGGTACACATGTCGCATTCATGACTCCTTCTTGTGCCAGTGTTTTTGCCATTTCCCCCTGGGTGTGGCGCTAGTGTACCGCAAAGTTGCGAAAGCGGAGAGTTTTGGGGGTGCCACGACTGGAAGTGAACCGGGGAACAAAAGATGAAGCCCGGCAGACCGGGCTTCGTCGATGGTGGTACCAGTGAAGACTACAGAGCGCGGACGATGTTCGAGAAGATGTTGCCGATTGCCGGGCCAAGCAGGGCCAGGATGACGATCACGACGACCGCAACCAGCACCAGGATCAGAGCGTACTCGACCAGACCTTGACCTTCTTCGCGCGGGAGGTACAGCATGATGATTTCTCCTAAAGGTAAGATGACAACCGAACCAAGCATCCGGGAAGCCCTCGGTGTCTTCCTCGAACTTGAAACCATCATAGCATAGGGTTGTCGCAAGATCAAGGCTCCATGAATAGTTTTCACAAAATTTCACAAAATCTCAATGGTATAGGCCACACCTGCGGTTTTTCGCTCATTCCAGATTCGGGGTGGCAGCCGCGCCAGAAGCGGGTTAAGATGCGCGCATCACGCCGCACAGCCCTGTCACCGGAGCCGACCATGCTCAAGATCGCGGTATTCGGTTTTTTTCAGCCCGATTCGGTCGCTGCTGCCTATCGTTCCCCTGTGAGCAGCGGCGCATTCATGCGCACCGTGTGGGAGATGGAGCCACCGGCCACCCGCATCGGCAGCCTGGGCACAGGCGAAGCACCATGTTTTGTCAAACTGACCACGCTGGGGACTTCGCAGCCCGTTTACGTGCAGCTCATCAGTGAGCGGCTGGCATCGGGCGCAGGGCTGCTCAACTGCGACGGCTACGTGCTGATCCTCGATGCCGTCAAAATCCTGGCCCCGCACACCATCCACAGTGCGCTGATGCGCCTGCATTCCACCCATCCCGGCGCAGACCTGATCATCGCCGCCGGGCGTCAGAACGAGCCGGAGGCCCTTTCCTCAGACGAAATCCGCGCCCTGCTGGGCCTGAATCCGGCGCTGCCGATTTACCCCTATGTCCCCGAAGAACCGAAGACGGTTCACCGCCTGATTCGCAGGCTGGCGCGTTATGTCGATAACCCGGACCGGATCGCGCCGCCGATCTTCACCGGAGTCGCTGCGGTGGTGCCACCCGCTCCGCCAGATACGTCCACCTCTAGCGCCGCGCCTGCTGCACCGCCTGCCGCACCGCACATTCACGGCCTGGATCATGTCGCCATCACGGTGAGCAACCTGGAGCGTGCATTGGAGTTCTACCAGGGTGTCCTGGGGTTTCGCCTGCTTGGCTATCTCGATCCACACGACGAGCGCGGCGCGGTCACCGCCTACCTGGACACCGGGCACGGGCGGATCGAGTTGTTCAGCTTCACCAACGCCGCGACCCAACAGCCCGCCCCCAGCGACAATACCCAGATCGGGCTGCGACACCTGGCGCTGCGCGTCACCGGCCTGGACGCCATCGCCGAGCAGCTGGCCTGCGCGGGGGTCACCTTCACCATGACGCCCAAAACATCGACCCTCAGCGGCATCCGGTTGGCCTTTTTCACCGACCCCGACGGAACGTTGATCGAACTGGTCGAAGGGGACCTGAACTTCACACGGCCCGCCTGATGTTTCTCTTGCGCTAACAGTCCCACAATACTATGGGAATCGCGGGCATTTTGGGCTAAAAACTAACCATCGCCAACATGTGCCAGGTCCCCAGGGCGTTCCGGCGGCTCATTTGAAGGGCAGGCTTCGCAGCAGGGCCTCAGCAGGATGGGCGGCATCACGGGGGACAGGCACTGACTATGGTAGGAGTCCAACCATGAACTCTCGCATACTCAGTTTGAAGCGGATGGGGCGAGCAGCAACACGGATCGGCCTGCTGGCGGCTTCTGTGGGTGGCGTTCTGAGCGGCGCAATGGGTGGCGTGGTATGGGCGCAGACCGATACGAGCGAATCCGCCCAGTCGGTGCGCGGCGCGATCACGGTACTGGTCGAAAATGTATATGTCAGCCAGCCGGGTTCCTCAGAAGAAACGCGGGCAGGACGGGCCGCCTTTGATCCGGGCGAGACTCTGCGCACCGATGCTACCGGCGCGGTTCTGATCTCGTGGTTCTACGACGGCACCGAGACCGTCCTGGCCCAGAACAGCCGCCTGACCCTCAACCGGCTGGAATTGAACGAGGGCGTAGGTGTGGTAGAAATGACCCTGGAGCAGGGCCATCTGATCGCCGGGGTTGGCCACCGTATTTCCGGCGAATCCCCTGGAACATTCGACATTACCCTGCCCGATGCCCAGGTGCGCCTGCTCGAAGGTCATGCGGAGATCACAGTCGGCGCAGAAGGCACCAGCCTGATCATCGTCACCTTTGGCCGCGCCGAAGTCCGCACAGGCACGGGCGACCCGGTCACCCTGGTGGCCAACGAGATATTCTTCGGCGGCGAGAAGAGCACGGTCACCACCGACGGAGTGACACCTGGGACGAACCGGGCGCTAGACGCGCTGTGCTTCACGACCGCCAATACCAACCTGGTCGTGCGCATGTATCCTTCGGAAAACAGCCAGCGGCTGGGCGGCGTGCCTTCCGGCCAGGTCTTGTGGGTGCGCGCGGCCACTGATGGCAACCTGTGGCTGCAAATTGCCTACGCCACCGACCCGCTGCAAACGGACCTGTTCAATTACGGCTGGGTCTATGGCCCGGCCACGACGCTTGGAGAGAACTGCGATATTCTGCCGCGCGTCGATCTGAACGCGCAGCTTTACGGCGGCAGGGGACTGCCCGATTCTGCCAGCGGTCAGTCAGAAGCGGAACAGGCCACACCTGCGCCGGGCGGATAGCACCGCATAATGGCGAGACCGGGGAAATCGGCCTCACCATTCCGGGCCAGGCATCCTGGCCCCAAAATGACATGAGTCCACGCGGTGCACCTGGGCGCACCGCGTGTTTGTTGTGGGGACCACACCGCGCGGTTACACGCGCTGCGTGCTTACGCGCCGCGTGCTTACGCGCCGCGTGCTCACGCGCCGCGTGCTCACGCGCCGCGTGCTTACGCGCGCCGCAGCCGGTACAGCCCGGCAGCGTGCGGTGCGAGCACCTGGCCGAAGCTGCCGCGCGCGATCCCCAGATCGCTGCCCGCCCACAGATCGCGCACCGTGCACGCATCCAGCCCAAGCATCTCCAGGTCGATCGCGACCCGCGCCGCTTCCTCGCCGGCATTGAACAACGCCAGGTATCGGTCGTCGCCGTCGAGGGCTTCCGCTGCCCAGGCGATCAGGTCGCCCTGCCGCATGATCTGGCGATTGGCGCGGCTGGCCTGGTTCACCCGCAGCACCTCGTCGTTGGTCAGCAGGCTGAGCGTGAAGGAGTCGCTGCTGGGCAAATCGCCACCAAACATCAGCGGCGAGCGAAAGATCGCCCACAGAGTCATGAGGGTAACCTGCTCGTCGCGGGTGAGCAGAGAGGGGCGGTCCACGCCGCGCTCGGCGCGGATGCCGATGTGTCCCAGCGGCAGCATATCGGCATCGGCCCAGCAGCCGGGGCCGGTCAGGGCTTCCCAGGTATGGCAGATTTCGAACTGCGCCTTCAAATCCTCCCAGCGATCCCAGAAATCCGCCGAGATGCGGAACAACTCACAGTTCTGCTTCAGGTGATCGCTGTGGTCGGTGGTGAGATTGACGCCCGGCGAGAGGCTGAGCACCATCGTCCGCCCGCACGATTCAATCGCCCGCCGCACGCCCTCGATCTCTTGGACGTGGTAGGGATAGAGCATATCGTCGGCCTTGATGTAATCGACTCCCCACGCCGCATAGAGCGCGAAGATCGAATGGTAGTAGTCCTGCGCGCCGGGCCGCGACATATCGATGCCGACCATGTCATCGTTCCAGGGGCAGATTCGCCCCATATCGGCGATGTCCTGCGCGCGGTAGGGCGTGTTGAAGATCGGCAGATTGGCTTTGACAGCCCGGTGTGGGATGCCGCGCATGATGTGAATGCCGAACTTCAGCCCCAGGCTGTGCACATAATCGGCCAGGGGCTTAAAGCCCGCCCCGTTTGCAGCGGAGGGGAAACGGTTCACAGCGGGCAGCAGCCGCCCATACTCATCCATGATCAGGTCGGCGTTCGGGCGGTAGCCGCCTGCCTGGGCAGCAGGCTCGTACCACTGAATATCGACCACCACCGTATCCCAACCGTGGCGAAGCAGGTGCGCCGCCATAAAGTCGGCGTTAGCCTTGACCTCGTCTTCACGCACGGTGGGGCCATAGCAATCCCAACTGTTCCACCCCATCGGCGGCGTGGGTGCCAGGCCATTATAAACAGTCATAAGAAATATCCTTTCTTGCCAGCAAATCGCGGTGCAGAGAGGGGCATCAGCCGGAGATCAGGCGGGGTTCTCCGCAGCCAGAGGATAGTACTGCTCGACATTTTCCGGGTTGATGAAAAAATGCTCCATATACAGCGCGGGCGGCACCGGTTTGCCTTCCAGGATGTCGAGCGCCAGCCGGACCAGGTGCTCGCCGTAATCTTCCGGGCGGTAAGCGGTGGTGCCGCCCAGCAGCCGGGGATGCGCCCGCAGTTCCGCCCGCCCCCGGCGATCCGCGCCCTGGCCGCCCACCAGCACATTCTCTGCGAGGCCGGTATCCTGCGCGGCATAGATCGCCCCGACGGCGGCATCATCGTTGAACCACACGACCGCGATCCGGGCATCGGTGGGCAGACCGCGAAACAGCCGTTTGAGCGTCTCGTAATTGCCTTCTACCGTGTTGTCCGAGTCGACCCGCAGGATTTTTTCCGGCGCGACCGGGCCGATCACCTCCGCCACGCCGTCCAACTGGCCCTGAATGCGCATGGCCGGCAGGCTTCCGGCGCGCTGCTGCTCCACCACGATCAGCCAGTCCACCTCGCCCTGCCACCGCTGCCGGATCGCTTTCCCCAGTTCCACCCCGGCCATTTTACCCGCGATGTAGTTATTGACCCCAAAAAACACACCGCCCACCATCGGGATGTCGATGGCGATGATCGGAATCTGTGCCTGGTGGAACTTTTGGGCGATGAGGTTGCCAGTCATCTCGTCGATCTGGTACTCGATCACCAGGTCGATGTCCTGCGCGATCAGCTCGTCGGCGACCCGTAAGGCGATCTGCGGGTCTAGCTGGTTATCGGCCACGATCAGATCGACCTGCTGGCTCTTCTGGGCGGCAGTCTCCAGGCTGCGGCGAACATCGCGGCTGAAGGGCGTGCTCTCACTGAGGTTGGCGAAGCCGATGCGGTACTTGTGGCGGCGGACGCCTTCGGGCGCATACGAACGGGTGGTTTGTTCGCCGCAGACGATCACATGCACCCCGGCCCGGCGGATTGCTTCGATGACCGGGCGGCTGATGTTTTCGTCGGTGACCACAGTGTTGAAGTCGGCCAGCGTGCCAAAAACCGTCAGGCCGACGCGCCCAACCTTGCTCGAATCTAGCAGCGCGACCCGCTGCTGGGCGGCCTGGATCATCAGGGTCTTCATCTGGGCTTCGCGCAGGTCAATTTCAAAGAATCCCTGGTCTGGGGTGAAACCGCTGCACGAGACAAATGCCGTCTGGACGTGGTAATCCTGAAGCACCTGCTTGCTGATCTCGCCCGTGATCGAGTTGCCGTTCGAGCGCAGGATGCCGCCCAGAATGATCACCGTGTTCGAGGGTTCTTTGGCCAGCAGCCGCGCCACATCGATCCCGTTAGTGAAGACGGTCAGCTCGCGGCGATCGCGCACAAAGGGGGCGATGTGGAAGATCGTCGAACTGGCGTCGAGCATGATGATGTCGCCATCTTCGATCATGCCCGCTGCCCAGCGAGCGATAGCCTGTTTTTCCCTGGCGTGAGTCTGGGCCTTCTGGGTGAGGTAGAGCGGGACGTCATCGGCGCGGCGATCCTGCCGGGCAATCGCGCCACCGCGCACGCGCACCAGGAAGCCCTGCTCGCTCAGGGTTTCGAGATCGGTGCGCACGGTGCTCTCCGAGACATTCAACTGCTCGGCGAGGTCCGTCACACGAACGCTTTCGTATCGCTGGACCAGGTCCAGGATCGTCTGGTGCCGCTCATATGCGCTGGCAGATGTAGGCATGGTGGCTGTCATTTGCTGCCGGGGGTATGGAATGTCTGCACACGCGGCCCCATGCCCCGGCTCCCTGATCGAACTGCCTGCTTCTATTATCAGCCCATTTCACCAAATTGCAACAAACTTCAACAAATTTCGAGAAGTCCTATCGTGTTGATCATCTCACGATAGGGCCTGTTGGAGGCCAGGACGAACTGACCGACGGCGTCCCTGGCCCGTGCGCACGGGGAAAACGAGGGCCGATCGCATTCTGGCGAAAACTTGCGAAAATTGGCGAAATTTGGCGAAACAGCTTGCATGACATGGTTTTTGGGTGTATGCTCTTGTTGAGAAAACTATTACGTCTACTGCCCCCGGAAGAGTTTATGATGACCGCTCCTGTGTTCGAGATTCGCGGGCTTTCCAAGCGGTTCGACGCGACCCAGGCGTTGGATGATGTCTCCCTCACGCTCTATCCCGGCCAGGTGCACGCGCTGCTCGGCGAAAACGGGGCCGGAAAATCCACCCTCATCAAGATCATGACCGGCATTCACCAGCCGGACCGCGGCGAGATGCTGCTGGATGGCCGCCCCATCCAGGTGAACAACTCCGCCCAGGCCCAGATGTACGGCATCGCCGCCATCTACCAGGAGCCGATGGTCTTCCCCGATCTGAACGTGGCCGAGAATATCTTCATCGGTCACCAACAGGGGCGCGGCATGTTCGTCAACTGGCGCAGGATGTACCGCGAGGCCGAGGACATCCTCGCCAAGCTGGGCGTTCACCTCGACGTGCGCAGCCAGGCGCGCGGTCTGACTCTGGCCGCTCAACAGACGGTCGAGATCGCCAAAGCGCTCTCGCTCAAAACGCGCGTGCTGATCATGGACGAGCCGACTGCATCGCTTTCGGTGCACGAGGTAGCCCAGTTGTTCCAGTTGACGCGCGCCCTGCGCGACCAGGGAGTCGCCATCCTGTTCATCAGCCACCGCCTCGAAGAAATTTTTGAGATCGCCGATCACATTACCATCCTGCGCGACGGCAAGCGGATTTCCTCCGCCCCCGCTCACGAGGTCACCACCGAAAGCGCCATCCGCGACATGGTAGGCCGCGAGATGGAGTCCTTCTTCATCAAAGATGACAGCAAGCGCGACGACCTGCTGCTCTCGGTGCGCGGCCTGACCAAGCACGGCGTTTTCTCCAACATCAGCTTTGATATTCATCACGGCGAGGTGCTGGGCTTCGCCGGGCTGGTCGGCTCTGGGCGGACCGATGTTGCGCTGGCCCTGTTCGGCATCGCCCCGGCGGACGAAGGCGAAATCTTCTACGATGGCCAGCCGGTGACCATCCGTTCGCCCAACCAGGCTACCGGCCTGGGGATCGCCTATGTGCCCGAAGACCGGCGCGAATATGGCCTGGTGATGCCGATGTCGATCGCCGCCAATATTTCGCTGCCCATGCTGCGGCACTATCTCAACCGCCTGGGAATCGTGGACCGGCGCAAGGAAGAAGCGACCGCCGAGACCTACCGCGAGCGCTTCACCATCCGTACGCATTCGGTCCGGCTGGCGGCCAGCAAGCTCTCCGGCGGCAACCAGCAGAAGGTCGTGCTCAGCAAGTGGCTGAATACCGAACCGCGCCTGCTGATCCTCGACGAACCCACGCGCGGCATCGACGTTGGGGCCAAGGCAGAAGTCCACCACATCATCAACCAGCTTGCCGCGCAGGGGCTGGGAATCCTGCTGATCTCATCGGACCTGCCGGAAGTACTGGCGATGAGTGACCGGGTGCTGGTCATGCGCGAAGGGCGGCAGATGGGCATTTTCAACCGCGCCGAAGCCAACCAGGAAACGGTGATGGCGGCGGCGATGGGCCAGAGTCTCTCGCAGGGAGTCAGATAGGATGAACCGAATCCGACAGCTCATCCGTCCCGAACAGATTCGCGAGCTGAGCCTGCTGCTCATCGTGATCGTGATCATCCTCTTCTTCGGGAGCCAGATCGACAATTACTACACGCCGCGCACCTTCCAGCGCATCTCGTCCGCCGTCATGATCATCATGGTGGTGGCAGTGGGCGAAACGCTGGTGGTGGTCACACGGAACATCGACCTTTCGGTAGGGTCCATCGTGGGAGTGACCGCCTATGTCGCGGGGCAACAGGTCTCGCGCCACAGCGACCTGCCCCCGCTGGCGCTGTTGGCGCTGGCCGTGGGGCTAGGCGCGGCACTGGGTCTGATCAACGGGGTGCTGGTCACCTATGGCAACATCCCCAGCATCGTGGTCACGCTGGGCACCATGGCGATCTATCGCGGCGTGCTGGTGGAATATGGCCGGGGCAAAAACGTGCTGGTGCGCGACCTGCCCGACTGGCTGGTAGACCTGCCACGAGTCAGCCTGTTTTCCATCGGCCAGGTCGATATCCGCCTGTTATTTGGCGTGGCGGTCGCCATTGTGATCCTGTTCCAGTTGATCCTGGCCTATTTGCCCTATGGCCGACGGCTGTACGCCATCGGCTCGAACCCGGACGCGGCGCGCATCGCCGGGCTGCCCGCGCGGCGGATCGTGCTGCTGGCGTTTGTACTCTCCGGCGCGCTGGCCGGACTGGGCGGGTTCATGTACCTGGCGCGCTTTGGCACAATCAGCTTCAACGCGGCGCAGGGCCTGCACATGCAGGCAATTGCGGCAGTGGTGGTCGGCGGGATCAGCATCAACGGCGGCACCGGCACCATGTTCGGCATGTTCCTCGGCGCGATCCTGATGGGCGTGCTCGAACAAAGCCTGATCCGCATGCAGATCAACGAATTCTGGAAAGATGCCATCTTCGGCATGTTCATCCTGCTGGCAGTGGCCAGCGACGCCCTGGTGATGAACCGGCTGCGCGACGTATGGGCGCGTGCCGCGATCCGTATGCGCGAAGCCGCGATCCCGAAGGAGTAGCCCATGATGCAGAAACGGGATTGGCGCTGGTTGATCCGGTGGGAATCGCTGCTGGCGGTCATTCTGGTCCTGGTGACGGCGATCAACATCGAGATGTCCAGTCACTACCTGGGCATCAACAATTTTGTGAACCTGTTCCACCTCTCGATTGAAAAGATCATCGTGGCGTTGATCATGACCTTCATCATCATCAACGCCGAGATCGATCTGTCGGTCGCCTCGGTGATGGGCCTGAGCGCCTGCCTGTTCTCGTGGCTGTATAACGATGGGCTGCCCGCCGAAGCCGCCATCGTGATCGCGCTGGGCATTGGTGGCATCTGCGGAGCCTTCAACGGCTTCTGGATCGCCTATATCGGCCTGCCCTCGCTGGTGGTGACGCTGGCCGGTTCGATCATGTATCGTGGCATGGCGCGTATTCTGCTCGAAGACCGTTCGATTGGCCGATTTCCCGCGTGGTTCAACCATCTCGGCCAGCAGAACTATCTCGGCCCGGTGTCATTTGGCATCATCGTGTTTACGGTGCTGTTCGTGGTGGGCCTGATCGTGTTGCACTTCACGGCCTTTGGGCGCTATGTCTACATCATCGGCAACAACCGTCACGCGGCGCGTTTTTCGGGCATCAAGGTGCGCCAGACCAAGATGATCTTGTTCACCGTGTCTGGCTTCATCGCCAGCCTGGCCGGGATGCTGCTCGCTGCCCGGCGGGGGACGGTGCGCGCGAACGTGGCCGAAGAATTCGAGCTGGACATCATCACGATGGTGCTGTTGGGCGGGGTCAGCATCTTTGGCGGCACGGGTACGATGGTCGGGGTCGGGCTGTCGATCCTGGTCGTGCTTCACTTCACGGCCTTCGGGCGCTATGTCTACATCATCGGCAACAACCGTCACGCGGCGCGTTTTTCGGGCATCAAGGTGCGCCAGACCAAAATGATCTTGTTCACGGTGTCCGGCTTTGTCGCCAGCCTGGCCGGGATGCTGCTCGCCGCCCGGCTGGGCACAGTGCGCGCGAACGTGGCCGAAGAATTCGAGCTAGACATCATCACGATGGTGCTGTTGGGCGGAGTCAGCATCTTTGGCGGCACGGGCACGATGGGCGGGGGCGGGCTGTCGATCCTGGTGGTGCTCAACCTGCGCAACGGGATGTCGCTGGCTCACTATTCGGGCAACATCCAGACCGGGGTCGTCGGGGTGCTGCTCATCGCTTCCGTACTGCTCCCCAATCTGTTCCGAGATGCGCGGCGTTTCCGCAGCAAATGGCAGGTTTTCAACTTTCGTCCGCATGATCGGCTCAGTCAAAACGAGGAGGACACCCAGCATACACAAGCGGTCGGATGAGATACCCTATCGCCATATCAAATCTTTGGTCAACTATAGTTCTATGGGAGGATATTGGATGAACGCGAAAAAAGCTCTGACGAGCCTCGTGCTGGTCGCCATGCTGCTGGCCACGGTCGTGAGCGTAGGCGCGCAGGGTGGCGAGCCGGTTGTGCCCGTCCCCGGCAAGGAAGTGGACATCATCCTGCTGCCGAAGGACCCCGGCAACCCTGTGTTTGTCGAGGCCAATAACGGCGCGATGGAAGCCCATGAAGAACTCGAACACCCCGGCGAACTGATCTTCACCGGCCCCACGCCCGAAAACGCCATCCCCGGCCAGATCGAGATCATCACCAGCGGCACGACCCAGGGTGTGGGCGCGATTCTGATCTCGGCGAACGCCTATGAGGAACTCGTCCCCGCCACCAAAGCCGCGATGGAAGCCGGTGTCGCCATCGTGACCTGGGACTCCCCCGTTCTGCCTGAGGGCGAGAACCTGTTCATCGCCCAGGTAGACTTCAGCGAAACCGGTGTGGTGATGGCCGATATGGCGCTGAACCTGCTGGGTGAAGAGGGCGGCCAGTTTGCCATCCTCTCGGCAACCCCCGATGCTTCCAACCAGAACGCCTGGATCGAAGCCATGAAGGCCGCGATGGAAGCAGATGAGAAGTATGCCAATCTCGAACTGGTGGATGTTGTCTATGGCAACGATGTGCCGGAAGACAGCTACAACCAGGCACTCGGCCTTGTAGACAAGTACCCAGACCTCAAGCTGATCATGGCTCCGACCACCGTCGGCATCGCGGCGGCTGCCAAGGCGCTGCAGGATGAAGAGCTGTGCGGCGAAGTGCTGCTCAGCGGCCTGGGTCTGCCTTCTGAGATGCAGTCATTTGTCGAATCTGGCTGCGCGCAGGAATTTGCCCTGTGGAGCTTCCACGATCTCGGCTATCTGGCCTACTATGTGGGCTATATGCTCGCCACCGACCAGATCAAGGGCGAGGTCGGCGAGTCGTTCGTAGCGGGTCGCATGGGTGAGTACACCATCGAAGAAGACCCGAACCGCGAAGGCGGCAAGCGCGTGTTGATGGGGCCGTTCAGCCTCTACAACGCTGAAAACTTCGATGAGTGGGCGGTCAAGGAAGAATAGCCCCGCCGAAGGCTGAGTGAACTATCAGCCCCCTGTTCAGAGATGCCGCCCTTCGCAAGGGGGCGGCATTTTTCGTCCGCCGGTACAATCAAGGGTATCTGCTGCACCTGAGCATCAAGGGAGAACGACCATGAAAATCCTGACCGCTGCCGAGGTGCGTGCCGCCGTCGATATGCGCGCAGCCATCGACGCGGTGCGCGCGGGGTTCATCGCGCTGTCGGCGGGCCGGGCACATGTCCCGCTGCGCGGCGTGTTGAATACGCCGGGCGGCGTGCTGCTGACCATGCCCGCCCAGATCGACGAAGCCCCGGTGAGCACCGTGAAGATCGTCACCGTGTGCCCGCAAAATCCCGCCGCGGGCCTGCCTACCATTTATGCTTCCGTGGTGGTTACAGATGCCCGGACCGGCGCGCCAGTGGCCTTGATGGATGGGCGCGAACTCACTGCCCTGCGCACCGGGGCAGCCTCCGGGCTGGCGACCGACCTGCTGGCGCTGGCGGACGCCTCAGTGCTGGCGGTGATCGGCGCAGGCGTCCAGGCGCGGACCCAGGTCGCTGCCGTGTGTGCCGTCCGATCGATCGCGGAAATTCGCATCCACAGCCTGGCCGGGGCGCAGCAAATGGCCGAAGAGCTGCGCGCGCAGTATCCGGCCCGTGTCCTTGTGATGGATTCCATCGCCGAAGCGGTGCGCGGCGCACAGGTGATCGTCGCGGCCACTACCAGCAAAACGCCGGTGGTTCACCTTGCCGATCTGGCCCCCGGCGCGCACATCAACGGCATCGGCTCATTCACGCCGGAGATGCAGGAAGTCGCCGCCGATGTCGTGGCCGCCGCGACTGTGGTGGTCGATCACCGGGCGAGCGTGTGGGCGGAGGCGGGCGATCTGATCATCCCGCGCGATCAAGGGCTGATCGGCGAAAGCCACGTGGTAGCTGAAATCGGGGAGATCGCCGCCGGGCTGAAACAAGGACGCCGCACCCCGCACGAGATCACCTTCTTCAAATCGGTCGGCAATGCCGTGCAGGACGCGGCGCTGGCGCAGCATGTGATCGCGGTGGCCGGGCAGCGCGGGCTGGGGACAGAAGTCGCGCTGTGAGCGCGCTTCACTTCCCGGCCAGGCCGTCAACCCATGATGCTGTACGAATAGCGCCCGGTGACCAGGTCGCCCTCGGCGAACCGTTCCAGCCGGAAGGGGTAGGGGTCAATCGGGCAGTTTGACTCGCCCACCGCCAGATCGTAGATCATCTCGCCGGTGACGGGAGCCATCTTGAACCCGGCCCCGCTCCAGCCGAAGACGCAGATGAACCCCTCGATGCCGGGCATCCGGCCAATGATCGGGTGCCAGTCGGGCGTGACGTCGTACAGGCCCGCCCACCCTTTGCGCACTTCGGCCTCGCCCATCGCGGGCACGCGGTGCGCCGTGAACTCGGCCATATCGAGCGTGAAATCCATATCCACCGTCTCGGTGTAATGATCGGGATCGGCTTTGTGCTCGGCTTCAGAAGCTTCGAGCGAGCCGGAAAGGGTCAACATACCGGTTTCGGAGCGCAGGTAAAAGCCCTGGACGAAGTCGCCGATGAACGGGTGCCGCACGTCGAGACTCTCCGGGCGCTGGAAGACGGCGACCTGGTGGCGGCTGTTCTCGACCGGCGTCTCGATGCCCACGCTGCGAGCCAAGCGCGGTCCCCATGGCCCCGCCGCGTTGATCACCACCGGCGCGCTGACATCCCCGGCGGTGGTCTTGACGCCCGTAATTCGTCCGCCCTCGACGCAGATGCCGGTAACTTCCACCCCCTGCACGATGGCCGCGCCCAGGTCCTTCGCGCGGTTGGCGTAGGCAGCGGTCGCCATTGCCCCATCCGCGCAGCCGGAGTCCGGCTCGTAGGCTCCGCCGCCGATGTCGTCCACATTGAGGTAAGGCGCGATCTCGCGGATGGCCTGCGCATCCAGGAACCGGGTGTTGATCCCGATCGCCTGCTGCATGGCGATGTTGGCCTTTAGCCCGTCCACGTCGTGCGGGCCAACGATGAACAGCGCCCCGGTCTGCGCCCAGCCCACATCACCGCCGACGACGGTCTCAAAATCGCGCCAGGTCTGCAGCGAGCGCAGCGCCATGCGCGCGGTGACCTCGTTGGAGTAGTGGGTGCGAACCAACCCCACTGTGCGGCCCGTACCGCCCGCCGCCAGGTAACTTTTCTCCAGCAGCATGACGCGATAACCGTGCAGCGCGAGCTGGTAGGCCGCACTGGTCCCCGTAATCCCGCCCCCGATGACGACAAAATCGGCAGTCTGTTGAGCCATAGGTGATATTTTCCCCCTGGTGTAATCGGCTTTTCGTAATCCTATCGGTGGCAGTGAGCCGTGTTGACATTTGAGCCTGGAGTCTCGCCCGCTTGGGACGCAAATGTCCACGCCACTAGTGTAACGCGTTCCGCCGGATTCGCATGGAGTTTTGCGCCAGCCTTCAGCGATAGTCTTTTCCTGGCGAATCATCCACGAACAAGTGGTATATTAGGCCAGCTTGTTGTCCACTATTCCTCTGATTCAGAGCTGCCCGTGAAACCCTGGGATGTTTTTTCGCGTGTAACAGGCCAAAATCGCCTTAGCTCCGTCCGCGTCTCCGGTCTCTTCAGAAAATTCGCCCGCAGCGCGTACTTTCCGCGCTTCTCAGAAGGCTCGCCCCTGCTCACCCTGGCGTTGGCCGTGGGCCTGACCAGCGGCATCGGGGTCTGGCTCTTCCGTGAGGGGATCGATATCTTCCAACGCCTGTTCCGCGAAGGACTGGCAGATGAGGTGTTGGCCCCCTGGTTCGGCCCATTGAGCATCGTGATCGCGTTGGGCATAGCCGGGCTGCTGGTCGGGGGCCTGATGCAGCGATTTGTTGGCGAAGAGCGCCATCACGGGGTGGCAGGGATCATGGAGGCGGTGACGTTGGGCGGAGGACGCCTGCGTTACCGCCGGATGCCCGCCAAGGCACTCGCATCGGCGATGTCGCTGGGCGCGGGAGCTTCGCTGGGTCCAGAGGACCCCAGCGTGCAGATCGGTGCTAACCTGGGATCGTTTTTCGGGCAGCGCCTGCATCTCTCCGAAGAACAGGTTCGCCTGTTGGTCGGGGCGGGATCGGCCAGCGCGATAGCGGCTGCCTTCAAAGCGCCCATTGCCGGGGTGTTCTTCGCGCTGGAGGTGATCCTCAACGGCGAGTTTTCGACCGCCTCGTTTGGCATCGTTGTATTGGCGGCGGTAGTGTCTTCGGTGTTCACCCAGGCGGTGGAAAGCGCCGGGGCAGAGATGGGCATCCTCAATTATACGATGGGCAGCCCGCTCGAAATCCCCTTTTATGTGCTGCTTGGGTTGGTGATGGGTCCGATTGCGGCACTGTTCATCCGCGCGGTGTACTGGCAGCACGATCTCTGGCACCGGTATGTCCACCTGTCGCGCCCGTTCAAAACGGCCCTGGCCGGGGTTCTGGTCGGCCTGGTGGCGATCGCCCTGCCCGATATTCTGGGAACAGGCCGCGAAACCATGAATGTTGTTTTGAACGGCACGGATACAAAATACACCTTTGCCCTGTTGGTGGCGCTGGGACTGGCCAAGTTTGTGATGACTACGGTCAGCCTCGGCGGAGGTTTTGTCGGTGGGGTGTTCGCGCCGACCCTGTTCATCGGGACGATGTTGGGCGGCGCATTTGGACGGGCGGTGAACCTGGTGGGTGCGCCGGGAGCGACGGGTGATCCCCAGTCCTACGCCATCGCGGGAATGGCGGCGATGATGGCGGGCGTAGTACGCGCACCGATCACCGCGGTGCTGCTGGTCTTTGAGCTGACCAACGATTACCGGCTGATCCTGCCCATCATGCTCACGGCGGTGATCTGCGTCTATGTGGCCGAGCATATCGAGCCGCACGGAGTCTATGCCCTTGGCCTGCTGCGGAAGGGTATCCGGCTGCCCCAAGGCCGCGACGTTGATGTGATGCAGACCGTCACAGTAGCGGAGGTCATGACTGCCCCCGCGCCCACCATCGTTGAGACGGCGAGCCTGGTTGAACTGCGCGACAGCCTGCGTGCCCACAATGCCCGCTCGATGTGTGTGGTGGACGGGGATGGGCGGCTGGTAGGCGTGGTGACACTGGCCGACCTCCAGCGAGCCTACGAGTCGGGCAGCAGCGCGGCGCTGCGGGTCGCCGATATCTTGACTCGCGAGATGATCATCGCACACCCGGATGACCTGCTCTGGAAAGCTATCCGCAGCATGGGCACACACAATATCGGGCAGCTTCCGGTAGTCACCCGCGATACACAAGACCTGCTCGGCCTTCTTCGCCGCCAGGATGTGATGCGGGCCTATAATGTCGCCATCGCACGCAAGCGCAAGGAACAACACCTGTCTGAGCAAATCCGGCTGCATACCCTGACCGGCGCTCATGTGTTTGAGCTGCCCGTAACTGAAGGCTCTCCGGCAGCGAACAAGCGCATCCGCGAGATTCACTGGCCCATCGAGGCCACTGTGGCTTCCGTTCGCCGTGCAGAGCGGTTGATCGTGCCACATGGAGAGACTGAACTCCGCGCCGGAGACTGTCTGACCATTGTCGCCGTGCCCGAAGTTGAGAACGAATTGGTGGCCCTGCTGCAAGGCCCGCCACGCGAAGCCCCGCCCAACACGCGGGAAAACGGTTGACGAACCGCCCCGGCTGTGCTACACTGCATTGCCACAAAAAAGGTGTGCGATGAGGATGCAATCGCCCCCTGGTGAGGATCGCAACCCTTCTAAAAGGAAAGGATCAGGGCCATAAGCACTGGAGATTACCGGATCAACGAGCGGATTCGCGCGCGTGAGGTTCGACTCATTACGGATGAGAATGAAAATGTACGTGTGGTCCCGCTTCAAAAAGCATTGGAAATGGCCCATGCTCGCGAGCTAGACCTGGTTGAAGTCGCGCCTAATGCCGTGCCGCCGGTCTGCAAGATTATGGACTTCGGAAAGTTCCTTTATGAGAAAGCCAAAAAGGAACGCGAGGCCCGTAAGCAGCAGAAGCAGATCGAAGTGAAAGAGATCCGGCTGCGGCCCAAGACGGACGATCACCACAAGGGCTTCAAGGTGCGCGATGCGCGCCGCTGGCTGGCCGAAGGGATGAAGGTGAAGGTCCGCATTCGCTTCCGCGGGCGCGAGATCACCTACCCGGAGATCGCGCGCGATATGCTGCGCGAAGTAGCCGAGGAACTGCAGGATGTGGCGGTTGTCGAGCAGCACCCGAACATGGAAGGCCGGACGATGTTGATGGTGCTGGCCCCGGTTTCGGACAAAGAGAACAATTAATTCTCGGCGGGTTGTGTCCTCATTGAATGGTTCAGATCGCGCCGCACCCCCGTGCGGTGCGCATGTTGTATAGATAGGGAGTGCTGTTCGTGGCTACCAAGCAGAAAAAGTACAAACTGAAGACGTACAAGGCTGCGGCCAAGCGGTTCAAAGTGACCGGCACCGGCAAAGTGCTGCGGGCCAAGGGCGGCAAGAGCCACCTGCGCCGCCGCAAGTCGCGCCGCGTGCGTGCGCAGTTCACCAAAGCCATCGAGGTCAAGAACGCCAAGGAAATCAAGCGCGTCAAGCGCCTGGCCCCTTACCTCGGACTGTATAAGCAGAATCCCCCGGCCTAGCGGCGCACGCCAGGCCCAGTAGAGCGATCGTTGAAGGAGTAAGGTCATGAGCCGTGTGAAGGGCGGTTTTACTACGCGCCGCCGCCATAAGAAAATCCTGAAGATGACGAAGGGGCAGTGGGGCAGCAAGCACCTGTTGTTCCGCCGCGCCAATGAAGCAATGATGAAAAGCCAGTGGTACGCCTACCGCGATCGTCGTGGCCGCCGCCGCGACCTGCGTCGCCTGTGGATCGCGCGTATCAACGCGGCTGCTCGTCTCAACAACATGTCCTACAGCCGCCTGATGCACGCCCTCAAGCAGGCGCATATCGACCTCGACCGCAAGGTGCTGGCCGATATCGCCGTGCGCGATCTCAACACCTTCGCGGCGATCGTCAAAGCTGCGCAGAACGCCTAGTTCGTCGCGGCGCGTGATGTGATGGCTCATTAAACCGGCGGCTCAACCGGGCCACGCGCCGGTTTTTTGTGTTTTCAGCAGATACAAAGGAACAGTTGGCCTGCGTCTTCGCGGAAAGGCAGTGCACCATGGACCCCATCACCAGCCCGCACAATGACCGCGTGAAACTGGTGCGCCTGCTGCAAACCCAGGCCAAAGCCCGCCGCAGCCAGCGCCGCTTGGTGCTCGAAGGAGTCCGCCTGGTGCGTGACGCAGTCAGCGCTGGCGCGCGCCCCGATTTTGTGCTGGTCTCAGCCAGCGAGACGGATAGCCCGGCAGTGGCCCTGGCTGCCGAGCTGGAACAGATGGGCATCGGCTGCTGGCCGGTGACCGAGGCGCTCATGCAGGCGATGGCCAGCACCGAGACTCCGCAGGGCATCCTCGGCGTGTTCCCCTGGCCAGACCTGCCGCTGCCCCCCTCGCCCGACCTGGTGGTGGTGGCCGATGGCTGGCGCGATCCCGGCAACCTGGGCACGCTGATCCGCACCGCCGCCGCCGCCGGGGTGGACTTTGTCGCGCTCACGCCCGGCACGGTGGACCCCACCAACCCCAAGACTCTGCGCGGGGGAATGGGCGCGCATTTTCGCGTTCCGGTGATCTCGCCGGGCTGGGATGTCCTGGTCAGTCGGCTGGAGGGGCTGGCGCTCTATGTGGCGGATGCGGGCGGTGCGGTTTCCTATCTTGAGGTGGACTGGCTGCGGCCGTCCGCCATCGTCATCGGCGGCGAGGCACACGGCCCGCGAACGACCATCCGCGATCTTCCCCACACGCCCGTTCGAATCCCGATGGTGACCGGCGCGGAATCGCTGAACGCAGCGGTGGCGGCCAGCATCCTGATCTATGCCGCGCGTGCCCCACGCTGGCACTGACTCCCAGCGCCGGGTGAGCGCCGATTGCTAACCCACCACTGCATCACTACAATAAGGGGCAGATCGCGGCACATCCACTCATCGCAGCCGCCGCCCACGCAGCCCATTAAGTTGACGAGGGAAGGTCGTATGGCCAAGTCACCCCCATCTCCGGAACTGGTGCAGGCCTACCAGTTGATCAAGCAGGGTCAACGTCAGCAAGCCGGTCAGATCATCAAGGCAGTGCTCAAAACCGATCCACAGAATACCGATGCGTGGTGGCTGATGGCCCATGCCGTCACCAAGCCGGAACTGGTCCGCCGGGCGCTGGAAACGGTGCTGAAATATGACCCCAATCACCAGAAAGCGCGCGCCATGCTGGCGAAGCTCGATGCCGCGCCCCCGCCCCCGCCCCCCCCCCCGCCCGCCGCGCAAGACCGCTCGGCGCTGGGCCGGAGTG